>NZ_JBEZND010000016.1:119326-161118 GCF_040706415.1 Streptomyces sp. NPDC048106 | reverse complement strand
GACGTGGTCACCGTCACGGCCGACAACGAGGCGGACCTCCTCGTCCACGACGCCCACGCCGCCACCCCCACCACCGCCTTCGCCCTCTCCCGCCTGGCCGACCCCGACACCCTGCACCACACCCCCATCGGCGTGTTCCGCTCGGTCGAGCGGCCGGTCTACGACGAGCAGATGACCGAGCAACTGGACACCGCGGTCGAGCAAAAGGGCAAGGGCGACCTGGCCGCGCTGCTCGCGGGCGGCGACACCTGGACGGTCGTCGGCTGACGGTTCACCGCTCCACCGCTCCACGAGGCCCGGGACATCCGTCCCGGGCCTCGGCGCATGTCCGGGCCCCGGCCCCTCGGACCACTCCCGGCGCCGCCGTTCCCTCCACCCCCGGCTGTCATGACCGTATGCCGATACGGACATGACAGGTGAGGGCGTGCGGCGTTACCTTCTTCCCCGCGCGCACGCCGGCGCATGGAGAAAGCAGAGGGAGGGCCCGTGCCCGGGACGTCCAAGGGTGAGCACCGCATAGGTCTGCTGAACGGTTTCGCCGCCTACGGCATGTGGGGCCTGGTCCCCCTGTTCTGGCCGCTGATGAAGCCCGCGGGGGCGGCGGAGATCCTGGCCCACCGGATGGTGTGGTCGCTGCTCTTCGTCGCCGCGGCCCTGTTGTTCGTCCGGCGCTGGGCCTGGGCAGGGGAACTCCTGCGTCAGCCGCGCCGGCTGGCGCTGGTCGTCCTGGCCGCCGCGGTGATCACCATCAACTGGGGCGTGTACATCTGGGCCGTGAACGCCGGCCATGTGGTGGAGGCGTCCCTCGGGTACTTCATCAACCCGCTGGTGACCATCGCCATGGGCGTGCTGCTGCTGAAGGAGCGGCTGCGGCCCGTGCAGTGGGCGGCGGTGGCGACCAGTCTCGCCGCGGTCGTCATCCTGACCATCGGCTACGGCCGCCCGCCGTGGATCTCGCTCTGCCTCGCGTTCAGCTTCGCGACCTACGGGCTGGTGAAGAAGCGGGTCGGGCTCGGCGGCGTCGAGTCACTGGCCGCCGAGACCGCGATCCAGTTCCTGCCCGCGCTCGGCTATCTGCTCTGGCTCGGCGCGCACGGGCACTCCACCTTCACGACCGAGGGCGCGGGCCACACGGCGCTGCTCGTCTCCACCGGCGCCGTCACCGCCCTCCCGCTGGTCTGCTTCGGCGCGGCGGCGATCCGGGTCCCGCTGTCCACCCTGGGCCTGTTGCAGTACCTGGCCCCCGTCTTCCAGTTCCTGCTGGGCATCCTCTACTTCCACGAGTCCATGCCCCCCGAGCAGTGGGCCGGCTTCGCCCTGGTCTGGGTGGCGCTGCTCCTGCTCACGGCCAACGCGCTGCACTCGTCGCGCAGGCCCGAGCGGGTCCTGGCGGCGAGGATTCCGGGGGCGCGGGCCGGTACGCCCCGGAACGCACCCAGCGACGCGCCCCGGACGGAGACTCCGGGCGAGGCTCCGGTGGACGCCTGATCGTTTCCCCTCGCGCGCGCCGGGCGGTTACGCGGCTCCGTGCTCGGCCGTGCGGGAGGCCCGGGACGCCCGGTCGGTGAGGCGGAGCATGCGGGCGCGGGCGGATTCCAGGGGACGGGGGTCGTCGGCGGCGGGCCCCGGTTCGGCGGCGAGGTCGACCCAGAGGTCTATCAGGTCGCGGCCCAGCCGCAGCCCCTCCTCCGGGTCCCGTACGGCACGCCAGGCGGTCGAGGCGCTCTGCACGTTGCCGTACGCGGCGTCGGCGTCCCGCGCGGAGCGGCGCAGGCGGGCGAGGTCCAGGGAGAGCCGGCAGGCGCGGACCGGTTCGCCCGCCAGGTAGGCGATGTAGGCGGCCAGCTCACGCAGGTGCAGCACCTCGGCGTGGCCGGCGCCGAGGACGGTGGCCGCCTCGCCGACCGTGCGCTCGACGAGTTCCATCGCGTCCTCGATCCGGCCCGCCCGCACGGCCTCGTTGATCCGCGTCATCGGCTCGGTGAGCAGTTCGGCCCCCTCCACGGTCTCCGTCACCGGCCCGTCTCCGAGCACCTCTTCGGCCACGGCGTCGAAGCCGCGCGGCGGGGTGGGCGTGGCGGTGGTCGCGGCGGCGGACTCGATGGGCCAGTCGGTGGTCTCGGGAGCCTCCGGGGCGGGCGCCACGGTGAGCGGCGCGGGGGCGTCCACGGCAGGCTGGACAGCGGCCGCGACCGGCGCGGGCTCGGGCTCGGTCTCGGTCTCGTCGGGCGTCGGCACGTCCATGACCGGCGCCGGGCCGAACTCCCCCCTCGGTGCCCGGAGGAACTCCGGAGCCTCCGGCGGAGCCACCCGTACCGCCTTGCCCGTGACCCGGCTGGAGCCGTCCGCCGAGACCTCCAGCGGGACGACGCAGCCGGCGCGGTCGTCCTGGACCGTGGCCCGTATGGGGGTGCCGAGGCTGATGGCGAGGCGCTGGAGGTGGTTCAGGACGGCCTGCTGGATCTCCTCGCCCGGCGCCGCCACCACCGCCGCCCCGCCCACGGACGCGCCGCCCGCGCCGTACACCCGGACGGGCACCGCCGCCGGGTGCGCCACGGGCCCCGGCGCCCGCTTCTTCTCGAAGCTCAGTCGAGCCATCGGTCCTTCCTCACTCCCCCCGCGCCGCGCACCGGCCGTACGCGTCCTGCGAACCAGTCTGTCCGCTCCATCCCCGCCTGCGCGTCACCACGACGTCACAGCCTCGTCCCAACGGCCCCTGAGTGGCCGGGAACCGCGACGGGCGTCGCGGATGTGCTGTTCAACGAGGCTACGCGGAGGGAGAGACGGCCCATGAGCACCGCACGGGAGATCGCCGCGGCCGTCCGCGCCAGCACCTCGACGGCCGTCGGCGCGGTCACCGCCGCGCTGGCGCGGATCGAGCGCGTCGACCCGGTGCTGTGCGCCTTCGCGGAGGTGTGGGAGGAGGACGCGCTGCGGGGCGCGCGGGCGGTGGACGAGCGGATCGCGGCGGGGGAACGGCCGCCGCTGGCCGGGGTGCCGATCGGGGTGAAGGGGCGGCACGGGCTGCGCGGGGCGGGGCCGCTGATCGCCGCCGGATGCGTCCCGGTGGGGGCCACCGCCGTACCCGGCCCGGGAACTCCCTGGAAGACATGGGGGCTCGGGCGGTACGGCCGTACGGTCAACCCCTGGCGGTACGACCGTACGCCCGGCGGTTCCTCGGCGGGTTCGGCCGCTGCCGTGGCCGCCGGGCTCGTGCCGCTGGCCACCGGCACCGACGGGGCGGGGTCGGTGCGGATCCCGGCCGCGTGGTGCGGGGTGGTCGGGCTGAAGGCGACCAACGGGCGGTTCCCGTCCGCCGACCGCACGGGGCTCGCGGCGCCCGGTGTCCTGGCCCGGTGCGTCGCGGACGCGGAGGCGTACTGGCGGGTGATGACCGGGCGGACCGAGACGCCGGAAGCGCCCGGCGCCCCCGGGGCCCGCGTGCCCACCGCCCTGTGGTCGCCCGACCTCGGCTTCGCCGACCCCGACCCCGAGCCCGTCGCGCTCGCCCACGCCGCCGCCCGCCGGCTCGCCGCCGTGGGAGCCGTACGACTCCTGCCCGGCCCGCCCCCGCGCCTCGAAGACCCGGCCCCCGCCTGGCTCGCCCTGCGCGCCGACGGCGACGGCGACGGCGACGGCGACGGCAGTAACGGCAACGGCGACCGCGACCGTGCCCTCCGTACGGCCGAACGCGTCCGCGCCGCCAACGACCGCCGCCTCGCCGCCCTCTTCCGCCGCGCCGACCTCCTGCTGACCCCCACCACGCCCTGCCCAGCCCACGGCCACGACGGCCCGGGAAACCGTTACTCCACCGCCCTCACCTGGGCGTTCAACCTCAGCGGGCACCCGGCGCTCAGCCTCCCGGCGGGGCTCGGCAGCGACGGATGCCCGGTGGGGGTGCAGCTCGTGGCGGCGCCCGGACGCGAGGAACTGCTGCTGGCGGTGGCCGGTTCGGCTACGTGGTGATGTCCTTCGTGGTGAACCGCGCCCAGGCCGCCGACCCGAACACCGCCGCGTACAGGGCCTGGAGGCCGAGGCCGCGGCTGAGGTCGTGCCAGTAGACGGGGTCGCGCAGCAAGTCGGCGAAGGACAGCCAGTAGTGGGAGAAGAGGTACGGCCGCACGGCGTGCAACTGGGGGAACTGGTCGAGGATCTGGGCGGTGACGACCAGTCCGACGGTCGCCGCCATCGCCGCGATGCCGCTGCTGGTGAGGGTGGAGACGAAGAGGCCGAGGGACGCCACGCCGACCAGGGACGCGGCCACCACCAGCGCGATCAGCAGGGCCCGCAGGAGGCCGTCGGTGAAGCCGATGGTGGTGCCGGAGATCGTCATCAGGTCGCCGAGCGGGAAGAGCAGCGCGCCGACCAGCAGCGCGGAGGCGGCGATCACCAGCGTGGCCAGCAGGCAGAACGCCACGACCGTCGCGTACTTGACGAGCAGCAGGCGGGTCCGGCCGGCCGGGGCGACCAGGAGGTAGCGCAGGGTGCCCGCGTCGGCCTCGCCCGCGATCGCGTCGCCCGCGACGACCCCGATCGCCATCGGCAGGAAGAACGGGAGCGTCGCGGCCAGCGCGGTGAACACCAGGAACAGGCCGTTGTGGGTGACCTGGCCGAGGAAGGCGGGTCCGGCCGCGCCGGTGGCGTCCCCGCCGCCGCCCCGCGTCCGGACCTTCACCACGGCCCCGGCGAGCACCGGCACCGCCGCCAGCACCCCGAGCAGCACGAGGGTGCGCCGGCGGCGCAGTGTGGTGAGCAGTTCGCTGCGCAGGAGGCCCAGGGTCCAGAGGGGGTGGGGCCGCCGCTCGGCGGTCGCGGCCCCTGTGTCAGCCCGCGACATCGAAACCCTCTCCGGTCAGCGCCATGAACGCGTCCTCCAGGGAAGCCCGCCGGAGGGTGAACCCCCGCACCCGGACGCCCGCCGCGACCAGGGCCGCGTTCACCTCGGCGAGGTCCTGGGCCGGCGGCTCGCCGGTGACCCGGTCGCCGTCGGCGGTGACGTCCGTGGCGCCCCGCTCCTTCAGCACCCGGGCGGCTTCCGCCGGATCCGGGGTGGTCACCACCAGTCGGTCGCGCGCCCCGGCCGCGAGGTCGGCCGTCGCGCCCTGGGCGAGGAGCCGGCCGTGGGCCATCACGGCCGCGTGGGTGCACACCTGCTCGATCTCGTCGAGGAGGTGGGAGGAGAGGAAGACGGTGGTGCCGTCGGCGGCCAGTTCCCTGATCAGGCCGCGGATCTCGCGCATGCCCTGCGGGTCCAGGCCGTTGGTCGGCTCGTCCAGGACCAGCAGCCGACGGGGCCGCAGCAGCGCGGCGGCCAGGCCCAGGCGCTGCTTCATGCCGAGCGAGTACGCCTTCGCCCGCTTGCCCGCGGCGGCCGCGAGGCCCACCCGGTCGAGCGCGCCGGCGACCCGGGCGTGCCGGGTGCGTGGGTCGGCGGTCGGGTCGGCGGCGTCGTAGCGCAGCAGGTTGTCCCGGCCGGAGAGGTGGCCGTACAGGGCGGGGCCCTCGATGAGCGCCCCGACCTGCGGCAGGACGGTGCGGGCGGCCCCCGGCATGGGCAGGCCCAGGACGTGGGCCGTGCCGGAGGTCGGCTCGATCAGTCCCATCAGCATGCGGATGGTGGTGGTCTTGCCCGAGCCGTTCGGGCCGAGGAAGCCGAAGACGCTGCCCGCGGGGACGGTCAGGTCGAGACCGTCCACGGCGAGTTGTCCGCCCCGGTAGCGCTTGGTGAGGCCGCGCGTGGCGATCACGCCGTCCGCCGCCCCGGGCCGGACCGGGTCCATCGGCTTCCCCCCTCGACTCGGTACCGCTTACTTGCCCGCGTTCGCCGCCTTCACCAGCGCGTCCTTGGTGACCGCGCCGGCGTAGACCTTGCCGTCGTCGGTGATCAGGGCGTTGATCAGGCGGGTGGAGAAGACCGTGCCCTTGCCGAACTTGCCGGAGACCTTGTCGCCCAGCGAGCCGAGGACGCCGCCGAGGTCACTGCCCTTGGCACCGGTGGGCAGGCCGCCCTTGGCACCGGTGTCGAAGGTGGCGATGGAGGTCCAGCCCTTGCCGAGGACGGTGCCGCCGGACGCGCCCTTGGTGCCCTCCAGGCCCTTGGCGCCCTCGCCCTCCAGGCCCTTGCCCGAGCCGGGCTTCGCGGCGCCCTCGTCCGGGCCCTTTCCGTCCTTCTGTTCGGTGACCTTCGCGCCCTTCGGCGGGGTGAAGTCGAACGTCGAGGCGGCGGGCCGGGCGAAGGAGACCTCGGTGAAGCCCGCGTCGAGCACGGCGGCGCCGCCGCTCCTCGGGGTCAGCGTGAACTTCAGCGGCATGCCGGTCTTCGCGTCGACGGCGATGCTGATCGCGCCGACCGTGGTGCCGGACTGCCGGGGCTTGATCAGCAGCTTGTAGGCGTCGTGCCCGGCGACCTGGGCGGTGCCGTCGACGGTCACCGACGTGGTGTCGTCCACCGCCTTCAGCGCCTGCTCGGCGAAGTCCCCGGGCGTGGCCGGGGGCTCGGCCCGGCGGTCCTTGCCCGCGGCGGCCTCGGTGCCGTGGGAGACCTGGCCGCTCTTGCTGTCGTAGCCCCAGACGTCCTTGCCGTTGTGGATGACGCTGTACTCGGAGCCCTGCTCCAGGAGCGACAGCTTCTGCCGGTCCGGGCCGTCGGCCGCGACCCGCAGGGTGTGCGTGCCGGAGACCAGCTCGGTCAGCCGGGACCGCGGGTCGGCCGCGGAGCCGGAGCCGGAGCCCTGGGTCAGGCCGGAGGCGAGGCCGCTCTCCAGGCCGCCGAGGTCGGGCAGGCCGAGGTCGGTGCTGATCTTCACGGTGCCGGACAGCTGCTGCACGTCCGACTTGGCGATCTTGTCGATGAGCTGCTGCGCGGTGACCTTGGGCAGGTCGGGGTCGCCGGAGTCGGCGAGCGCCGGGACCAGCCCGATGGTGGCCGCGGCCACCCCCACCACCGCGACCGGGACGGCGTACCGCGCGGCCTTGCGCCGGCCCGAGCGTGTCTCCTCGTCCCGCGCGGCGCCCACTGCGTCGTCGGATTCGTACGGTGCCATGTGTGCCTTACCTCCGTCGTCGGCGGCGGCTGCCCTCACGTTGGTCCACCCGAGCCGCCATTCTCACCCGAATCGGTGAGGATTGGTGATGTCCGTGGTGTCCATACGACCAAATCCGCGGTGAGGAATCGTCAGACCACGGAGCCAACTCGGCGTACGACTGCGGTATGACACGCACGGGGCACCCCTAGGGGTGCGACAGGGGCTCGAACGCATCCCTACGGGCAGGATGCGGCAGGCGTCCGGGTACGGCCATCCGGTGGGCGCCGAACGGGTGCCGGTCACCGCCGGTCAACCTGCCCGGTGGACCACCGCGTCGCACAGCTCCATCAGTGCCACCTTGGCGTCGCACTCCCGCAGCGGCGCGAGCGCGGCGCGCGCCTCCTCCGCGTACCGCACGGTGTCCCGGCGGGCCTGTTCCAGGGCGGGGTGGGCGCGCAGCGTGGCCAGGGCCTCGGCGAGCCGGGCGTCGTCGCTGAGGTCGGAGTCCAGCAGCTCGCACAGGGCGAGGTCCTCGGGCAGGCCGAGCCGGGCGGCCCGCTCGCGCAGTCGCAGGACGGGCAGGGTCGGGATGCCCTCGCGCAGGTCGGTGCCGGGGGTCTTGCCGGACTCGCGGGACTCGGAGGCGATGTCCAGGACGTCGTCGGCGAGCTGGAAGGCCACGCCGAGCCGCTCGCCGTACTGGGTGAGCACGTCCACGACCGTCTCGTCGGCGCCGGACATCATCGCGCCGAACCGGCAGGACACCGCGACCAGCGAGCCCGTCTTGCCGCCGAGCACGTCGAGGTAGTGCTCGACCGGGTCGCGGCCGTCGGAGGGGCCGGCGGTCTCCAGGATCTGGCCGGTGACCAGGCGTTCGAACGCGAGGGCCTGGACCCGGACCGCCTCGGGGCCGAGGTCGGCGAGGATCTGGGAGGCGCGGGCGAAGAGGAAGTCGCCGGTGAGCACCGCGACGGAGTTGCCCCAGCGGGTGTTGGCGCTGTCCACGCCCCGGCGTACGGCGGCCTCGTCCATGACGTCGTCGTGGTACAGCGTGGCCAGGTGGGTCAGCTCCACGACCACGGCCGACGGCACCACACCGGGCGCGTAGGGGTCGCCGAACTGCGCCGCGAGCATCACGAGCAGCGGCCTGAAACGCTTCCCGCCGGCCCGTACGAGGTGCTGGGCGGCCCCCGTGATGAACGGGACCTCGCTCTTCGTGGCCTCTAGCAGGCCTTCCTCGACAGCCGCCAATCCGGCCTGGACATCGGCTTCGAGAGCCTGGTCCCGCACGCTCAGCCCGAACGGCCCGACGACGGTCACGAGGGGTCTCCTGTCTGCTGGTGTCTGCTGGCGATTACGCGGTTTGTCGATAGGTCGCTGCCATCACTCAAGTCAGCGTATCCGGTCCGGTTTCGATCACCGATAGCGCCCACCCGTCCAGCCTGGGCGGTATCGGATCATGGCCGACATACCTCTGATCGGATGATGGCAACAGACATTTATTGACTTAACAGGAAATCTGGAACTTCGTCGCGACCCCAGAGGTGAGCGGAGTACCGACTCCACCCCACCGAGGGACGAATCCCCTATGCCCGATTTAACGTAGTTTGCCATTTCGTGAGTTGGGTCACCCGAACGCCTTCCCGACGAACGCCCGCCAACACCCCTTCCCGCCTTGCGCGGCAAGCGAGTTGAGCGTTGGCAGTCGCAAAGGATCAAGTACCCCATAGGCTGATGATCAAGGTCAAATGCCGCGATGTATCAATCTGGCACTTGTTCCCGACATGTGCTCTCGCATACGTTCCCGACCCATCAGGCGGACGCCTAATCCTGCCGCCGCCTGTAAACCCATCGACGAACTCATTCGTACGGCAGGAGCGGGGGACCCAGGTAAGTCGCCGAACCGCGTGTTCGCACCGGGACGGCTGGGGT
The DNA here is from genome assembly GCF_040706415.1 of Streptomyces sp. NPDC048106. Lineage (NCBI taxonomy): Bacteria > Bacillati > Actinomycetota > Actinomycetes > Kitasatosporales > Streptomycetaceae > Streptomyces > Streptomyces sp. NPDC048106. Next base: position 152,161 of record NZ_JBEZND010000016.1, on the reverse strand, counting down.
ATAGCCACGCCTCTCACCAGGCGCGGCCGGGCACCTCCCCGCCCGAACCCGACAGCTCACCTCGCAGGCGTAGGAGAGGAACACCCCATGCCTGCTGCCGTTCAGCCGCGCCGCACCCGTGCCAACCGTCTCGTCCGTCTGATCGCCGTCGCCGGCACCGGCGCCGCCGTGCTCGCCATGCCGCTCGTGGGCGCCGCCACCGCGTCCGCCGCCACCGGCACCACCTCGGCCGCCACCACCCCCGCCGGGTACCCGAACAACCTCGACGGCTGGATCCGCGAGTCCCGCGCGATCATGGCCGAGAAGGGCATCCCGGGCTCCTACAACGGCATCTACCGGAACATCATCCGGGAGTCCTCGGGCAACCCGAACGCCATCAACCTGTGGGACTCCAACGCGGCCAAGGGCATACCGTCCAAGGGTCTGCTCCAGGTGATCGACCCGACCTTCAACGCGTACCACGTGGCCGGAACCTCGTTCAACATCTACGACCCGGTCGCCAACATCACCGCCGCCTGCAACTACGCCGCCCACCGGTACGGCTCGATCGACAACGTCTTCGGCGCCTACTGACCGGCCCCGGGCCGCAACGGCGTGAGCCGTGGAAGCCCGTGGCACCACCGCTGTTCCCGGTCACCCGGCCGGGAACAGCCTTTCGAGGACGACGGCGATGCCGTCGTCCTCGTTCGACGTCGTGACCTCGTCGGCGACCGCCTTCAGCTCGGGGTGGGCGTTCGCCATCGCGATCCCGTGCGCCGCCCAGCGGAACATCGGGATGTCGTTGGGCATGTCGCCGAAGGCCAGGGCCCGTTCCGCGGGGACCCCGAGCCGCTCGGCGGCCAGCGCGAGGCCGGTCGCCTTGGTCACCCCGCACGGCTGGAGCTCCACGGTCCCGGGCCCCGACATGGTGACCGTGGCCAGCGAGCCCACCACCGAGCGCGCCACCGCCGCCAACTCGTCGTCCGAGAGGGCGGCATGGCGCAGCAGCACCTTGCTGATCGGCGCCCGCCACAGCTCGGCGCGCCGGGCCACCCGGACCGCGGGCAGGGTCGGGTGAGGCATCCGGTAGCCGGGCTCGATCAGGGTGAGCCCGTCCGTGCCGTCCTGGTCGACGGCCGCGAACACCTGGCCCACCTCGGCCTCGATCTTGCCGAGCGCGGTCTCGGCCAGCTCCCGGTCCAGCCGGACCGACGACACCAGACGGCCGGTCCCGGCGTCGTAGACCTGCGCGCCCTGTCCGCACACCGCGAGCCCCGTACTGCCGAGGGCGGCCAGCAGGGGGCGCACTCTGGGAGCCGGGCGGCCGGTGACCACCAGGTGCCGGGCCCCGGCCCGCGTCGCCCGCGCGAGCGCGGTCAGCGTGCGCTCGGAGACGGTGTCGTCGCCGCGCAGCAGCGTCCCGTCCAGGTCGGTGGCGATCAGTGCGTACGCGGGGGAGGGTGCCATGATCAGAGAATACGGACCCGCGCCCTCCACCGACTCCCGTGCCATTCCCCGTACTTGCGCGCCGCGTCCCCGTTCCCGGAAGGCCGCCGGGCCGGAACTGCCGCCGCCGAAGCAGCTATTCGGACATTACGAACTCTTGAGGCACTACGGTGGCAACCCCCTGGCCACTGCCCAAGACCGGTATCCCGGCCGTAACGTGTGGCCTGACCACATGGAACGCATCGCCATGCATGGCCTGGATGAGAGCGAGGCAGTACCCCATGCCCCCCTTCGACGTCCCCGAGGGCGACCCCTTCGGTCCGCACAACCTTCCCTATGGCGTGTTCTCGCCCTCCGGCAGCCGGGAGCGCAGGGTCGGCGTCCGGCTCGGGGACCAGGTCCTCGACGCGGGCGCCGCGGCCGCCGCCCTCGGCTCGCCGCACCAGGCGCTGCTCGCCCGCCCCACCCTCAACCCGCTGCTGGCGGCCGGGCGCGCGGCCTGGACCGAGGTGCGCGGCGCGCTCACCTCCTGGGTCACCGACCCCGCCCACCGCGAGACGCTGGAACCCCTGTTCCACCCGCTGTCCGAGGTGACCCTGCACCTGCCCTTCGAGGTCGCCGACTACGTCGACTTCTACGCCTCGGAGAACCACGCCCGCAACGTCGGCAAGATCTTCCGCCCGGACGCCGCGGACTCCCTCACCCCCAACTGGAAGCACCTGCCGATCGGTTACCACGGCCGCTCCGGCACGGTCGTGGTCTCGGGCACGGACGTCGTACGGCCCTCCGGGCAGCGCAAGGGCCCCGCCGACCCGGCGCCCGTGTTCGGCCCCTCGATCCGGCTGGACATCGAGGCCGAGGTCGGCTTCGTGGTCGGCGTGCCCAGCGAGCAGGGGACCCCGGTCGCGCTCGGCGACTACCGCGAGCACGTCTTCGGGCTGTGCCTGCTCAACGACTGGTCCGCGCGGGACATCCAGGCCTGGGAGTACGTCCCCCTCGGCCCGTTCCTCGGCAAGTCCTTCTCGACCTCCGTGTCGGCCTGGATCACCCCGCTCGACGCCCTGGAGCACGCGCGGGTGACCCCGCCCGAGCGCACCCACCCGCTGCTGCCCTACCTGGACGACGCGGCCCCCGGCATCGAGCCCGGCGGCTACGACCTGCGGATCTCCGTGGCCATCAACGGCGAGGTGGTCTCCGAGCCGCCCTTCTCCACCATGTACTGGACCGCCGCCCAGCAGCTCGCCCAGATGACCGTCAACGGCGCCTCCCTGCGCACCGGCGACCTGTACGGCTCCGGCACCGTGAGCGGGCCCGAGGAACGCCAGCGCGGCTCCCTGCTGGAGCTGACCTGGAACGGGCGCGACCCCCTCGAACTCCCCGACGGCAAGCGCGCCTTCCTGGAGGACGGCGACGTGGTCACCATGACGGCCTGGGCACCCGGGGCGGACGGGGGCCGGGTGGGCCTCGGTGAGGTGACCGGGCGGATCGTGCCCTCGGCCTGAGCCGGCGGCGGGCGCCGCGCGGCGGGACGGGAGCGGACGGTTCGGCCCCGACACCTGCCTCGCGGCGCCCCTCTTCGTCATACTGGCGGCAGCACGCACCACCCGCGGCGGCCGCCCGCGCGCCCCGCCCGGCTTCGTACCACCCATACCCGAACCCCTCTCGGATCAGGAACCGGAGCCCCGGCATGACCGTCTGCCTGCTCCTGCTCACCGTCGTCGCCCTGACGGCGGCCGGGCCGGCCCCGCGCGCGCTGACCCGGGCCGACTGGCCCGACCGGGAACCCGTGGTCGCGCTGTGGGTGTGGCAGTGCCTGGTCGCCACCGTCCTGCTGTGCTGTCTGGCCGCGCTGACGCTGGGCGCCGCGGCGGTCTTCCACACCGTGCGCGACCATGTGTTCGCCCCGGCGCCGCCCGCCGTCACCGCCGCCTACGACCTCTCCGCGGCGCCGGTGTGGGCCGCCGTCCTCACCGTCCTGCTGGCCTGCGGCGCCGCCTGGACCACCGCGATGCTCGGCCGGGAACTGGTCGAGGCCCGCCGCAGCCGCGGCCAGGCGCGGGCCCAGCTACGCGAACGCGCCCCCGACCTGCCCGCCGGACTGCCGGTGGCGCGGGGCCCGATGCTGGTCCTGGAGGACGAGTACCCGGACGCCTGGTGGATGCCGGGGCATCCCCCGCAGCTGGTGGTCACCACCGGCGCGCTGCACCGCCTCACCGGACACCAGCTCGACGCGGTCCTCACCCATGAGCGCGGCCACGCGCGCGCCCACCACGACTGGCTGCTGCACCTGTCCACGGCGCTCGCCTCGGGCTTTCCCCGGGTGCCGCTCTTCGCCCACTTCCGCGACCAGACGCACCGCCTGGTGGAACTGGCCGCCGACGACACCGCCTCCCGGCGCTGCGGCCACCTGACCACCGCCCTCGCGCTGATCGAGCTGAACCAGCACCGGGGCGTCCTGTCCTGCGCCTCCAGCCGCCGCCTGCTCGGCGAGCGGGTCGACCGCCTGCTGGCACCGCCCCCGCGGCTGCTGCGCCGTCATCGCGCCCTGACGACGACGGTCGCCGCGCTGGTGCCGCTCCTCCCACTGCTGATCACCTTCGCGCCGGGGCTGAAGGCGCTGTCCTGAGCCGCGGCACGGGCGCCCTGAGCCCGGCTATATCCAGTCGTCCGGCTCCGGCTCGTCCCCCGGGCCCGGCCAGTCGTCCTCCGGTGACTCCCCCGGAGCAGGCGGCTCGGCGGCGAGCGGCTCCGCGGCGGGCGTGCCGGATCCGTCCAGGGAAGCCAGCACGGCGAGCACCTCCTCGCCGTACGTCGCCAGCTTCTTCTCGCCGACCCCGCTGACCGTGGCCAGGTCCCGCACCGAACCCGGCATGCGGGAGACGATCGCGCGCAGGGTGGCGTCGTTGAAGATGATGTACGGCGGCACGCCCTGCTCCCGGGCCTGGCCGGTACGCCAGACGCGCAGCGCCTCGAAGGCGGGCTGAAGCTCCTCGGGCAGCTCGGCCACGGCGGCCTTGGCCTTGCCGCCGCCCCGGCCGGAACCGCCGGACCCCGACCCCGACCCCGACCGGGAGAGGGCCGGCTTCTTCGGCTCCTTGCGCAGCGGCACCTCCCGCTCCCCTCGCAGCACCGAGCCGCTCTCCTGGGTGAGCACCAGCGTGCCGTACTCCCCCTCGACCGCGAGGAGTCCCTGGGCCAGCAGCTGCCGGATGGCGCCGCGCCACTCGCCCTCGACGAGGTCCTGGCCGATGCCGAAGACGGACAACTGGTCGTGGTCGAACTGGATCACCTTGGCGGTGCGCTTGCCGAGCAGGATGTCCACGATCTGGAGCGCGCCGAACTTCTGCCCGCGCTCCCGTTGCAGCCGCACCACTGTGGACAGCACCTTCTGGGCGGCGACGGTGCCGTCCCAGGTCTCCGGCGGGGTCAGGCAGGTGTCGCAGTTGCCGCAGCCCGCCGGGGCGGGTTCCTGGCCGAAGTAGGCGAGCAGCTGACCGCGCCGGCACCCGGCGGTCTCGCACAGCGCGAGCATCGCGTCCAGATGGGCGGCGGCCCGGCGGCGGAACGCCTCGTCGCCGTCGCCGGACTGGATCAGCTTGCGCTGCTGCACCACGTCGTTCAGCCCGTACGCCATCCAGGCCGTGGACGGCAGGCCGTCGCGGCCCGCGCGGCCGGTCTCCTGGTAGTAGCCCTCGATGGACTTGGGCAGGTCCAGGTGGGCCACGAAGCGCACGTCGGGCTTGTCGATGCCCATGCCGAAGGCGATGGTCGCCACCACGACCAGGCCGTCCTCGCGCAGGAACCGGGACTGGTGCGCCGCACGCGTGCCCGCGTCCAGGCCCGCGTGGTACGGCACCGCCTCGATGCCGTTGGCGCTGAGGAACTCCGCGGTCCGCTCCACCGAGTTACGCGAGAGGCAGTACACGATGCCCGCGTCGCCCTGGTGCTCCTCCCGCAGGAAGGCGAGCAACTGCTTGCGCGGGTCGGCCTTGGGCACGATCCGGTACTGGATGTTGGGCCGGTCGAAGCTGGCGACGAAGTGGCGGGCCGCCGGCAGGTTCAGCCGCTGGGTGATCTCCTGGTGGGTGGCCCGGGTCGCGGTGGCCGTCAGGGCGATGCGCGGGACGTCCGGCCAGCGCTCGCCGAGCAGGCTCAGCGCGAGGTAGTCGGGGCGGAAGTCATGGCCCCACTGGGCGACGCAGTGCGCCTCGTCGATCGCGAAGACGGAGATCTTGCCGCGCGAGAGCAGGTCCAGGGTGCTGTCCAGGCGCAGCCGCTCCGGCGCCAGGTAGAGCAGGTCCAGCTCGCCGGCCAGGAACTCGGCCTCGACGGTCCGCCGCTCGTCGAAGTCCTGCGTGGAGTTGACGAACCCGGCCCGCACACCGAGGGCGCGCAGGGCGTCCACCTGGTCCTGCATGAGCGCGATCAGCGGCGAGACCACCACGCCTGTGCCGGGTCTGACCAGGGCCGGGATCTGGTAGCACAGCGACTTGCCGCCGCCGGTGGGCATGAGGACCAGGGCGTCGCCGCCCGCCACCACATGCTCGATGATCGCTTCCTGCTCGCCCCGGAAGGCGCCGTACCCGAAGACCCGGTGCAGCGTGGCCAGCGCCTCGCTCGCGTCCGCGCCCGGCCCCTCGGTCACCACTGGCATCTCGCTGATCCCGCCCGTCGCATCCATCGTCCTGTCCCCCGCCGGTCCCCCGTGTGCCGTGGCATGCCGCCTGCCGACCACTGCCTCAACGATAGGGGTCCGCACCGACAGCCCCCGAGTTATCCACAGGCCGGGAACACCAGTGCGAATCCAGCCCACGCCCGCGCCCCGCGCCCTCCCCTCCCCCTTCCGTCCCCTCCCGTCCCCTCCCGTCCCCGCTCCCCTCCCCCTCCCGTCACCCGATCGGCCGCCCCCGATGGCCCATGGCAGGCCCCCGGCACATCCTTCTCGATGCGACCCCGTCTCCCCCAAGGAGCTCCGCCCCATGCGCGCTCACCCGACCAAGGCCGCCCTCGCCCTCGCGTCCACCGCCGCCCTCGCCCTCGCGACCGCCCCCGCGCGGGCCGACCCGGGCCCCGTCGACGCCTCCGTCTGGAAGCAGCTCGCGCCGACGCTGTCGGCCACCGCGAAGTACCAGTACGTCCCCCTCGCCGTGGCCGCCGGGTACCAGCCCAACCCCTGCACCATGGACATGAACGACGGCAAGGGCGCCATGGGCTACCACTACATCAACCCCCGGCTCTACGGCTCCCTCGACCCGGTCAGGCCCGCCGCCCTGCTCTACGAGGACGACGGCAAGGGCAGCCGCAGGCTCACCGGGGTGGAGTGGATCGTGAAGGCCGACAAGAACACCGCGCGGCCCACGCTGTTCGGGCGGAAGTTCGAGGGCCCGGTCACCGCTCACCACAACTCGACCATCCCGACCCACTACTCGCTGCACGCCTGGCTCTACAAGAAGAACCCCAGCGGCCTGTTCTACGAGTGGAACCCCGACGTGAAGTGCCCCTATCCCGGCGCGCCGGGCTGACCGTACGACAAACGCGAACGACCACGCGAAGGCCCCGGTTCCACGGCGGAACCGGGGCCTTCGCGACGGAACACTCAGCGCACGAACCCTCAGCGCACGAACACTCCCGCCTGACTCGCCAGGTCCAGGAAGTACTGCGGCGCCACGCCCAGCACCAGCGTCACCGCCACGCCGAGCCCGATCGCCAGCATCGTCAGCGGGGACGGCACGGCCACCGTCGGCCCCTCGGGCTTGGGCTCGCTGAAGAACATCAGCACGATCACGCGGATGTAGAAGAACGCCGCGATCGCCGAGGAGATCACACCGATGACCACCAGCGGCACCGCGCCGCCGGCCGCCGCCGCCCTGAACACGGCGAACTTCCCCGCGAAGCCGGAGGTCAGCGGGATGCCCGCGAAGGCCAGCAGGAACACCGCGAAGACCGCCGCCACCAGCGGGGAGCGCCGGCCGAGCCCCGCCCACTTGGACAGGTGGGTCGCCTCGCCGCCCGCGTCCCGCACCAGCGTGACCACCGCGAAGGCGCCGATCGTCACGAACGAGTAGCCGGCCAGGTAGAACAGGACCGACGACACGCCGTCCTTCGAGGTGGCGATGACACCCGCGAGGATGAATCCGGCGTGCGCGATGGACGAGTACGCCAGCAGCCGCTTGATGTCGGTCTGGGTGATCGCCACGATCGCGCCGCCCAGCATGGTGACGATCGCCACCGCCCACATCACCGGCCGCCAGTCCCAGCGCATGCCCGGCAGCACCACGTACAGCAGGCGCAGCAGCGCGCCGAACGCGGCCACCTTGGTCGCCGCCGCCATGAAGCCGGTCACCGGGGTGGGCGCGCCCTGGTAGACGTCGGGCGTCCACATGTGGAACGGCACCGCGCCCACCTTGAACAGCAGGCCCATCACCAGCAGGGCGCCGCCGAGGAGCAGCAGCGCGTCGTTGCCCATGGTGTTGGCCAGAGCCGGGTTCACATTGGTGACCGAGCCGTCCACCACCTGGGCGATGCGCGCGTACGACACCGAGCCCGCGTAGCCGTACAGCAGCGCGATGCCGAACAGGGTGAACGCGGAGGCGAAGGCGCCGAGCAGGAAGTACTTGACCGCGGCCTCCTGCGACATGAGCCGCTTGCGGCGGGCCAGCGCGCACAGCAGGTACAGCGGCAGGGAGAAGACCTCCAGGGCGACGAACAGCGTCAGCAGGTCGTTCGCCGAGGTGAACACCAGCATGCCGGAGACCGCGAAGAGCAGCAGCGGGAAGACCTCGGTGGTGGTGAACCCGGCCTTGACCGCGGCCTTCTCGGTGTCGCTGCCCGGCACGGCGGCGGCCTGCGCGGCGAAGGAGTCCACGCGGTGGTCGCCCGCCGCCGGGTCGAGCCGCCGCTCGGCGAAGGTGAACAGGCCCACCAGTCCCGCGAGCAGGATGGTGCCCTGGAGGAACAGGGCGGGGCCGTCGACCGCGATGGCGCCCATGGCGGCGATGTGCGCCTTGGTGGTGCCGTACCCGTCGGCGGCGAGCCCGACGACCGCGGCGAACGCGGCGCACAGGGCGACGACCGAGACGAACACCTGTGCGTAGTAGCGGGACCTGCGCGGGACGAAGGCCTCGATCAACACCCCGACCAGCGCGGCACCGATGATGATCAGCGTGGGCGACAATTGCCCGTATTCGATCTTCGGCGCGCCGATCTGGGGGATGCGGTCGGCCGCGGTTGTCCACAGGCTGTGGACGGCTGGGGTGCTCACTTGGCCGCCTCCACCTCGGGCTTGGGGTCCTTCTTCTGGACATCGGACATGGTGTGCCGGACCGCCGGGTTGACGATGTCCGTCACGGGCTTCGGATAGACGCCCAGGAAGATCAGCAGCACGATCAGCGGCGCGACGACCAGGACCTCACGCACCCGCAGGTCGGGCATCGCCGAGACCTCGGGCTTCACCGGGCCCGTCATGGTGCGCTGGTAGAGCACCAGCGTGTAGAGCGCGGCGAGCACGATGCCGAGGGTGGCGATGATCCCGATCACCGGGTAGCGCGTGAACGTGCCCACCAGGACGAGGAACTCGCTCACGAACGGCGCGAGGCCGGGCAGCGACAGGGTGGCCAGACCGCCGATCAGGAAGGTGCCGGCGAGCACCGGGGCGACCTTCTGCACCCCTCCGTAGTCGGCGATGAGCCGCGAGCCGCGCCGGGAGATCAGGAACCCGGCGACCAGCATCAGCGCGGCCGTGGAGATGCCGTGGTTGACCATGTAGAGCGTGGCGCCGGACTGGCCCTGGCTGGTCATCGCGAAGATGCCCAGGATGATGAAGCCGAAGTGGGAGATCGACGCGTACGCCACCAGGCGCTTGATGTCCCGCTGTCCGACGGCGAGCAGCGCGCCGTAGACGATGCTGATCAGCGCCAGGACGAGGATCACCGGCGTCGCCCACCGGCTGGCCTCCGGGAACAGCCCGAGGCAGAAGCGGAGCATCGCGAAGGTGCCCACCTTGTCGACCACCGCCGTGATGAGGACGGCGACCGGGGCGGTGGACTCCTGCATGGCGTTGGGCAGCCAGGTGTGCAGCGGCCACAGCGGCGCCTTCACCGCGAAGGCGAAGAAGAAGCCGAGGAACAGCCAGCGTTCGGTGCTGGTCGCCATGTGCAGCGAGCCGTTGGCCCGCGCCTCGGCGATCTGCTGGAGGGAGAAGTTCCCGGCGACCACGTAGAGGCCGATCACCGCGGCCAGCATGATCAGACCGCCGACCAGGTTGTAGAGGAGGAACTTCACCGCCGCGTACGAGCGCTGGGTGGCGGCCGCCTCCTCGCCCTGGGCGTGGGCGCGGTCCCCGAAGCCGCCGATGAGGAAGTACATCGGGATCAGCATGGCTTCGAAGAAGATGTAGAAGAGGAAGACGTCGGTGGCCTCGAAAGAGATGAGCACCATCGCCTCGACCGCCAGGATCAGCGCGAAGAAGCCCTGAGTGGGGCGCCAGCGGCGGCTGCCGGTCTCCAGCGGGTCGGCGTCGTGCCAGCCCGCCAGGATGATGAACGGCATCAGTACGGCGGTCAGCGCGATCAGCGCCACCCCGATGCCGTCGACGCCCAGCTCGTAACGCACCCCGAAGTCGCGGATCCAGGAGTGGGATTCGGTGAGCTGGTAGCGGGCGCCGCCCGGGTCGAAGCGGACCAGGACGGTGACCGCCAGCGCGAGCGTGCCGAGCGAGACGAGCAGGGCCAGCCACTTGGCGGCGGTGCGCCCCGCGGCCGGTACGGCGGCCGTGGCGACGGCTCCCACGGCGGGGAGCACCGCCGTCGCTGTCAACAGGGGAAAGGACATCGGTATCAGACCGCCCTCATCAGCAGGGTCGCGGCGACCAGGAGTGCCGCGCCGCCGAACATCGAGACCGCGTAGGAGCGGGCGAAGCCGTTCTGGAGCCGGCGCAGCCGCCCGGACAGGCCGCCGAAGCCGGCCGCCGTGCCGTTGACGACCCCGTCGACCAGGCTGTGGTCGAGGTAGACCAGGGAGCGCGTGAGGTGTTCGCCGCCGCGCACCAGGACCACGTGGTTGAAGTCGTCCTGGAGGAGGTCGCGGCGGGCCGCCCGGGTGAGCAGGGAGCCCCGCGGGGCGACGGCCGGGACGGGCTTGCGGCCGTACTGCGCCCAGGCGATGCCCACGCCGATCACCAGGCAGACCATCGTGGCGATCGTGACCTCGGTGGCGCTGACCGGGGAGTGGCCCTCGCTGTGCCCGGTGACCGGCTCCAGCCAGTGCAGGAAGCGGTCGCCGATGCTGAAGAAGCCACCGCCGAGGACCGAGCCGACGGCCAGCACGATCATCGGGATCGTCATGACCTTCGGGGACTCGTGCGGGTGCGGCTCGGCGGTCTCGCCGCGGTGCTCGGCGGCGGGCTCGGCGCTCGGGGCCTCGGGCGACCGTGTCCCCCGGTTCTTCCAGCGCTCCTCGCCGAAGAACGTCATCAGCATCACCCGCGTCATGTAGAACGCGGTGATGGCCGCGCCCACCAGGGCCGCGCCGCCGAGGATCCAGCCCTCGGTGCCGCCCTTGGCGAAGGCCGCCTCGATGATCTTGTCCTTGGAGAAGAAGCCGGACAGGCCCGGGAAGCCGATGATGGCGAGGTAACCGAGGCCGAAGGTGACGAAGGTGACCGGCATGTACTTCCTGAGGCCGCCGTACCCGCGCATGTCGACCTCGTCGTTCATGCCGTGCATCACGGAGCCCGCGCCGAGGAACAGCCCGGCCTTGAAGAAGCCGTGGGTCACCAGGTGCATGATCGCGAAGACGTAGCCGATGGGGCCGAGGCCCGCGGCGAGCACCATGTAGCCGATCTGCGACATGGTCGAACCGGCCAGCGCCTTCTTGATGTCGTCCTTGGCGCAACCGACGATCGCACCGAAGAGCAGGGTGACCGCGCCCACCACCGTGACGGCGAGCTGGGCGTCCGGCGCCGCGTTGAAGACGGCCGCCGAGCGGACGATCAGATAGACGCCCGCGGTCACCATGGTCGCCGCGTGGATCAGGGCCGAGACCGGGGTCGGGCCCTCCATGGCGTCGCCGAGCCAGGACTGCAACGGCACCTGGGCGGACTTGCCGCACGCGGCGAGCAGCAGCATCAGGCCGATCGCGGTGAGCTTGCCCTGGGAGGCGCCGTCGACATGGCCGAAGACCGGGCCGAAGGCGAAGCTGCCGAACGTGGTGAACATCAGCATGATCGCGATCGACAGGCCCATGTCGCCGACGCGGTTGACCAGGAACGCCTTCTTGGCGGCCGTGGCGGCGCTGGGCTTGTGCTGCCAGAAGCCGATCAGCAGGTAGGAGGCGAGGCCGACGCCCTCCCAGCCGACGTAGAGCAGGAGGTAGTTGTCGGCGAGTACGAGCAGCAGCATCGCCGCGAGGAACAGGTTCAGATAGCCGAAGAAGCGGCGGCGCCGCTCGTCGTGCTCCATGTACCCGACCGAGTACAGGTGGATCAGCGAGCCGACACCGGTGATCAGCAGGACGAAGGTCATCGAAAGCTGGTCCAGGCGGAAGGTGACGTCCGCCTGGAAGCCCTCCACCGGGATCCAGGTCCACAGGTGCTGGATCAGGGTCCGGTGTTCCGCGTTCTTGCCGAGCAGGTCGGTGAACAAGATCAGGCCGAACACGAAGGAGGCGGTCGACAGCAGGGTGCCGATCCAGTGGCCGACGCGGTCCAGCCGCCGGCCGCCGACCAGCAGGACGGCCGCTCCGAGCAGGGGCGCCGCGATGAGCAGCGCGATCAGTTTCTCCACGATTCTCCCGACCCCTTACAGCTTCATCAGGCTGGCGTCGTCGACCGAGGCCGAGTGGCGGGTACGGAACAGCGACACGATGATCGCGAGGCCCACCACGACCTCCGCGGCGGCGACGACCATCGTGAAGAACGCGATGACCTGGCCGTCGAGGTTGCCGTGCAGCCGGGAGAAGGTGACGAACGCGAGGTTGCAGGCGTTCAGCATCAGCTCGACGCACATGAAGACCACGATGGCGTTGCGCCGGATCAGTACGCCGGTGGCGCCGATCGTGAACAACAGGCCCGCGAGATACAGGTAGTTGACCGGGTTCACTTCGACGCCTCCTCGGGCCGCTTGAACGTCTCCGGTTCGGTCGGCGTCCGCTCCAGACGCTCCTTGGAGCGCTGTTCCAGCGCCCGCAGGTCGTTGATCGCCTCCGTGGACACGTCCCGGATCTGGCCGCGTTCGCGCAGCGTCTTGCTGACGGTCAGCTCGGACGGGGTGCCGTCGGGGAGCAGGCCCGCGATGTCCACCGCGTTGTGCCGGGCGTAGACACCCGGGGCGGGCAGCGGCGGCACGTGCCTGCCCTCGCGGACGCGCTGTTCGGCCAGCTCGCGCTGGGTCTTGGCGCGCTCGGTGCGCTCGCGGTGGGTGAGCACCATGGCGCCGACGGCGGCCGTGATCAGCAGGGCGCCGGTGATCTCGAAGGCGAAGACGTACTTGGTGAAGATGAGGGCGGCGAGGCCCTCCACATTGCCGTTGGCATTCGCCTGGCCGGTGCCCGTGAAGTCGGTCAGGGAGGCGTTGGCGATCCCGGCGAGCAGCAGCACGCCGAAGCCGACCCCGCACAGCAGGGCCAGCCAGCGCTGGCCCTTGATGGTCTCCTTCAGCGAGTCCGCGGCCGTGACGCCGACGAGCATCACCACGAACAGGAACAGCATCATGATCGCGCCCGTGTAGACGACGATCTGCACGATGCCCAGGAAGTAGGCGCCGTTGGCGAGGTAGAACACCGCCAGGACGATCATGGTCCCGGCGAGGCTGAGCGCGCTGTGCACGGCCTTCCTCATGAAGACGGTGCACAGGGCGCCGATCACCGCGACGGTGCCGAGGACCCAGAACTGGAAGGCCTCACCGGTGGAGGTCGTGTAGGCGGCGAGCTGCGCGCTCATGCGTCCACCTCCTGGTCCTCTTCCTTCTCCCCCTTGGAGACGGCGACCTGGCGGACCGTGCCGGGCGCGGCCTCGGTGACCAGGCCCCGGTAGTAGTCCTCCTCGGTGGTGCCGGGGAAGACGGAGTGCGGCGCCTCGACCATGCCCTCTTCGAGGCCGGCCAGCAGCTGCTCCTTGGTGTAGATGAGGTTGGCGCGGCTGGAGTCGGCCAGTTCGAACTCGTTGGTCATCGTCAGCGCGCGCGTGGGGCACGCCTCGATGCACAGCCCGCACAGGATGCAGCGGGCGTAGTTGATCTGGTAGACGCGGCCGTAGCGCTCGCCCGGCGAGTAGCGCTCCTCGTCGGTGTTGTCGGCGCCCTCCACGTAGATGGCGTCGGCGGGGCAGGCCCAGGCGCACAGCTCGCAGCCGACGCACTTCTCCAGGCCGTCCGGATGGCGGTTGAGCTGGTGCCGTCCGTGGAAGCGCGGAGCGGTGGTCTTCTTCTGCTCCGGGTACTGCTCGGTCAGCCGCTTCTTGAACATGGCCTTGAAGGTCACGCCGAAGCCGGCCACGGGGTTCTGGAAACCGGGCTTGATCTCCTTGGGCTCCTCAGCCATCGGACGCCTCCTTTCCATCCGAAGATCCCTCTGACGAACCGTCACCGACAGTGTCGGGCCCGCCACTGACAATCAGCTCCCGCTCCCGGCGCGGGCGGCGTCTGGGCACCGGCGGCAGCTCCTGGCCGGGCAGCGGCGGCACCGGGAAGCCGCCCGCCATCGGGTCGAACCCGCCCTGGTCGGCGGCACTCTCCTCGACCGCCTGCGCCTTCTCGCGGAAGATGTCGGCGACGAAGGAGATCAGCAGCAGGGCGAGCACCCCGCCGCCCACATAGAGGGCGATGTCGGCGAAGTCGTAGTGCGCGTTACGCAGCGCCCGTACGGAGGCGACCAGCATCAGCCAGGTCACCGAGACCGGGATGAGGACCTTCCAGCCGAGCTTCATCAGCTGGTCGTAGCGCACCCGGGGCAGGGTGCCGCGCAGCCAGATGAAGAAGAACAGCAGCAACTGCACCTTGATGACGAACCAGAGCATCGGCCACCAGCCGTGGTTGGCGCCCTCCCAGAAGGTGCTGATCGGCCAGGGGGCCCGCCAGCCGCCGAGGAACAGGGTGGTGGAGACGGCGGAGACCGTCACCATGTTCACGTACTCGGCGAGCATGAACATCGCGAACTTGATGGACGAGTACTCGGTGTTGAAACCGCCCACCAGGTCGCCCTCGGACTCCGGCATGTCGAAGGGGGCGCGGTTGGTCTCGCCGACCATGGTGACGATGTAGAGGAGGAAGGAGACCGGTAGCAGCAGGATGTACCAGCGGTCGTGCTGCTGGGCCACGATGGTGGACGTCGACATCGACCCCGAGTAGAGGAACACCGAGGCGAACGCGGCGCCCATGGCGATCTCGTACGAGATCATCTGCGCGCAGGAGCGCAGACCGCCCAGGAGCGGGTACGTGGATCCGGAGCTCCAGCCCGCGAGCACGATGCCGTAGATGCCGACCGAGGCGACCGCGAGGATGTAGAGCATCGCGATCGGCAGGTCGGTGAGCTGCATCGTGGTGCGGGTGCCGAAGATGGAGACCTCGTGGTCGGCGGGGCCGAACGGGATCACCGCGATCGCCATGAAGGCCGGGATGGCCGCCACGATCGGCGCGAGGACGTAGACCACCTTGTCCGCGCGGCGGACGACCAGGTCCTCCTTGAGCATCAGTTTCACGCCGTCGGCGAGCGACTGGAGCATGCCCCAGGGGCCGTGCCGGTTGGGCCCGATGCGCAGCTGCATCCAGGCGACGACCTTGCGTTCCCAGACGATGGAGAACAGCACGGTCACCATCAGGAAGGCGAAGCAGAAGACGGCCTTGACGACGACCAGCCACCAGGGGTCGTGGCCGAACATCGAGAGGTCTTCAGCGGCGAGGTACGGGCTCATGCCTCCACCTCCTTGGGGGCCGCCCCGGCGGAGGCCGCCGGGCCGATGCGGACGAGGTTGCCGGGCTGGGCCCCGGTGTCGGAGGCGACGCCGCCGCCGACGGAGTTCAGCGGGAGCCAGACCACCCGGTCGGGCATCTCGCTGATCTGGAGCGGGAGTTCGACGGTGCCCGCGGGGCCGGTGACGGCGAGGAGTGCGCCGTCCTTGAGGCCCGCCTCGGCGGCCGTGGCGGCCGACAGGCGCGCGCGGGGGGCGCGCCGGGTGCCGGCCAGCGCCTCGTCGCCCTCCTGGAGGAGTCCCTGGTCGAGCAGCAGCCGGTGGCCCGCGAGCACGGCCTCCCCGGCGGCCGGGCGGGGCACGGCGCCCGCCTGCTCCCGGGGTTCGGCGGCGCGCGGCCCGTCCCAGGGGCCGAGCCGGTCGATCTCCGCGCGGATGGTGCGCAGATCCGGCAGCCCGAGGTGCCGGCGTCCGCCGGCGCCTTCGACGTGGTCCATCTCGTCGGCCAGCATGTGCAGCACGCGCGCGTCCGTCGGGGCGAGGCGGCGGGTCATCTGTTCCGGCTTGAGCGCGGCCTCGAAGAAGCGCACCCTGCCCTCCCAGTCGAGGAAGGTCCCGGCCTTCTCGGCGACCGCGGCGACCGGGAGGACCACGTCGGCGCGCTCGGTGACCTCGCTGGGCCGCAGCTCCAGCGAGACCAGGAAGCCGACCTGGTCCAGCGCCTGGCGCGCCCGGGCCGGGTCGGGCAGGTCGGCGACCTCGACGCCCGCGACCACCAGGGCCGCGAGGGTGCCGTCCGCGGCGGCCTCGATGATCCGCTCGGTGTCACGGCCGTAGCCCAGCGGCAGTTCGGTCAGGCCCCAGGCCGAGGCCACCTCGTCGCGGGCGCGCGGGTCGGTCGCGGGGCGGCCGCCCGGCAGCAGCGCGGGCAGCGCGCCGGCCTCCAGGGCGCCGCGCTCCCCGGCCCGGCGCGGGATCCACACCAGCCGGGCGCCGGTCGCGGTGGCGGCCCGTACGGCGGCGGTGAACCCGCCGGCGACCGAGGCCAGCCGCTCTCCCACGACGATGACGGCGCCCTCGCCGCGCAGCGCCTCGGCGGCCTGGGTGCCGGGTGCCTCCAGGCCGACCCCGCTCGCGAGCGCGTCCAGCCACTCGGGCTCGGTGCCGGGCGCGGCCGGCAGCAGGGTGCCGCCCGCCTTCTCCAGGCCCCGGGTCGCGTGCGTGGCCAGCGCGAACACCCGTTGCCGGTGCCCGCGCCAGGCCTTGCGCAGCCGCAGGAAGACGCCGGGCGCCTCCTCCTCCGACTCGATGCCGACGAGCAGCACGGCGGGTGCCTTCTCCAGGGCGGTGTACGTGACGCCCGTACCGTCGATGTCCCGGCCGCGGCCCGCCACCCGGGAGGCGAGGAAGTCCGCCTCCTCGGCGCTGTGCACCCGTGCGCGGAAATCGATGTCGTTCGTGTCGAGGGCCACCCGCGCGAACTTGCTGTACGCGTACGCGTCCTCGACGGTGAGCCGGCCGCCGGTCAGCACGCCGGCCCGGGAGCGGGCGGCGGTCAGACCGCGCGCGGCGGCCTCCAGCGCCTCCGGCCAGGACGCGGGCTCCAGGACCCCGTCGGCGTTGCGGACCAGCGGGGTTTCGAGGCGGTCCCTGAGCTGCGCGTAGCGGAACGCGAAGCGGCCCTTGTCGCAGACCCACTCCTCGTTGACCTCGGGGTCGTTGGCCGCGAGCCGCCGCATGACCTTGCCGCGCCGGTGGTCGGTGCGGGTGGCGCAGCCGCCGGCGCAGTGCTCGCACACCGACGGCGAGGAGACCAGGTCGAAGGGGCGCGAGCGGAAGCGGTACGCCGCCGAGGTGAGCGCCCCGACCGGGCAGATCTGGATGGTGTTCCCGGAGAAGTACGACTCGAAGGGGTCGCCCTCGCCGGTGCCGACCTGCTGGAGCGCGCCCCGCTCGATCAGCTCGATCATCGGGTCGCCCGCGATCTGGTTGGAGAAGCGGGTGCAGCGGGCGCACAGCACGCAGCGCTCGCGGTCCAGCAGCACCTGGGTGGAGATCGGTACCGGCTTCTCGTAGGTGCGCTTGCGGCCCTCGAAGCGGGACTCGGCGTTGCCGTGCGACATGGCCTGGTTCTGGAGCGGGCACTCGCCGCCCTTGTCGCAGACCGGGCAGTCCAGCGGGTGATTGATGAGCAGCAGCTCCATCACGCCGCGCTGGGCCTTCTCGGCGACGGGCGAGGTGAGCTGGGTGCGCACCACCATGCCGTCGGTGCAGGTGATGGTGCAGGAGGCCATGGGCTTGCGCTGGCCCTCGACCTCCACGATGCACTGCCGGCAGGCGCCGGCCGGGGCGAGCAGGGGGTGGTCGCAGAAGCGGGGGATCTCGATGCCGAGCTGTTCGGCGGCCCGGATGACCAGGGTGCCCTTGGGCACGCTGATCTCGATGCCGTCGATCGTCAGCGTGACGAGGTCTTCCGGCGGGAGGGCCGCCTCTCCGCCACCCGCGGGAGCGTTGGTGGTCACGGTCATGCGTTCACCTCCGGGCGGTCCGCCCAGGCCGTCGACTTGGCCGGGTCGAAGGGGCAGCCCCGGCCCGTGATGTGCTGCTCGTACTCCTCGCGGAAGTACTTCAGCGAGGAGAAGATCGGCGAGGCCGCGCCGTCGCCGAGGGCGCAGAAGGACTTGCCGTTGATGTTGTCGGCGATGTCCGCGAGCTTGTCGAGGTCCGACCTGGCGCCCTTGCCGGCCTCGATGTCCCGCAGGAGCTGCACCAGCCAGTACGTCCCTTCGCGGCAGGGCGTGCACTTGCCGCAGGACTCGTGGGCGTAGAACTCGGTCCAGCGGGTGACGGCGCGGACCACGCAGGTGGTCTCGTCGAAGCACTGGAGGGCCTTGGTGCCGAGCATGGAGCCCGCGGCGCCGACGCCCTCGTAGTCGAGGGGCACGTCGAGGTGTTCGGCTGTGAACATCGGCGTGGAGGAGCCGCCCGGCGTCCAGAACTTCAGCCGGTGCCCGGGGCGCATCCCGCCGCTCATCTCCAGGAGCTGGCGCAGGGTGACGCCGAGCGGGGCCTCGTACTGGCCGGGGCTCGCGACATGGCCGCTGAGCGAGTAGAGCGTGAAGCCCGGGGACTTCTCGCTGCCCATCGCCCTGAACCAGTCCTTGCCGTTCTTCAGGATCGCGGGAACCGACGCGATGGACTCGACGTTGTTCACCACGGTCGGACAGGCGTAGAGCCCTTCGACGGCGGGGAAGGGGGGACGCAGCCGCGGCTGGCCGCGGCGGCCTTCGAGCGAGTCGAGCAGCGCGGTCTCCTCGCCGCAGATGTACGCGCCGGCGCCGGCGTGCACGGTGAGGTCGAGGTTCAGTCCGCTGCCGAGGATGTTCTCGCCGAGGTAGCCCGCCGCGTAGGCCTCGCGCACGGCCTCGTGCAACCTGCGCAGCACCGGGACCACTTCGCCCCGGAGGTAGATGAAGGCGTGCGACGACCTGATGGCGTAGCACGCGATCACGATGCCCTCGATGAGGCTGTGCGGGTTCGCGTAGAGGAGCGGGATGTCCTTGCAGGTGCCCGGCTCCGACTCGTCGGCGTTGACGACCAGGTAGTGCGGCTTTCCGTCGCCCTGCGGGATGAACTGCCACTTCATGCCGGTCGGGAAGCCCGCGCCGCCGCGACCGCGCAGGCCGGATTCCTTGACGTAGGCGATCAGGTCGTCGGGCGGCATGGCGAGCGCCTTGCGCAGCCCCTCGTACCCTTCGTGCCGCCGGTAGACGTCCAGGGACCAGGAGCGGTCCTCGTCCCAGAAGGCCGACAGCACGGGTGCGAGCAGCTTCTCGGGGCTGGAGTCCTTGAGTTCGGCTGCCACGCTCATCACTCCCCCTCCTCTTCGGCCTGGCGGGAGGTCGGCCCGTCCTGGGGTTCCTGTCCGCGGGGATGGACCACGCGCGCGGGTGCGGGCTCGCCCTTGGCCAGGCGCAGCCCCGCCAGCGAGGCGGGTCCGGCGCTGCCGCCCTCCTCGACGGCTCCGGGCCGCTCGTCGGGGAAGCCCGCCAGGATCCGGGCGGTCTCCTTGAAGGTGCAGATCCGCGCCCCGCGCGTGGGCTGTACGGGCCGGCCGGCGCGCAGGTCGTCCACCAGGTCCCGGGCGGTGGCGGGGGTCTGGTTGTCGAAGAACTCCCAGTTGACCATCACGACGGGCGCGAAGTCGCAGGCCGCGTTGCACTCGATGTGCTCCAGGGTGACCTTGCCGTCGTCGGTGGTCTCCCCGTTGCCGACGCCCAGGTGTTCCTGGAGGGTCTCGAAGATCGCGTCGCCGCCCATCACCGCGCACAGCGTGTTGGTGCACACCCCGACCTGGTAGTCGCCGGAGGGCCGGCGCCGGTACATGGTGTAGAAGGTGGCCACCGCGGTGACCTCGGCCGTGGTCAGGCCGAGCATCTCCGCGCAGAACCGCATTCCGGTGCGCGTGACGTGGCCCTCCTCGGACTGCACGAGGTGGAGGAGCGGCAGCAGGGCGGAGCGGGAGTCCGGGTAGCGCGCGATCACCTCGCGCGCGTCCGCCTCCAGGCGGGCCCGTACGTCGTCCGGGTAGGCGGCCGCGGGCGGTTCGGGCATGCCCAGGCTGACGCCGTGCTCCGAAGAAGAGGTGGTCACCGGTCGACGCCTCCCATCACGGGGTCGATGGACGCGACGGCGACGATCACGTCGGCGACCTGGCCGCCCTCGCACATCGCCGCCATGGCCTGAAGATTGGTGAAGGACGGGTCACGGAAGTGGACCCGGTAGGGGCGGGTGCCGCCGTCGGAGACCACGTGCACGCCGAGTTCGCCCTTGGGGGACTCGACGGCCGCGTAGGCCTGGCCCGGCGGGACCCGGAAGCCCTCGGTGACCAGCTTGAAGTGGTGGATCAGGGCCTCCATGGAGGTGCCCATGATCTTCTTGATGTGGTCGAGGGAGTTGCCGAGTCCGTCCGGGCCGAGGGCGAGCTGGGCGGGCCAGGCGATCTTCTTGTCGGCGACCATGACCGGTCCGGGCGCCAGCCGGTCCAGGCACTGCTCGACGATCCCGAGCGACTGGCGCATCTCCTCCAGCCGGATCAGGAAGCGGCCGTAGGCGTCGCAGCTGTCGGCGGTCGGGACCTCGAAGTCGTAGGTCTCGTAGTCGCAGTACGGCTGGCTCTTGCGCAGGTCGTGCGGCAGGCCGGTGGCGCGCAGGATCGGTCCGGTGGCGCCGAGGGCCATGCAGCCGGCCAGGTCGAGATAGCCGATGTCCCCCATGCGGGCCTTGAAGATGGGGTTCCCGGTGGCGAGCTTGTCGTACTCCGGGAGGTTTCGGCGCATCTTCTTGACGAACTCGCGGATCTGGTCGACCGCGCCGGGCGGCAGGTCCTGGGCGAGTCCGCCGGGGCGGATGTACGCGTGGTTCATCCGCAGGCCGGTGATCAGCTCGTAGAGGTCGAGAATCATTTCACGATCACGGAAGCCGTAGATCATGATGGTGGTCGCGCCCAGCTCCATGCCGCCGGTGGCGATGCACACCAGGTGGGAGGAGAGCCGGTTCAGCTCCATCAGGAGCACCCGGATGATCTTGGCGCGCTCGGTGATGTCGTCCTCGATGCCGAGGAGCTTCTCGACGGCGAGACAGTAGGCGGTCTCGTTGAAGAAGGACGTCAGGTAGTCCATGCGCGTGACGAAGGTGGTGCCCTGCGTCCACGTGCGGAACTCGAGGTTCTTCTCGATGCCGGTGTGCAGGTAGCCGATGCCGCAGCGGGCCTCGGTGACCGTCTCGCCCTCGATCTCCAGGATCAGCCGGAGCACCCCGTGGGTGGAGGGGTGCTGGGGACCCATGTTGACGACGATCCGCTCGTCGTCGGCGCGGGCCGCGGACTGGACGACCTCGTCCCAGTCGCCACCGGTGACCGTGTAGACGGTGCCCTCGGTGGTTTCCCGGGAGGCTGCTGACTGGGTGCTGCTCACGAGTACGACCTCCGCTGGTCCGGAGCCGGGATCTGGGCGCCCTTGTACTCGACGGGGATGCCGCCGAGCGGGTAGTCCTTGCGCTGCGGGTGGCCCTGCCAGTCGTCCGGCATCATGATCCGCGTCAGGGCCGGGTGGCCGTCGAAGACGATTCCGAAGAAGTCGTAGGTCTCGCGCTCGTGCCAGTCGTTGGTGGGGTAGACGGAGACCAGGGACGGGATGCGCGGGTCGGCGTCGGGGGCGCTGACCTCCAGCCGGATCAGCCGGTTGTGGGTGATCGAGCGCAGGTGGTAGACGGCGTGCAGCTCGCGGCCCTTGTCGTGCGGGTAGTGCACCCCGCTGACGCCGGTGCACAGTTCGAAGCGCAGGGCGGGGTCGTCGCGCAGGGTGCGGGCGACGCGGAGCAGGTGCTCGCGCTCGATGTGGAAGGTGAGTTCGCCGCGGTCCACGACCGTCTTCTCGATGGCGTTGTCCGGCAGCAGGCCCTGTTCCTCCAGGGCGCCCTCCAGCTCGTCGGCGACCTCGTCGAACCATCCGCCGTAGGGGCGGTTCGCCGGGCCCGGCAGGCGGACCGAGCGGACCAGGCCGCCGTAGCCGGAGGTGTCGCCGCCGTTGTTGGCGCCGAACATGCCGCGCTGGACGCGGATCTCCTCGCCGCCCTGGCCGCGCCGGCCGGGGAGGTTGGAGGCGGAGAGGTCCTTCTCGGGGTTCACCCCGTTCGCCCCGCCGCCGTGGGTGCCGTTCGCGTCGCTCACCGCAGCAGCCCCTTCATCTCGATGGTGGGCAGGGCCTTGAGCGCCGCTTCCTCCGCCTCGCGGGCCGCTTCCTCGGCGTTCACGCCGAGCTTGGAGGACTGGATCTTCTGGTGGAGCTTGAGGATCGCGTCCATCAGCATCTCGGGGCGGGGCGGGCAGCCGGGGAGATAGATGTCGACCGGGACGATGTGGTCGACGCCCTGGACGATCGCGTAGTTGTTGAACATGCCGCCGGAGGAGGCGCACACGCCCATGGAGATCACCCACTTGGGGCTGGGCATCTGGTCGTAGACCTGCCGCAGGACCGGCGCCATCTTCTGGCTGACCCGGCCGGCCACGATCATCAGGTCCGCCTGGCGCGGTGAGCCGCGGAACACCTCCATACCGAAGCGCGCGAGGTCGTAACGGCCAGCGCCGGTGGTCATCATCTCGATGGCACAGCAGGCCAGGCCGAAGGTCGCGGGGAAGACGGATGACTTGCGCACCCAGCCCGCGGCCTGTTCGACGGTGGTCAGCAGGAAGCCGCTCGGCAGCTTTTCTTCGAGTCCCATGTCTTATAAGGCCCCTCAGTCCCATTCCAGGCCGCCGCGCCGCCATACGTACGCGTACGCGACGAAGACGGTGAGCACGAAGAGCAGCATCTCCACGAGCCCGAAAAGCCCCAGGGCGTCGAAGGTGACGGCCCAGGGGTAGAGGAAGACGATCTCGATGTCGAAGACGATGAAGAGCATCGCCGTCAGGTAGTACTTGATGGGGAACCGCCCGCCGCCGGCCGGCGTGGGGGTCGGCTCGATACCGCACTCGTAGGCTTCGAGCTTGGCGCGGTTGTACCGCTTCGGACCGATCAGCGTGGCCATGACCACGGAGAAGATCGCAAAGCCTGCCCCGAGGGCTCCCAGTACGAGGATGGGCGCATACGCGTTCACCGCTCCTCGCTCCTCTCAGTCGGCACTGACTGCTGGCGGTTTCACCGGGCTCACATCCGCCCCACCGGCACCACGAACCCCGCTTGTCCCGGCGAAGATCGAGAACATGTGAAGCAGGTCACAAGCCCAACTGCCTCGCATCTTATGCCCGCCGATCTGTGATCTGCGACACGGGGTATTCCACAAGCTTTGTGATCTCCACCACCTGACGAAGGATCATGAAGTCGGATGATGGGTGATCTTCGCACGCGAAGCGTTCAGTTGATCACCAGAAGTGACATTCTCGCCCGTCACCGCAGGCCAAGAGGGGCGTCTCAATATCAAGAGAGTTCACCTGCATGCAAATTGGCGCTGGACACTCGATCTTGATAGTGGATCTCGTTCACACATCAGGGGGAGACGGGTGGTGCGGTGTGGACGGGAGGGAAAGTGCGTGCACACGTTCACGAGCCGCACACGCGCGAGACGTCGACCCCCGGACGGCCGTTCCGTGACCTCGGTCACAGTCACAGCCGCCTCTCAGGAACCGGGCTTGGCCAACCACCCCAACCGGTGGTAGGCGTGGGGCAATTCGGACTTAATGATCAAAGACCGTGATCAAGGGCTTGATCACGGGCGTCCGCAATGTCCGTTACGGCGTCAATAAGGAGCGACACGCCCGAGGTTTGAGGTCTCGATTGGGCAACTGTGGCGCAGCCCACGTTTCTTGAAGATACGGAGGAGCCCCTGATACCGGTTGTTCCCATGTCCCACACCGCTCACATACGCAGCCACCGGAAGCCCCGCCGCAGCGCGTCGTCCCTCGCGATGCGGGCCGGAGTTGCCGGTGGCGTCCTCGGAACCCTGGCCGTCGCCGGGGCAGCCGGTTCGGCCAGCGCCGCCGAGCCGGTGACGCAGACCCTCGAACTGCC
Source organism: Streptomyces sp. NPDC048106 (assembly GCF_040706415.1). Lineage (NCBI taxonomy): Bacteria > Bacillati > Actinomycetota > Actinomycetes > Kitasatosporales > Streptomycetaceae > Streptomyces > Streptomyces sp. NPDC048106. The sequence goes on along the minus strand of NZ_JBEZND010000016.1, from coordinate 128,269 downwards.
CACCCTGACGGCCGACCTGGCCGCGCAGGCGGCCCAGTCCGCGGACGCCACCCAGCAGGCCGCGGCGAACTACCAGCTCCAGGCCGAGCGCGACGCGGCCGCCGCGAAGGCCGCGAAGCAGGCCAAGGCGGACCTCGCCGACGCCAAGAAGAAGGCCGAGGCCAAGAAGAAGGCCGAGGAGGCCGCGGCCCGCCAGGAGGCCGCCGCGCGCGCCTCCCGCAGCACCGCCCGCACGACCCTCGCGGCCAGCGGCTCCGGCTCCACCGCCGCGAGCACCAGCACCAGCACCAGCTCCTCCACGGCCACCGGCTCCGCCGCGGCCGTCGTCAGCTTCGTGAAGTCGCAGCTCGGCAAGGCCTACGTGTCCGGCGCCACCGGCCCCTCCGCGTACGACTGCTCGGGCCTGGTGCAGACCGCCTTCAAGCAGGTCGGCGTGAGCCTGCCGCGCGTCTCCCAGGACCAGTCGACCGCCGGCACCCAGGTCTCGCTGAGCAACCTCCAGCCGGGCGACATCCTGTACTGGGGCAGCGCGGGCAGCGCGTACCACGTCGCGGTGTACGTGGGCGGCGGCATGTTCGTCGGCGCGCAGAACCCGTCGGACGGCGTCGCGGAGCACCCGCTGTCGTACGACGAGCCGACGGGCGCCGTGCGGGTGCTCTGAGGTATCCCGTACCGTTTCGCACACGTGAGGCGCCTCGCGCCTCGCGCAGGGCCGCAGCCGCTCGGGGGCAGCGGCCCTGCGGCGTTCCCTGGCATGCTCGGGCCCGGAGCCGCCGTACGGCGGTTTCGTCCACGAGTGAAGGAGAAGACGCGATGCCACGCGTGTTCGTACAGGGCGCCCCTGTCGCCGAGTTCCCCCGGTACGCCCCCGAGGCCGGGCGCGGAGCGGTGCGCCGGATCACCGAGGTCGGCGAGGCGGTGCTGCACAAGCCGTGCCGGGACGTCACGGAGTTCGGGCCCGACCTCGCGGCGCTCGTCGACGACATGTTCCGCACGATGTACGTCGCCGAGGGGGCCGGGCTCGCGGCGAACCAGGTCGGGGTCGATCTGCGCCTCTTCGTGTACGACTGCGCCGACGACGAGGGAAACCGGCATGTCGGACACATCGTCAATCCGGTGCTCGAATCACCCCTCGGCGGCCGGCGGCTGCTGGACGAGGGCGAGGGGTGCCTGTCGGTGCCGGGCGCGGTGATGGCCGTACCGCGGCCGGACCGGGCGGTGGTGCGCGGCCTGGACCGGGACGGCCGGGCGCTCACCGTGGAGGGCACGGGCTACTTCGCCCGGTGCCTCGCGCACGAGACGGACCACACCGACGGGTACCTCTACCTGGACCGGCTGGCCAAGCGGGAGAAGAAGGACGCGCTGCGGCAGATGGCGGACCGGCGGGAAGAGGTCTACGCCCGCCGGACCGCCAAAGAGGCCGCGCTCGACGCCTGATCAGGCCTTCGGGGTCACCTTCGTCAGGCCGTTGATGATCCGGTCCATGGCGTCGCCGCCCGTCGGGTCGGTGAGGTTCGCCAGCAGCTTCAGGGTGAACTTCATCAGGACCGGGTGGGTCAGGCCGCGCTGGGTGGCGATCTGCATGACCTTCGGGTTGCCGATGAGCTTCACAAAGGCGCGGCCGAGGTTGTAGTAGCCGCCGTAGGTGTCCTTGAGGACGCGCGGGTAGCGCTGGAGGGCGATCTCGCGCTGCGCGGGCGTGGCCCGCGCGTGGGCCTGCACGATGACGTCGGCGGCGATCTGGCCGGACTCCATGGCGTAGGCGATGCCCTCGCCGTTGAAGGGGTTCACCAGGCCGCCGGCGTCGCCGACCAGCAGCAGACCGCGGGTGTAGTGGGGCTGGCGGTTGAAGGCCATGGGCAGGGCGGCGCCGCGGATCGGCCCGGTCATGTTCTCGGGGGTGTAGCCCCAGTCCTCGGGCATGGAGGCGCACCAGGCCTTGAGGATCTCGCGCCAGTCCAGTTCCTTGAAGGCGGCGGAGGTGTTGAGGACGCCGAGGCCGACGTTGGAGGTGCCGTCGCCCATGCCGAAGATCCAGCCGTAGCCGGGCAGCAGCCGCTCCTGGGCGCCGCGCCGGTCCCACAGCTCCAGCCAGGACTCCAGGTAGTCGTCGTCGTGGCGGGGCGAGGTGAAGTACGTGCGCACCGCGACGCCCATGGGGCGGTCCTCGCGGCGGTGCAGGCCCATCGCGAGGGACAGCCGGGTGGAGTTGCCGTCGGCGGCGACGACGAGCGGCGCGTGGTAGCTGACCTCGCGCTTCTCCTCGCCGAGCTTGGCCTTCACACCGGTGATGCGGCCGGTGCGCTCGTCCACGATCGGCCCGGAGACGTTGCAGCGCTCGTACAGCCGCGCCCCGGCCTTCTGGGCGTTTCGGGCCAGGATCTCGTCGAAGTCGTCGCGCTTGCGCACGAGTCCGTAGTTCGGGTAGGCCGCGAGGTCCGGCCAGTCCATCTGGAGGCGGGAGCCGCCGCCGATGATGCGCAGGCCCTTGTTGCGCAGCCAGCCGGCCTCCTCGGAGATGTCGATGCCCATGGCGACGAGTTGCTTGACCGCGCGGGGCGTGAGGCCGTCGCCGCACACCTTCTCGCGCGGGAACTCCGTCTTCTCCAGGAGCAGGACGTCGAGACCGGCCTTGGCGAGGTGGTACGCGGTCGCGGAGCCGGCTGGCCCCGCGCCCACGACGATCACATCGGCGGAGTGGTCGGAGAGGGGCTCGGTCACGGCGGGATCTCCCCAAGTTCGAAATCTGCGTGCCGACCGGCACTGGACATGGGCAGTCTATTCAGCGGAATAGATCACCCGGCTGAAGGGCTGCCCTGTGAACCGATCTCTCCCCGCGATACGGCTGCGCGTCCCGACCCACGAGGACGCGCTCGCCTGGCACCGCCTCTTCGCCGACCCCGAGGTGATGGAGTTCTTCGCCGGCGGGCCGGCCGCGCTGTCGGTGTACGAGGAACTCACCGCGCGCCAGCGGCGGCACGACGCGGAACTCGGCTACTGCCTCTGGACCGTGCTGGACGAGTCCGGCGAGGCCATCGGGTTCACCGGTGCCCAGCCCTGGCCGCGCGACTGGGGCCCGGTCGGCGCGACGGAGATCGGCTGGCGGATCGGCCGGGCGCACTGGGGCAAGGGGTACGCCACCGCCGCCGCGCACGAGACCGTGGCGCGGGTACGGGCGGCGGGGGTGCCGGAGGTGGTGGCGGTGGTACGACCGGGCAACGAGCGTTCCATCGCGGTGGTCCGGCGCCTGGGCATGCGGGCGGCGGAGAGCTACCCGCACCCGGTCCTGGACGAGGACTCGCTCTGCTTCCGGCTGACCCTCAACTCCCCTACTGGTGACGCAGAGTAGCCGTCTGTCACAGTACGACACCGGATCCTTCCGGCGGGACCGCACCGGGGTTACCCTGCCAGTACCGCTGGGGGTGACATCTGTGCACGCAACACCCAAAACACCCGACGTGCGTGTGCCACGGCTGGTCGGTCTGATGGCCGTGGACGCGCGCGAGACCGCCCGGGCGCGGGGCCTGTTCCTGGCCGCCCCGGACCGTCCGGACTTCCACCGGGCGGTCGTGGACTACGTCGTACGCCAGTACCCGCAGCCCGGTGCGGAGGTGCCGGCGGACTCGCTGGTGTACGTGTGGTTCGACTTCGCGGAGGGCGAGGGCGGCGGGGGCGTGCGCGAACCACGCGTCCCCCGGCCGCCGACGGGCGGCCTCCAGCGCGAACTGGGGGAAGCGGGGGACGCGTTCGAGATGATCGGCCGGTGAGGTCCGGCGGGACCTTTGGCGGCCGTCCGGGCGCTCAGTCCTTGAAGCCGCGGTGCAGGGCGACCACACCGCCCGTGAGGTTGCGCCACGCCACCCTGGACCAGCCGGCCTCGCGGAGCCGTCCGGCGAGGCCCGGCTGGTCGGGCCAGGCGCGGATGGACTCGGCGAGGTAGACGTACGCGTCCGGGTTCGAGGACACCGCGCGCGCGACCGGGGGCAGGGCGCGCATCAGGTACTCGGTGTAGACGGTCCGGAAGGGCGTCCAGGTCGGGTGCGAGAACTCGCAGATCACGACGCGTCCGCCGGGCCGGGTCACCCGGTACATCTCCCGCAGCGCCGCGTCCGTGTCCTGCACGTTGCGCAGGCCGAAGGAGATGGTCACGGCGTCGAAGGTGTCGTCCTTGAACGGCAGCTTCGTCGCGTCGCCCGCCGTGAACGGCAGCCAGGTGTGGCGCTTCTTGCCGACCTGGAGCATGCCGAGGGAGAAGTCGCAGGGCACGACGTACGCGCCGGTGCGGGCGAAGGGGAGGGAGGAGGTGGCGGTGCCGGCGGCGAGGTCCAGGATCTTCTGCGCGGGGCGGGCGTCCACGGCCGCCGCGACTTCCTTGCGCCAGCGGCGGTCCTGCCCCAGGGACAGCACGTCATTGGTCAGGTCGTACCGTTCCGCCACGTTGTCGAACATCGAGGCGACTTCGTGCGGCTGCTTGTCCAGGGATGCGCGGGTCACCCGGCCATTGTCGCAGCCCGGTCCCGCGGGACGGCTTCGGGGCGGGCGTGTCCGGGTCTTCGCCGGTGGCCCGGCGGGCCGGGTCAGCGACGCCGGTACAGCAGCCGGCCCCCGATCACCGTCGCCACGCACGTCCCCGCCCCCCGTTCGGCGAGTTCCGCCTCGTCCGCGACGTCGAAGACGGCGAACCGCGCGGCGGAACCCGGCTCCCGGCGCGGAGGCGTCCGCGGCGGGAGCCCGTACGCCAGCGGGTCGAGGGACGGCACCCCGCCGGGACGGCCCGTACGGCCCACGATGTCCAGCCCGGTACGCCGTACCGCGTCCGCGACCGCCGGTCTGCGCAGCGCGTCGCACGCCACGGCCACCGTGCCGTGCGCCAGCATCCGCTGCACCCCCCGCCGCGCGCTCGCGCCCCACCGCACGTCGTCCAGGGCGAGCGCGGCCAGCGCGTCCCCCGTCAGCGGCTCGGTGCCCAGTTCCCCGGCCTCCCGGGGATCGGGGTGGTACGTCTCCTCCAGCAGCTCGGTGCCGTGGAGGTTGACGAATCCGGACGTGAGGATGCCGGGCCACTGCCGCACCCGCGCCCGCGGGTACGCGTCGGCCAGCTCCGCCAGGTCCCCCGCGCCCACGACCCGTTCGCCCTCGACGGCGAGCGCGTGCCCCCGGGAGTCGGCGTGAATCGTCAGCACGGCGCGCTCAGTTGGCGGGGAGCAGCTTCAACTCGGGGTGGGCGGTGCCGCCCTCGATCGCCGTGGAGGAGATGTGCGAGACGACGCGGTCGTCGACGGGGTCGTTCGCCGGGTCGTCGTGCACGACGAGGTGCTCGTACGTCGTCGCGCGCTGCGCCGGCACCCGGCCCGCCTTGCGGATGAGGTCGATGATCTCCAGGCGGTTGGAGCGGTGCTTCGCGCCGGCCGAGGAGACCACGTTCTCCTCCAGCATGATCGAGCCCAGGTCGTCCGCGCCGTAGTGCAGGGAAAGCTGGCCGACCTCCTTGCCGGTGGTGAGCCAGGAGCCCTGGATGTGCCGGACGTTGTCGAGGAACAGCCGGGCGATGGCGATCATCCGCAGGTACTCGAAGAGGGTCGCCTGCGTACGGCCCTTGAGGTGGTTGTTCTCGGGCTGGTACGTGTACGGGATGAACGCGCGGAAGCCGCCCGTGCGGTCCTGGACGTCACGGATCATCCGCAGGTGCTCGATGCGCTCGGCGTTGGTCTCGCCGGTGCCCATCAGCATGGTGGAGGTGGACTCCACCCCCAGGTTGTGCGCGGTCTCCATGATCTCCAGCCAGCGCTCGCCGCTCTCCTTGAGCGGGGCGATGGCCTTGCGCGGCCGCTCCGGCAGCAGCTCGGCGCCGGCGCCGGCGAAGGAGTCGAGACCGGCCGCGTGGATCCGGGTGATGGCCTCCTCGACCGACACCCCGCTGATCCGGGCCATGTGCTCGACCTCGGACGCGCCCAGCGAGTGGATCACCAGCTGGGGGAAGGCGTCCTTGATGGCCTTGAAGTGCTTCTCGTAGTACTCGACGCCGTAGTCCGGGTGGTGGCCGCCCTGGAACATGATCTGGGTGCCGCCCAGTTCGACGGTCTCCGCGCAGCGGCGCAGGATGTCGTCCAGGTCGCGGGTCCAGCCCTTGTCCGTGTCCTTGGGGGCCGCGTAGAAGGCGCAGAACCGGCACGCCGTGACACACACGTTCGTGTAGTTGATGTTGCGCTCGATGATGTACGTCGCGATGTGCTCGATACCGGCGTACTCGCGGCGGCGTACGGCGTCGGCGGCCGCGCCGAGCGCGTGCAGCGGGGCGTCGCGGTAGAGGGCGACGGCCTCTTCCGGGGTGATCCGCCCACCGGCGGCGGCACGGTCGAGGACGGACTGGAGGTCGGCCTTCTCGGTCACCGGGGCTGTCCCTTCGTAAGGGGTGTGGACGGACCGGACCAGACTACGACAGCGCCGTATACGCGCCGATCAGCACCCCGGCGAGCGTCCCGCCCAGCAGGAACGGCCCGAACGCGACCCCTGTCTTGCGCGAGGCCTTCCGTACGACGACGAGCGCACCGCCGTACAGGGCACCCGACAGGAACGCGGCGAACGTGCCGAGCAGCACCACGGGCCATCCGTACCACCCGAGCGCGGCCCCCATCCCCAGGGCCAGTTTCGCGTCCCCGAACCCCATCCCGGCCGGGTTCAGCAGGTGCAGCACCCCGTACGCCACGCCGAGTACGGCCGCCCCGGACAGCGCGGTGAGCCAGTGCCCGGCATGCCCGGGAAGGAGCGAGGCGAGGCCCAGCAGCGCGAGGGCGGCGGCGGCGAGCGGCAGGGTCAGCACGTCGGGCAACCGCCGCACCCGGACGTCGACCACGCCGAGCAGCACCCCCACCGGCGCGAGCGGCAACCACACCGCCAGCTCGGGCCGGGCGCCGGTCGCGGCGGCGAGGGCGGCACAGACCAGGGCGGTGAGGGCGGGCACCAGGAGACCGGCGGCGGACGCGCACCGCGGGCACGCCGTACGCCCCAGCCACCCCCGGATCACGTGCCCGTCCGCGCACCGCGCACGCCACGGCTCCTCCTCCGGCACGGCCAACCGGTAGGCGGCCCTGGGCAACAGCACCCCCGCGAGCGCGCCCCACAGCGCGGCGGCGACCCACAGCGGCACGTCACCCATCCCGGCCCGACCAGCACATGGGCCGAGAACCGGTCGAGTCTGAGATCCTTCGTCGCGCCATGGCGGGTGTCCTGGGTCGTACGGCCGGGAGAAGTCGTGCTCGGGACGCTGAGAGCGTACCGAGGTCCTGGGGCGGCGCCGCTACTGAACACATCTTCGATTGGTGGGCTGTGAGAACAACGGAACGGTTGTCCAGAGGAGCCGTGGTCGCTGCCGTGGCGGCCTTGGCGGTCACCACGGGTTGCGGAGGGTCCGGGGGCGACGGCAAGGATCCCCAGTCGGTGGTGAAGAAGGCGCGGTCGCTCGCGCAGGAGACACTCGAAGCGGTCCGCCCCGCCATCGGATCGGCCGACACGTCGGTCGACGGCGGCAGTTGGGAGAAGTGCCCGACCGAGGCACCGGGCCCGGACAGGTTCAGCTACGGGTACGGCCTGAGGCTCGACGTCCCGAAGGCCGCGTCCCGGCCGGTCCTGGACGCGGCGAAGGCCCACTTCGTCAAGGCCGGTTACACACTCGACGCCCCCGACCCGAACGCGGCCAGGGTCGGGGGAAAGCTCCCCCAGTCCGAGTGGTGGGCCGGGGTGGGCGTGCAGAACGAGTCGTCCATGTTCATAAGCATCGGCTCGGGATGCGTCCCCATGTCCTCCGACCCGAGGTAGGACGGCCTGAGCCTCCGGCCGCCTAGCCGGCCTTCGTCAGCACGGCCACCGGGTGGCCCTCCGGCTCGCTGTCCGAGGTGTACTTCAAGTCGTCGCCGACCGGGGTCAGTTCGATCTGGTGGGGGGCGGGGTCGCAGCCGGGGTGGTTGTCCTTCGCGCCCACCGAGGTCACGAGGAGCCGGGTTCCGGTGACCTTCTTCAGGGTGAGGAGGTCGGTGCAGACGGCGCCGATCTGGTCGGTCTGGCGCAGTCGCCCCAGGGACTGGCCCACGCGGGCCTGGTGGACGGTGACGCGGAAGGTGCCCATGGGGAGGGTGCCGCCGAGGCCGGTGGCCCGGCCCTCCCAGGTGCCGAGGTAGCGGGCGGGGACCGCGCCGGGACCCGTGGTCTCGCCGCCGCCGACGGAACCGCCCTGGGAAGGGTCGGTGGGGGCCGCGGAGGGCTCGGGCTCGGCGTCGCCGGGGGCCGGGGAGTCGGCCGGGGAGTGGGGGGCGCCGCCCGCCTCGCTGGTGTGGCCGCCGTCGGACCACGGGCGCAGCAGGGCGCCGGCCCCGACGGTCACCAGGGCCAGCGCACCGGCGACCGCGAGCGCCACCGTGCAGCTGATCCGGCGGCCACCGCCGGTCCCCGCCGGGGACGCGCTCGCCGCCACGCTCACCGAGAGCTTCCCGGGACGCGCCCCGTCCCCGTCCCGGGGAGTGGGGACGACGGTCGGCGTACCGGGCACGGGGGCGGGGGTCGATATACCGGCGGCGGGGGCGTAGGCAGGCGGGGCCGGGAACGCGGGGGCGGGTGTCGAGGGGCCGCCCGGATCGCTCAGGGGAGGCACCGGACCCATCACCGGGGCAGGTCCGAACTCCCCCGCCCCCGCACCACCGACCGACGGCCCGGCGACACCGACCGGCCCCGCACCACCCACCGACGGTCCGTCGAAGGCCACCGGGCCCGAACCGTCCGCCGACGACCCGGCGACACCAACCGATCCCGCACCACCCACCGACGGCCCGGCAAAAGCCACCGGGCCCACACCATCCGCCGACGACCCGGCGACACCAACCGATCCCGCACCACCCGCCGACGACCCGGCAAAAGCCACCGGGCCCACACCATCCGCCGACGACCCGGCGC
>NZ_JBEZND010000016.1:0-119230 GCF_040706415.1 Streptomyces sp. NPDC048106 | reverse complement strand
GCGACACCAACCGATCCCGCACCACCCGCCGACGACCCGGCAAAAGCCACCGGGCCCACACCATCCGCCGACGACCCGGCGACACCAACCGATCCCGCACCACCCGCCGACGCCCCGTCGAACCCAACCAGCCCCGCACCGCCGCCCGACGCCCCATCGAAAGCCACCGGCCCCGTACCGCCCACCGACGGCCCGTCGAAGGCCACCGGGCCCGAGTGGGCCGTTTCGCCCGTGTCCAGGTTGAGCAGTTGGACCGCGCTCCTGCTGACCTGTTCCACCAGGGGGCCGGGCAGCCAGCCCCCGGCGATCAGGCGGGCCGCGCCCTCGGGGGCCAGGCGCCGGCTCACCTCCGCCGGAGCGGGGCGGGCCGAGGGGTCCTTCGCGAGGCAGGCCGCCGCCACCTCCCGCAGCCCCCCGCCCAGCGTCCCGAGGCCGGGCTCCTCGTGCACCACCTTGTACAGCAGCGCCGCCGAGGAGTCGCCCGGGAACGGGGACTCCCCCGTGGCCGCGTACGTCAGCACCGCGCCCAGCGAGAAGACGTCCGCCGCCCCGGTCACGCCCTGGCCGAGTATCTGTTCCGGGGCCATGTACCCCGGCGAACCGACCGACGCGCCGGTCGCGGTGAGGGACGCCGTGCCGTCCGTGGCCCGTGCGATGCCGAAGTCGATCAGCAGCGGGCCGTCCAGGGTCAGCAGCACGTTGGACGGCTTCACGTCCCGGTGCACGAGGCCCAGGTCGTGGACGGCGGCCAGCGCCTCGGCGAGGCCCGCGGCGAGGGCTCGTACGGTGTGCTCGGGCAGCGGGCCGGTGCCGGTGACGGCCGTGGCGAGGGAGGGGCCGGCCGCGTAGGCGGTGGCGACCCAGGGCACCGGGGCGTCCGGGTCCGCGTCCAGCACCGGCGCGGTCCAGGCGCCGCCGACCCGGCGCGCGGCCTCCACCTCGCGGCGGAAGCGGGCGCGGAACTCCTCGTCCAGCGCGAGGTGCGGGTGCACGATCTTGACGGCGACCGTGCGGCCCCCGGCGCTGCGCCCGAGGTAGACCCGCCCCATCCCGCCGGCCCCGAGCCGTCCGAGCAGCCGGTACGGCCCGACGGCCACCGGTTCGTCACCAGCGAGCGGCCGCACGGCCTCCCCCTCTCCCCCGTCCGCCAAGGCCCGATCGCCTCGCAGCGTAGTGATTACGGCTGGAGCAGATCCACCTTCACGTCCGCCGGGAAGCCCGTCGTGGGGCCGACCCGGCGCGCGAACTCCGCGACCGCGGCGAGCTGTGCCTCGCCGAAGCTGAAGTCCAGGGTGGTGAAGTACTTCGCCAGGGTCTGCGCGTCGAACGCCTCCCAGTGGGCGGCCTGTTCGGCGACCTTGTCGACCTCTTCCAGCGAGATCTTCTTGGACTCCAGGAAGGCCTGGTGCACCTGGTGGGTGATGACGGGCTCGCGCTCCAGGTAGTCCCGCCGGGCCGCCCACACCGCGAAGACGAACGGCAGGCCGGTCCACTCCTTCCACAGCGCGCCCAGGTCGTGCACGGCGAGGCCGTAGCGCGGGCCGTCGTGCAGGTTGGCGCGCAGGGCCGCGTCGCCGATCAGCACGGCGGCGTCCGCCTCCTGCATCATCAGGCTGAGGTCGGGCGGGCACGTGTAGTACTCGGGCTGGACGCCGTACCGCTCGGCCAGCAGGAGCTGCGCGAGGCGGACCGAGGTGCGGGAGGTCGAGCCGAGGGCGACCTTCGCGCCGTCCAACTGCTCCAGGGGGACCTGCGAGACGATCACGCAGGACATCACCGGGCCGTCGCAGCCCACCGCGATGTCCGGGAAGGCGACCAGGTCGTCCGCGTTCTTCAGGTACTCGACCAGGGTGACGGGCCCGATGTCGAGGTCTCCCCGGATCAACCGCTCGCTGAGCTTCTCCGGCGTGTCCTTGGTGAGCTGGAAGTCGAGGAGCGTGCCGGTTCTCGCGAGCCCCCAGTAGAGGGGCAGGCAGTTCAGGAACTGGATGTGGCCGACGCGCGGCCGAGTGCGAGAAATGTCCACATCGCGGGACTCTAGCCCTCGCCTGGTACGGTGCAGAGACCGGCCCCCACCGTCAAACGGGTTACCGGCTTTCAAACATCCGGGTGAAGTGATCTTGCCCTCTATTGCTTCCGGCTGCCTGCATGCTAGGCTCGCCGCAAGTTGCAGTTTGGTTTCCCTTGCAGTACAGAGCCTGCGGAGCATGTGACCGCGGGCTCTCGTCGTTTTCAGACATATGCAGTGGTGCAGCACCGTTTCGCACTTGCAGGTTCTGGAGCAGGGCAAACCCTTTTGAGCCCAAGGAGGGCTTATGGCTACCGGAACCGTTAAGTGGTTCAACGCCGAAAAGGGCTTTGGCTTCATCGCCCAGGAGGGCGGCGGCCCCGACGTCTTCGTTCACTACTCCGCGATCAACGCCACCGGCTTCCGCTCCCTCGAGGAGAACCAGCAGGTGTCCTTCGACGTGACGCAGGGCCCGAAGGGCCCGCAGGCGGAGAACGTCACCCCCGTCTGATCACTGCCTGATCGCAGAACCTGAGAGCAGTACCCAAGGAGCCCCACGCCGTCTTCGGCGACGGGGCTCCTGCCTTTTCCGCAATACGGAACAATTTCTTCCGCCGTGTGCCGTCCGTTCATGAACTACGGTCCCTGCCCATGACGGAAACCGAGGACTTCCCGGACTTTCTCACCACCACGCGCGCCTTCTACGACACCGTCGCCGAGGACTACGCCGAGCACTTCGCGAATCCCCTCGCCGACAAGCCGCTGGAGCGGGCCCTGCTCGCGGCCTTCGCGGAGCTGGTGGGCCCCGGCGCCGCGGTCGCCGACCTCGGCTGCGGTCCCGGCGCGGTCACCGGTCACCTCGCCGCCCTGGGCCTGGACGCCTTCGGCGTCGACCTCTCCCCCGCCATGCTCGCCGTGGCCCGCCGCGAGCACCCCGGGCTGCGCTTCGAGCAGGGCTCCATGCTGGACCTCCCGCTGCCCGACGGCGGCCTCGCCGGTGCCGTCTCCTGGTACTCCTCCATCCACACGCCGGACGAGCGGCTCCCGGACCTGTTCGCCGAGCTGTACCGGGTCCTGGCCCCCGGCGGGCGGCTGCTGCTGGCGTTCCAGGTCGGCGCGGAGCCGCTGCGGCTGGAGCGCCCCTGGGGCCACCCGGTCACGCTGGACTTCCGGCGGCGGCACCCCGAGGAGATGGCCCGGCTGCTGACGGACGCGGGGTTCACGCCCGCTTTCCGTACCGTCCGCGAGCCCGACGACACGCTCGGCGAGGGTGTCGCGCGGGTCGCGCAGGCCTTCCTCGGGGTCGCCAAGCCCGCCTGACGACCGCCTCCGTCCCGCTTCGCCACCCGCTTCGGCATCCGGTTCGACACCCGTGCTGACCTGCGAAGTCGGGCTGGGTACCGACGGCCTCCCGGGCCCCGGTACCCAGCGGGGACGGCATGGGGACCGCCTGCCCCAAATATCGGTCGTGGCGCCGGGGAGGGCCCGGCGACCGGAACACGGTCCGTCTCTCACAAGGGGTTGCACATGCGCTCGATCGCACTGCGTACGAAGACGGTTCTGGCGGCTCTGGCCGGCGCGGGTGTCCTCACCCTGGGGGCCGCCGCGGCCCTGCCCGCCACCGGGCTGCACCAGGCCGTGGTGCACGGCACCAGCAGCCACTCGGGCTCCGTCCTGGCCGACGACCGCGGCCCGGGTGTCACCGGCTCCTGACCGCCCGCACCGGCGCAGCCCCACCGTACCCCCGCGAACGCCCCCCACACACGCACGAACGGCACCGGCCGGGCCCCACGCCCCACCGGTGCCGTCGCCGTTTCCCACGACCCACAAGAGACCCGCAGGAGGCCCGCAGGAGGCCCGCAGCCGCCGCCCGGCCGTCCCGGAGGAGGCCTACAGGCGCCGCCCGCAGTCCGTGACGCCCATCGCGTCGTACAGCGCCCGCGCCTGCTCGTGGTGCTGCTCGGCGGTCTTCCCGTCGTCCAGCGCCTGCGCCGCCTCCGCCATTCCGTGCAGCGCGTGCGCGATCTCGATCCGGTACCCGTGCCGGGACGCCAGTTCGTGGGCCTGCCCGTGCAGTTCCATCGCCCGCTCGGGGGCGCCGCTGCGCAGGTGGACGAGGCCGACCACGTTGGACACCGTCGCCTGCCGCAGCGCCGTGCCCTCCGCGGAGACCAGGTCGAGTGCCCGCTCGGCGTGCTCCGCGGCCGAGCGCACGTCGCCGAGCCGCTGGCAGACGCGCGCCCAGTGGGCGAGGACCACGGCGACGTTGGCCGGCTTGCGGGACTCGTCGCACAGCTCCAGGGCCTGGGCGAGGCAGGCGCGCGCCCGTTCGTCCTCGCCGGTGCCGAGGTGGGCGAGGGCGAGGAAGGTCAGGGAGTGGATCTCGTTGCTGCGCTCGCCCAGGCGCCGGTTCAGCTCGGTGGCGCGGGCCGCGTTGCGGGCGCCCTCGGCGTAGTGCCCGGTCCAGATCTGCACGGTCGAGAGGTTGACCAGCGCCTGGGCCTCCATCCGGGACAGGCCCAGCTCACGGTGGAGGGCGATGCCCTGGTCCAGGTAGGCGCGGGCCTGTTCGAAGTTGCCGAGGGAGCCGTGCAGCAGGCCGAGCACGTCCAGGCACATCGCCTCGGAGCGCGGGTCGCTGTCGCGGGACAGCTCCAGGCCCTCCTGGGCGGTGGTGATGCCGTCCTGGAAGTCGCCGAGCCACCAGTGCGCCACCGCCAGGTTGCACAGGCTGATGCCGAGCAGCGCGGGGTCCTCAAGCTGGCGGCAGGCGGCCACCCCGATCCGGCCGACGACCCGGAACTCCTCGTAGCGTCCGCGCAGGTCCAGGTAGAAGAGCAGGTTGCGGGCGAGGAGGGCGGCCGGGCGGTGCAGGCCCTGGGTGCCGGCCTGGGCGACTACCGCGAGCAGTGCCTCGTACTCCCGGTCGAACCAGCGCAGCGCCTGCTCGCCGTCGTCCAGGCGGGGCAGGTCGGCCACGGTCGTGGCCGGGGCGTCCCCGTAGCGGCTGCGGCCGGGGAAGAGGGTGTCGCAGGCCCGGTCCGTGCTCTGGATGTAGTACGCGACGAGCCGCTCGACGGCGGACTCCTCGTCGTCCTCCACCTCGCGGACGCTGAGGGCGTAGGTGCGCACCAGGTCGTGGAAGCCGTACAGGCCCGCCTCGTGCTGTTCCAGCAGATGGGCGTCGAGGAGGCACTCCAGGAGGTCCTCCGCGTCATGGCCGTCGGTGCCGAGCAGGGCGGCGGCGGAGGGCACGTCGATGGCGCTGCCGGGGTGCAGCCCGAGCAGCCGGAAGGCGCCGCGCTGGTCCTCGTCCATGGCCTGGTACGACAGTCTCAGCGTGGCCTCGACGCTGCGTTCCCCGGCGCTGAGTTCGCGCAGCCGCCGGGTCTCGTCGGCGAGGCGGTCGACCAGGTACTGCACGGTCCAGCGCGGCCGGTTGCGCAGCCGGGCAGTGGTGATGCGCAGGGCGAGCGGCAGCCCCCCGCACAGCCGGGCCAGCTGGTCCGCGGCCCGGGGTTCGGCGGCGGTGCGGTCGGCGCCCAGCATCCGGGTGAGCAGGGTCGCGCTGTCACCGGCGGACAGGAGGCCCAGCGACAGCCACTCGGAGCCGTCGAGGTCGAGCATCCGGACCCGGCTGGTGAGGATGGCGAGGCAGTCCTCGGAGGCGGGCAGCAGGGGCAGCACCTGGGCGGCGTCGGCAGCGTTGTCAAGGAGCAGGAGCAGCTTCCGCTGGGCGGAAACGGTTCGCCAGAAAGTGGTACGGCGCTCCAGGTCATCCGGTATCCGGTCGTCCGGTATGCCCAGCGTGTGCAGGAGGGAGTGCAGGACGGCGCCGGGCTCCTGGGCCTTCTCGCCGGGGCTGAAGCCGCGCAGGTCCACGAAGAGCTGCCCGTCGGGGTATTCCGGGGCGAGCAGATGCGCGGCGTGCACCGCGAGCGCGGTCTTGCCGCTGCCGCCCATGCCGTCCACGCCGACGATCCGGGTGCCGCCGGTGGCCGGCGCGCAGCCCACGGTGACCAGCCGGGCCAGCTCGTCGTCCCGGCCGGTGAAGTCCGGCAGGTCGTAGGGCAGGGTGCAGGGCGCGGGCTCGCTGCCGGAGGACTGGGTGGTGTAGGGCGCGGGGACCAGCAGGGCGGCGCGGTCGGCCACCGACTGCGGTACCCGGGGGGCCACTTCGGGGCTGTCGCGCAGGATCGCCTCGTAGAGCCGGGTGAGTTCGGCGCCCGGGTCGATGCCCAGCTCCTCCACCAGCAGGTCGCGCACCCGCCCGAACTCCTCCAGCGCCTCGGCCTGTCGCCCGGCCCGGTAGAGCGCCAGCATCAGCCGGCCGCGCAGGGTCTCCCGCAGCGGATGCGCGGTGACCAGTTCCCGCAGCGGCCCAATCAGTTCGCCGGACTCGCCCAGTTCAAGCTGGAGTTCGAAGTACTGCTCGGCGACCGCCATGTGCCGCTCTTCGAGCGCCGCGGAGGCCGCGGAGATCACCGAGCCGCCGGCGCCCGCCATCACCGGGCCCCGCCAGAGCTCCAGGCAGAACCGCAGATGCCCGACGGCCTCCTCGGGCCGTCCGGCCGCCACCGCCTGCCGGGCTCCCCGGGAGCGCTCGGTGAACTCGTGCAGATCGAGCTGGTGTTCGCCGAGCATGGCCCGGTACCCGGCACCGTCGGTGACGATGAGGTCCGCGCCGCCCGGGATACGGGTACGCAGCGCCGCGACGCACTTGCGTATCTGGTGGCTCGCGGTCTGAGGTGGCTCGTCGTCCCAGGCGGCGGCGACCAGCCGCGCCATGGGCACCATCCGGCCTGGTTCGAGCAGCAGGGTGACCAGCACCCGTTCCTGGGTCGGACTCCCCAGCCGCAACCGGCGCTCTCCGCACCAGCCTTCCAGCGAGCCGAGAATGTTGAAGCGCACGACAGGACGACCGGATGCCGCCGATTCCACGAACCCGTCCCCTCCGCCCCGCCGCGCCGCCCGGCCCGAGATGTTCGGGACCACCCTAGGTTGTACCCGAACGAGTAACACGGAGGAGGCGATTCCGGCTACCTGGGGTATTCCCCGGCCCTGGCGAACAGGCTAACCACCTCAGGCGATCTGGAGGAGGGTCGAACGCGCATCACCGACAAGGGCCGGATCGTGCCGCAGGATCGCGCTCTCCACCCGGCGCAGCGCGGGCGAGGGCTGGATACCCAGCTCGTCGTCGAGCTGGCGGCGCATCCGACGGTACACGTCGAGCGCGTCGGCCTGCCTGCCCGAGCAGTACAGGGCGACCATCAATTGCTCGCAAAAATGCTCGCGCAGAGGGTAGTTGGTGTGCGCCTCGGCCAGCTCCGCCAGCACCACCGCATGCCGTCCGAGCCGCAGTTCCGCATCGAAACGCAGCTCCATCGCCCGCATCCGGTACTCCTCGTACCGCGCCCCGGCGAGCTGGCACAGGGTCCCGCCGGGGAACCCGCCGAACACCGGCCCGCGCCACAGCGCGAGGGCCTGCCCGAGCATCCGGGCGGTGCCCGCCG
Source organism: Streptomyces sp. NPDC048106 (assembly GCF_040706415.1). Lineage (NCBI taxonomy): Bacteria > Bacillati > Actinomycetota > Actinomycetes > Kitasatosporales > Streptomycetaceae > Streptomyces > Streptomyces sp. NPDC048106. The sequence goes on along the minus strand of NZ_JBEZND010000016.1, from coordinate 111,709 downwards.
CGTCGTACAGCGACGCCGATTCGGCCTCCCGTACGGTGCGGACGAACTCGGACGCGTCGACCTCGCCCTCGGCCACGGTCAGCCGGTAACCGGAGGGATGAATCGTCACGCGGGATACCGGACGCCCCGGTTCCAGCGCCTTCAGCTTGCGTCGGAGCCTGCTCACGTGCGCTTGGAGGGCGTTGGCCTGATTGTCCGGTACGGCCTCACCCCACATCTCCTCGACCAGACTCTCTCCGGACACCGGCTGCCCCTCGCTGACCAGCAGCGTCTGTACGAGGGTGCGCTGCAGGTCGCCACAGATCTCCGCCGGTCCGGACACGGTTCGGACCTGTAGTGCCCCGAGAATCGAGAACTTCAGCATCCTTGCTCCGCCTCCCGTTGACGTCGCGTCGTCGTCCTTCTTCCGGCGACGTATCAACGGTGGCGGATTCCCGTACCGGTTCGTTACCGATCCGGTCCCGGCACTCTGATCAGCTCGCCTCGCCCGCGACCAGCGCACTCAGCGAGGTCACCCGCTGGGCGGCGCTCGCCGGGGAGTCGGCGTGCACCACGAAGTGCCCGGGGTGCAGATCGCCTTGCGCCGGCACGAACCGGACATCCGCAGGTGCTTGTTCCGGTCCCGGCGGCCGGCTCGATTCGGCCGCCGCGGCGAACCGTTCCGGCCGGGCGGCTTCCACGAGATTTCCGGCCAGGACCCGCACGGCTCCGGCGGCGAGATCGAATCCCCCGGCGACGTGGAGGAGTTGGGGAATCGGATCGTCCGCGAGACCCGCCCGGCAGCCGGTGATCACCGGTCCCTGCCGGGTGAGGGTGACCTCGGTGTGCGCGGGACCGTACTGGTATCCGGCCAGGTCCAGCAGCGCGGTCACCACGGCGCGTACCTCCGCGGCGGTGTCCTCCGTCAGCGGGGCCGGGGAGAGCAGGCCGTACGGCATCCGGGCCGTGATCCCCACGGTCTGGTGCATGCCGTGCACGGTCAGTGTCTCCACGGTCAGCCGGGGCGCGCCGGAGACCGCCCCGGCGTCCGGCGACAGCCGGTTGTCCCGGACGAGCCGCTGCACGGCGTCCGGGTCCGCCAGCAGCCGCAGGGCGCGCGCGGGGTTGACGAACAGTCCGGCCGCGGCGGCCTCCTTCAGGAGGGGTCGCAGCGCGGACTCGTGGTGCGGGTCGGCCCATGCCGAGCGCACTTGCACGCCGGCCCGGTGCGCCTCCCTGAGGAGACGGGGATCCGGGTTCAGCAGAAAGATCCGGCTGACGTCGTTGTCTTCTTTCATACCTCTGCTCGGATGACGAAGTCGGCGAGGGTGGAAAGGCAGGCTACGAGCGGGCGTTACCGATCCAGTCCCGGACGGTTCCCCGGCGGTTGGTTGCGAGCGGAACGCCCCGTACGGTACCGGTATCGCCGCCTCGCCGACCCGTCAATGGCTCACCTCAGCCGTACTTGGGCAACTGCGAGGAAGGCGGCCCAGGTCACGGGGGTGACGGTGAGGTGGGGGGCGGTGGGACGCTTGGAGTCGCGGATGTGGATGGCGGAGGGGTGCTCGGCGACCTCGACGCAGTCGCCGCCCTGGGCGCTGCTGTACGTCGACTTGCGCCAGGTGTAGGAGAGTTCGACGCACTCGCCGCCTCCGCCACTGCTGTAGCTGGACTTGAACCACGCCGGGTTCTTAGTGCTCATGCACTCTCCGTCTTCTCGGCGTCGAGGAACGCGGCCCAGGTGGCGGGACGGATGGTGAGGTGAGGGGCGGTGGGGCGCTTGGAGTCGCGGATGTGGATGGCGGAGGGGTGCTCGGCGACCTCGACGCACTCGCCGCCCTCGCCGCCGCTGTGGCTCGATTTGCGCCAGGTGTAGGAGAGTTCGACGCACTCGCCGCCCTGAGCGCTGCTGTAGCTGGACTTGAACCAGGCCCGGCTCTCGGTGTTCATAGCTTCCCCACTTTCTCCGCGATCAGGGCGCGGGATTCCTTGGGAGTCAGTGCCATCGCGCGCATGATCCCATAGCGGTCGGCGATCTTCCGGACGTCTTCCCGATGGATGATCAGCTGGGGGTGGCCCTGCACTTCCAGGTACGCCACCTGCTCATGCCCCTTCGGCACCAGAAGGTTGAACGCACCGTCCAGGTTGGGGTGCTCCTCGACCTCGGTCGGCATCACCTGGATCTCGACGTTCTGCCTGTCCCCGATGGTCAGCAGGTGGCGCAGCTGATCGGCGTGGATCCTCGGCCCGCCGACCGGCCGGTCGAGTACCGCCTCTTCGAGGACGTAGCTGACGATGGGCGCGGGCCACCGCTCGAAGACCTGCTGGCGCGAGAGGCGGTCAGCCACCCGCTTCTCGATGGTCTCCTCGCTGAGGAACGGCCGGTGTTTGGCGAACAGGGCCCGCGCGTGAGCCTCGGTCTGCAAGAGGCCCGGCACGGCGTGAGTGGCGTAGAAGTGCAACTCCACCGCCTCCCTCTCCATCTCGGCCTGGCCCCGGTACCAGTCGGGGTGCCGGGTCCGCGCCCTCCGCATCGCGTCCTCCACCTCGGGGATGACCGCGATCAGTAACCCGTTGGCGTTGAGGATCGGGTCCGCCTTGACGAGGAAGTCCGGCCTCGGGGTCCGTACCCCCCGCTCCATGGCCGAGATCTGGTCCGGGCCGTAGCGGACCAGCGCCCCGAACTCCGGCTGACTGAGCCCTGCCCGCTCCCGCAGGAGCTTCAACTGCCTGCCCACCATGGCGAAGACACCCATCGCGCCGTTCTCCTGCGCAGGAGTGTCCGGCCTCCGCTCTCGTTCGTCTACCACTCCGTCCTCCGCTCTTCCCGTACACGAGGCGACACGCAGCCGTACGACTACGCAGAGTCGCCGAGTTCCTCCTGGTCAGAGTAGAGAGAAGCGGCCACCCTCAGTGATGTGAATCTGCAAATCTCCACCCCCCAAACTCAACTGGTCCAGCGTCTCAGCGCCACCCCCCGCGGCGCCCGACTGGCCCGGCGGCTCACCGCGTCCTCGCTCGCGAGCTGGGGTTACCCGTACGACGGGGAGCCGACCGAGACCGCCCAACTCCTCGTGGCCGAGCTGGCGGCCAACGCCGTCACCCACGGTCGCGTGGCCGGGCGGGACTTCGAGCTGAGGCTGGCGCACCTGCCCGAGGAGAACACGCTGCGCATCGAGGTGAGCGACCCCCGGGGCGACCGCCCGCTCCGCATCCTCCGCGCCGCGCCGGGGGACGTGCACGGCCGGGGGCTGATCGTCGTGGAGGCGCTGGCCCGGACCTGGGGCGTGCGCGAGCGCGTCGTGGGCAAGACGGTGTGGGCCGAGATCCCGCTCACGCCCGAAAGGCGGGGCGGTTCCGGGACGCCGTAGCGCCCGGAACCGCCCCGCCGGATCGGCCCGCGGCCGGATCAGCTGTGGTTGTAGGTGACCGAGAAGTTCGTCCCGCCGCTCAGCGCGGAGGTGGTCGCCTTGGTGGTGCTGCCCGACGCCATGTTGATCTTGTCGGGCGAGTAGTTGCCGATCGCCTGGCCGTTGGCGGTGGCGTTGGTGAAGCTCGCGGTGCCGAAGTTCGACAGCGGGAGCACACCGGTGGAGCTGGACGGCGCCTCGGCTATGACCTCGGCGGAGGCGTTGGACAGACCGCTCTGCGTCTTGGTCGTGGTCTTCGTCCAGCCCTTGGTGGTGTCCGACAGGGTCAGCGTGTACGTGCTGCCGCTGCGGGTGATCGTGGAGGTGAAGTGGTCGCCCGCGCTCACCGTGTTGCTGTAGTTGACCGGGTAGGCCGGGTACATCTCGTACCAGGACGAGTAGACCGCCTTGCCGCTGGAGCAGTCCGCCTCGGTGCCGGTCTGCTCCACGGAGTTGCTGCCGTCACCGTCGATGCCGATCCAGAACGACGAGTACGTGGTCGCGCTGGTGCAGCTGACCGCCGGCTGCACCCAGCTCGCGGAGACGCTGGTGAAGGTCGTGCCGGTCGCGGCGTAGCCGGCCCAGTTGGAGCTGGTGCTGTTCCTGATGCCACCGACCAGGTGGTGGCTGCTGATCTGACCACTCACCGGGGTCATGCGCAGCGCCGGCGCGGCGACGGCGGCCGCGGGGGAGGTCGCCAGCGCGGACAGGACGGCGGCGGCTACGGCTGTGGCGGCGGTGAGGCGGATCGTTGCAGACATGCTGCTCCTTCTCGCGGGACTCGCGGTGCAGACGTAACTGGTGGCCACCAGTGAGGGGGAACGTGCGCCCGTGATTGGCAGTGTGCAGTCAAATCGCAGCCCAACGGGACCCCGGAACCTGCAATCCACAGCAAAAGTCCTGCCAAGTCGCCGCTATAAAAGGCGCGTTGGCGTCCATACCGCCCGGCCGGGGTGGACCGGGGTCCCGCTCACACCCCGTCGTACAGCCCCTCCACCTCGCGGTCGAAGTCCGCCAGGATCCGCGCGCGCCGGAGTTTCATGGAGGGGGTGAGGTGGCCGGCCTCCTCCGTGAAGTCGAGGGGGAGGACGGTGAAGCGGCGGATGGACTCGGGGCGGGAGACGAGGCGGTTGGCGTCGTCCACTGCGCGTTGCAGGACGTCCAGCAACTCGGGGTCGTCGGTCAGGAGTTCGGGCGGTACCGGGTGGCGGCCGTTCATCTGGCGCCAGTGGACGATGCCCTCGGGGTCGAGGGTGAGGAGCGCGGCGACGTAGGGGCGGTCGTCGCCGACGAGCATCACCTGGGAGATCAGCGGGTGCTGGCGCAGCCAGTTCTCCAGCGGGGCGGGGGCGACGGACTTGCCGCCGGAGGTGATGATCAGTTCCTTCTTGCGGCCGGTGATGGTGAGGTAGCCCTCGTCGTCCAGTTCGCCGAGGTCCCCGGTGTGGAGCCAGCCGTCGCGGGTGACCGGGACGACGCCGCCGGCCTGGGGGTCCCAGTAGCCGCGCAGCACGTGGTCGCCGGCGATCAGGATCTCGCCGTCCGCCGCGATCCGCACGCGGGTGCCGGGCAGGGGCCAACCGACGGTGCCGAGGCGGGGTTTGAGCGGTGGCGTGACGGTCGTCGCGCCGGTGGTCTCGGTGAGGCCGTACCCCTCGTAGATCTCGATGCCCGCACCGGCGTAGAACGCGGCGAGGCGGCGCCCGAGGGGCGAGCCGCCGCAGATGACCTGGCGGACGCGGCCGCCCATCGCGGTACGGATGCGGCGGTAGACCAGGGGGTCGTAGAAGCCGCGCTGGGTCTTCAGGGCGCGGCCGGGCCCGCCGCCGGTGCCGGACTGGCGGGCCTGGAGCGCCTCGCCGTAGCGCCGGGCGACGGCGGCGGCGCGGTCGAAGACGGCACCCCGGCCGCCCGACTCGGCCTTCGCGCGGGCCGAGTTGAAGACCTTCTCCAGCATGTAGGGGATGGTCAGCAGGCAGGTGGGCCGGAAGGCGGCGAGGTCGGGCAGCAGGTCGTCGGCCTTGATGCTGGGCGCGTGCCCGAGGCGGACGCGGGCGCGGACGCAGGCGATGGCGACCATGCGCCCGAAGACGTGGGAGAGGGGGAGGAAGAGCAGGACGGAGGGATCGTCGTCGTGCTGTCTGAAAACGGGGTGGAGGAGTTCGATCGCGTTGTCGACCTCGGCGAAGAAGTTGCCGTGGGAGAGGGCGCAGCCCTTGGGGCGGCCTGTGGTGCCGGAGGTGTAGACGAGGGTGGCGAGGGTGGCGGGGCCGAGCATGCCGCGCCGCACCCCGACCTCCCCCTCCGGCACCGGGGCGCCCGCGTCGGCGAGCCGCTCCACGTGGCCCTTCTCCATGACCCACAAGTGCCGCAGATCGGGCAGGTGTTGCAGCTCGGGGCCGAGCGCGGCGGCCTGGGCCCCGGTCTCGGTCACGAGGGCGACGGCGCCGGAGTCGTGCAGGATCCAGCGGGTCTGGAAGACGGAGGAGGTGGGGTAGACGGGGACGGTGACGAGCCCGGCGGCCCAGGCGGCGAAGTCGAGGAGCGTCCACTCGTAGGTGGTCCGGGCCATGATCGCGATGCGGTCGCCGGGCATGAGGCCCTCGGCGATCAGCCCCTTGGCGACCGCGAGCACCTCCTCGGCGAACCGCGCGGCGGTGACGTCCTTCCACCGGCCGCCCGGGAGCTTGCGGCTGAGCACCACCGCGCCGGGATCCTCGGCGGCGTTGTCGAACGGCAGGTCGGCCAGCGACCCGTGGGTCACGGGCGCGGCGACCGGCGGCACGACCACTTCCCGCACGGCCCCGTCGAGCCGCCGTGTCTCGGGCGCGACGAGCAGCGGCCGGCCGTCGTAATCGACGGCGGCGACGGGGGAGTTGTGGTGGTGCTGGGGGGACACGAGCGGCTCCTCGGGCGTGCGGCGAGGCGTTCACCGACGGCCGGAGCACGCGGCGAACGAGCTGAGGTGTTACCGCCGGTCAGGCGTGTGATCGTACGGGCCCGTTGTGGGGGCTTTGTGCGGGTCCGGGAACGGTCCGGGGATGGGGCTGTGCAGCCTCTCGCACTGGCCCACCTCGGCTTACCTGCGGTAACTTTACTGCTCGGTAAGGAAATCGTTCCCGGCTGCGGGGGTTTTGATGTCGACGGTGGTCGTCCTCGACTCGGCGCCTTCCCTGGCGAGGTCGCTGCCCCTGGGCGCGTTGCGCTCCCCGCGGAAGCGCCCCTCGCCGAACGCGCCGTACCCGCACACGCGCCTGGTGCTGCCGGGGGTACGGGCGGTGGCCCCCCGCCTGGCGGCCTACTCAAGCCTCTGCGCGTTCCCCTCCGGGGGCGCCTCCGAGGGCAGCTCCCTCCCCCTCCCCTACCCCCACGTCCTCGCCTTCCCCCTGACGATGCGGCTGCTGAGCGCCCGGGAGTTCCCGCTCCCCCTGCTGGGCCTGGTGCACACGTCGTTCGAAGCGGTCCGCCACACACCGCTCCCGGTCTCGGAGGCGTACGAACTCACCGTGTACGTCTCCGGGTTGGCCCCGCACCACCGTGGCACGGAGGCGACGGTGGTGACGGAGGCCCGGCTGGCCGGGGAGCCGGCCTGGGAATCCCGCAGCACATACCTGGCACGGCACAGAACGGCGTCCCCGCCTCCCCCTCCCGCTCCCCCCTCCTCTCCCCTCCCCGTCCAGGACACCTGGACCCTCCCGCCCTCCCTGGGCCGCGCATACGCCGCCGTCTCGGGCGACCGCAACCCCATCCACCTCACCCGCCCCACCGCCCGCCTCTTCGGCTTCCCCCGCGCGATCGCCCACGGCATGTGGACCGCCGCCCGCTGCTTGGCGGCGGCCCCCGGCGACCCCACCACGACCCACATCCGGTTCCGGGCCCCGGTCCTGCTCCCGGGCACGGTGACCTACGGCACCGACGGAGGGGAAAGGTTCGAACTGCGGGGCGACGACGGCCGCCTGCACTTGTCGGGAACGCCGACGGGCGAGGCGGCGTAGGCGAGGACTACCCCTCCCCCGTGTCCCCCGTCGCCCGAGCAATCAGCCGACGCACCGCGTCACTGACCGGCGGCAGCTCGCCGGGCAGCGCCCACGCGTGGGCGTCGTGCTCGGTCAGGACGACGGGCCCGGTGCTCTCGGCCGTGACCGCGAAGGTGAACTGCCGGGTGGTGCCGCCACGGCTGCCGACGTAGTCGAAGTGCCCGAGGTACCGGTCGACCGTCCCGACCCTCAGCCCGGTCTCCTCGACGGTCTCCCGGCCAAGTGCCTCCAGAACGGTCTCCCCGTCCTCCACCTTCCCGGAGGGGATCTCCCACATCCCACCCATGAAGTCACCCGCCCTGCGCCGCACGAGCAGCGTGAGTGCAGGGGAAGGCGGCTCCGGCAGCGAAGGGCTGCCGCTGCGGTGGGTGGTCATCCTGCTGGCGAGCTTGATCGGCGGGGTGGCAGTCGGCCGTGTGGAGGGGCTGGGGGCCGGCGTGACGGTCGCGATTGGGTTGGCAGGCTTCCTTCATCTGGTCATGCGCTCATAGACCGTCCGCGCCGGGCTGCAGTCGGCTGCGCAGCACCGTGGGCCCTCTGATAAGTCTCAGAGGGCCCACGGTGCTGGAAGTAGGAGACTCGCTCCAGTCCAGTCCCTCACTCGCCCGTGAGAGACCAGGGGTCGGCGAGGGGGAGCTGGCCGTTCATCGCGGCGTCGCTGTCGGCGTTGACGAGGGCCTCGGCGATGTGTCGTCGCAGGATCGGGTCGCTGATGCTGTCGAGCTCGCGCCAGGCGGCGTCGGAGACCTCTTCGGTCTGGAGGTTGCCGATGTCGGCGGTGGTGCGGAAGAGGAAGCGGAAGTCGAAGTGCTGATGGGCGGGCTCGCCCTTGGCGGGGTTGGCGTCGATGGGGTGGACGTCGATGTGGAGGGGGGTCTGGCTGTCCGAGGTGACGGCGTACGGCGAGATGCCGGTCTCCTCGGTCAGTTCACGGCTGGCGGCCTGAAGGAGGGTGTCGTCGGACGCTTCGAGGTGGCCTCCGGGCAGCAGCCACTTCTGGGTCATATTGTGAAGAATGTGCAGGACGCGGTCGTCGGCGTCGACGAGGATCGCGCCGGCGGTGACGTGGCCGGGGAAGGTCGTGCGGCTGGTGAGGTCGTCGCCGTCGTCCAGGAGGCCGAGGACGACACCGAGCTCGGTCTTTGCCTCGGGGTGCTGGGCGAGGTAGTCGGCCAGGGTGGTGCGGATGTGGTCTGCCGTGATGGCCATGGTGATCACCTGTTGAAGTAGTTGAGCCAGGTCGCCGCGATCGCGGCGCGGTCGACCGCGGGGACCTCGTGGATGCCGGGGGCGAGGTCTCCGCGGGTGAGCATCCTGATCCCGGCGAGGATCTCGGCCTGGACCAGGAAGATGAACGGCCCAACGCTGGCGCCGTGGATGAAGTTGACGGCGTTGCCGCCGTTCGCCAGATAGAAGTAGTGGCCGGTGGTCTGGTAGCGGGTGACGTGGTTCCCGACCTGCGTGCGGGTGTAGACGTCGGGCAGTCCGGCGAGGTCGAGCTCGTCCTCGCTGCTGGTGACCGTGGCGATGTAGGTGCCGTTGCGGAGGTGGGCGAAGTCCTCGCCCCGCAGGGAGACCGCCCCGGTCGCGCAGAGGACCAGACCGGCGCCGGTCAGGGCAGCCTCGCGATCGCGGGCGACGTTGAAGCCCTGGGACAGGGCCTGGGTGCGGCGGACGGGGTCGATGTCGAAGACGGTGACCTGGACGCCCTTGGCGTGCAGGAGGCGGGCGATGGAGGAGCCGAGCTTGCCGAAGCCGATCACGAGGGCGGGTCGGCCGTGGAGGATGTCGCCGCGTCCGCGCATGACGGCCTCGGTGGAGAACACCACTGACTGGCCGACGAGGAAGTCCTCCGGGTCCTTCAGCGGGGACCGGGCTACCGAGATGACGGGGCAGGGCAGCTTGTCGAGGTCCTCGTAGCGGCGGTGGCCGTTCTCGGTGTCCTCGATCACCCCGGCGAGGCGGCCGGTGAAGCGGCTGTGGACCGTCTCGAGGGTGGGGGCGAAGTAGCCGCCGACGTCCAGCAGACAGGTCGTCTCCCCGGCGACCCGGGACTCGAGGTAGTCCAGGGCGGTGTCGTGGTCGGTGAACAGCTCGCGGGTGAGCGTGTCGACGGCGGCCGTGTGCTCGACCTCGCGTCGGGCGGCGGCGTCGATGGACTTCGGCTTGGGCAGCACCGCCTTCAGGGCGGTCATCGCCGCGACGGCACGGACGAACGAGGGCCGCTCGGGCAGCAGGTGCGTGATCAGGAAGGCCGCGGTCTTCTCGTCGGGGGCGAAGGTCGTGGCGATCTTGGTGAAGTAGGCGTCCAGCCTGGCGCGCTCGAAGGTTTCCATGGCGATGTCCCTCTCCGGTGGTGAGTCGGGCGGTGCTTGGGGGCTGGGTGCTTCAGGCGGTGCGGGAGGTGCGGAGGGCGAAGCCGAACAGCAGCCGGCCGCAGGCGAGGGCGGCGTCGAGGTAGGCGTCGACGCGGAGTGCGTCGGCGGACTGGGCGAGCGGGTCCAGCCCGAGGACCAGGGCGGCCCGACCGTGGTCGTGGACCAGTCGGGACCACTGCGGGTGGGCGGGCAGCTTCAGGCCCCAGCGGGCGCCGGGGAACCCCAGCAAGACGTGCGAGCCGACGGTCCCCAGGGTTCCGAGGGTCTCGGGGGCCGGGTCCTCGGCCCGGGCGAGGCCGCCGAGGGTCTCGGCGAGGTGCCGCATGCGGGTCTCGATCGCTTCGGGGGTGTCGTGGCTGGTGCGGCCGAGGCGGTGGGCCAGCAAGAGGTGAGCGACCTGCTGCCCGTCCGGAGCGGTGCCGGACCAGGTCCAGGCGCCCAGCGAGGTCAGCAGTCGTGTCCAGGCCGGTCGCGGGGGCGGTGCGGGTCAGCACGTCCGGGCTCCCTGAACGGCTCGGGTGGCCGTGGCCGGCGGGGCGGTGGGGAAGTGGGACCAGACGATCTTCCCGAACGGCCGGCGGGGATCGATGCCCCAGCGGTCGGCGAGGGCGGTGACGATCATCAGTCCTCGGCCGGTCTCGTCCGCCGCCGGGTCCGGGCAGGCGGGCCCGGGAAGGGGCTGGTGCGAGTCGCGGCTGTCGTGGACCTCCAGGCGGACGCCGTCGGGACTGGGTTCCAGGCGGACGAGGAACCCGTGCTCGGCGTCGCTGCCGTGGGCGAGCGCGTTGGTGGCGAGTTCCGAGACGACCAGGCGGATGTCGCCGGTGTCGTCCAGGCCCCAGGCCCTCAGGGTCCGGGTGGTGAAGTCACGCGCTGCTTTGACCGATTCGGGCTGGTGGTCGAAGAACCTCTGTGTCGCTTCAGGCATGGGGGCCTCACGTGTCGTGGTCCAAGGCGGGGGCGGGACTGCGGCGGCCGGTTCGTTCGGGCCTGGCCCCGGCGGGGCCGGAGGCGTCCGAGCTGGGGCCGTGGACCAGCAGCAGCCGGGCGCCGGAGGCGGTGATCCGGGCCTGCCGCGGGGCGGCTATCGCCTTCGGCCCGAGGTGAGAGAGGGCGGGCAGGACGACACCGTAGGTGTCGTGCAGTTCCAGGACGTCCAGCAGACCGGTGAACGCGGCCGACCGCTCGCTGCCCGCGGCCCGTTCGGTGAAGACCCCGTGCAGGGCGAGCTCGTGCCGGCGGCAGTACTCGGCCAGAGCGTCGTGCAGAGCGTCCTGACGGGCCCGGGAGACCCGCACCAGCCTCAGGAAGCCATAGACGACCGGGCCGCTGATGCCGCGATGCTCGGTGAGGGGCTCCATCGTTCGCAACCATCCAAAGGTCCGGTAACTGGTGTCACTGGTCAGACTGGCCCCGGCCCCAACCACCCTGGAATGACCGTCTGTTGTACTTCCGTGGCACTTGCGTCCCCCACCCCGGCCCGACGTGCTTCGATGACGGCGGGAAGGGAGCGACGTGTGGCGACCGTGCACCACTGGACCGGGCTGGAGGCCAAAGCACTCCGGCTCGCGCTGCGGCTGAGCGTCCGCGCGTTCGCCGAACACCTCGGTGTCGGCGTGCGCACCGTCTCCAAGTGGGAGAAGCTCCAAGCGCTAACCGAGCCCCGCCCGGACACCCAGGCGATCCTCGACACGGCCCTGGCCCGCGCGGACGCCGCCGCCCATCTACGGTTCGAGACGTTCCTGTCCGAGGCCGGACGGCCAGGCACGGAGACCCCCGGCCGGCGGGTGACCGCTGCCGGGCCGCTGGCCTGGGAGTACGAGTCGTGGACCGACGATCTCGACCGGGCCGTGGTCGCCCTGTCCCGGCAGGACTTCACCTTCGCCGAGAGCCTGATCAGCCGGTGGACCAGCCGCTTCACTCCGCTCAGGCTCGATGACCGGGGACTGTATCTCTTCGCCCGCTCGACCGCCCTCCTCGGTGACCTCCAGCGTGACCAGGGCAGCGTGGTCGGCCCGCTGTCCGCCCAGCGCTCATACGTGACCGCCAAGTCGCTGTTCACCCAGCTCGACATCCCCCGCCGGATCGCCCAGCTCGACCTATCCCTGGCCGTAGTCGCCGAGATGTCCGGGAAGCTGGAGACCGCCGCCCGCCAGTACGAACACCTGGCGGTCGACGACCGGCTCTCTCGCCGCGACCGGGCCAGATCCCGGCTGTGGGTGGGGACCGCGCTGAGCAAGGACGGCCAGCACGACTATGCGACCCGTGTGATGCTGACCGCGACCCGCGACTTCGAGGACCTCGCCGAACCCGAGGACTGGTCGGTGGCCCACCAGAAGATTGCTTTGGCCCACCGCGGCGCCGGCGACCTCTCCTCCGCCCTGCACTTCATCACCGTCGCCCGCAGCACCGCCAAAACGGATGCCCCCATGCAGCAGGTCCGTCTGGACACCGCCCACGGACACATCCTGCTGAGCGACCCCGCGACCCGCGATGATGGCCTTCACGTCCTCGACAAGGCCGCGACCATGGCCGCCCGTTTCGGGCTGTCCCACCAACTGGCCAGCATCGAGAACATCAAGGCCATGAACACGGGGCCGTCCGGCCCCGCCAGCCGGTGACCAGGGAGACAACAAGCGTGGGCGACAACCAGCAGACCATCACCGAAGACCGGTGGCGCCAGACCAAGCTGATCTGGGACTACCACCAGATGCAGCACCAGGTCCGGCCCGTCGACGTGGCGATCGGCCTGGGCAGTCACGACCTCGGCGTCGCCGCGGCCGCCGCCGACCTCTATCACCGTGGCCTCTTCCCGACGCTGGTGTTCACCGGCGGCAACAGCCCCACCACGAAGGCCCGCTTCCCCCGCGGCGAGGCCGTCCACTTCCGCGAGCACGCTCTCGAACTCGGCGTCCCCGACTCCGCGATCCTCGTCGAGCCGAACGCCGCGAACACCGGCCAGAACATCACCCTCACCCGCGACCTGCTGGCCGCGGCCGGCATCGTCCCGACCACGGTGCTGTTGGTCTCCAAGCCCTATATGGAGAGGCGATCCTTCGCCACCGCCCGCAAGGTGTGGCCCGACGTCGACATCGTGTGCGCGTCGGAGCCCCTAGAGCTGGACGACTACTTCAAGTCCATCGGCGACGAGAAGCTCGTGGTGGACATGCTCGTCGGCGATCTCCAGCGGGTCATCGAATACCCGAAGCAGGGCTTCGCCATCGCCCAGGACGTCCCGGAGGACGTGCATGCCGCATACGAGTCCCTCATCCGTGACGGCTTCACCAGCCGCCTCATCTCCTGACCAGCCCGGCCCGCGCAGGCTGTGTGCCGTGCATCAGCCCAACCTGTTCCCGAGGCTGACCACCCTGGCCAAGCTGTTCGCGGCGGACACCTGGATCGTCCTCGACGACGTCCAGTTCACCCGCCGCGACTACCAGCACCGCACCAGCCTCGCCGCCCTGACGGACCGGGACCGGACCCGCTGGCTGTCCATCCCCACCCACCTGCCCCAGGGCCGCCAGACCGCCATCCGGGACGCCCTGATCGCCGACCCCGCCTCGACCCGGCGACGGACCGAGTCGATGATCCGGCAGGAATACCGGACCAGCACCCACTGGCCCGCCCTCCAGACGGCTCTGGAGCCGGTCTGGGTCGCTTTCGACACCGGTAGGACCGCCGCCGTCGCTGAAACCTCCACCCGCGTCTTGCTGAACCTTCTCGGCTGGAACGGACGCATCCTGACCGCGAGCGGGCTGCCCGCCCGGCCCGAGCGATCTGAGCGGCTCGCCGACCTCACCGCCGCAGTCGGCGCCGACACGTACCTGTGCGGGACCGGCGGGATGACGTATCTCGACCCGGCCCCGTTCACCACCCGCGGCATCGCCGTCGCCCCGTTCCTGCCCCCGGCCGCCGGGGTCTGGGCCTCCGCCCGGCGCGTCACCTCCCTGTGGGCCCTGGCCCACCTCGGCCCCGACGGTATTGCCGCCCGGCTTCAGGCCCTCACCGGCAGCCCAGACTCGCTCGAAGCCGCGGCCTGAGCACGTATCGGTGTACTTCCCCCTTCTCAAGGAAGGGGGAAGACTTCGTCATGAGCACGGCTCAGTAGGTCCCGGTGACACGGAGGTCGCGTACGTTGCCGACCCCGTTGCAGGTGGCGAGGCGCTCGATCTGGCCACGCGCATCGGCGCTCCCCACTGCGTCGCCCTGGTACGCGACCTCGCGCCCGCCTTCCAGTCGTACCGCCAGGTCGAGGGCGTCCCGGAATTCCTGGAACGCCTCAGGGCGAACTAACCGGCTCCTCCCCGGGCGCCGGGGATACCTACGGCGCCAGCGAAGGGGGAAGGGTCGAACTGCGGGGCGACGACGGCCGCCTGCCGCTCGCCTCTACGTCAGGTGAGACGACCCATTTGGTCGGCTGGCCGGTGAGGGAGGCCATCATGTCGTATCAGGCGGCCCGGCCTCGTTGTGGTCACCGTCGCGCTTGAGGGAGCCGTCCGCGTTGCGGGGGCCGGTCGTCTCGATGATCTCGCTGAAGTCGAGTTCGCCGGCGTCCATGGCATCGAAGAACTCCTGCCGCAGGTGCCGCCTGACGGTGCTGTCTCCCATGGCAAGGCGCACAGCCTTGGCCTTCGTTCGATTCCGGCGAGTCGGCACGAGGTGGTTCACCCGCCGCCCGGCGGAGTCCAGCGGTTTCCGGACATCAGGTTGCCCAGGCCGGACCAGGCGAAGTTCATCAGGGTGGTGGCGGCCTGGGTGGCGGTGGGGGTGGTGTTGGTGCGGTCGGCGAGGGATTCGGCGGCGCCGACCAGGGCGGCGGCGAGGCCGGCGATCTCGTGGTCCGGGAGGTCGCGGCTCCCGTGGGCCTCCGCGGCCGCGGAGGCGATGAGGCGGGTGACGAAGGCGACCGTCTCCGCGCGCATGGCGTCGGCCTCGGCGGCGAACCTCGGGCCGTGGGTGCGGGCCTGGAGGTGGAGGACGGTCCAGCCGTCGGGGTGTTCGGTGGTGTAGGTGAAGAACGCCTGGACGCCGTCCCAGAGTTGGCGGTCGGCGGGGAGTGAGGGGCGGACCGCCGCGCGCACCGCCTCCGTCAGGGCGGCGGCCTCGCGGCGGATGCACGCGGTGAAGAGGTCGTCCTTGGAGTTGAGGTAGAGGTAGACCAACGGCTTGGAGACGCCCGCCAGTTCCGCTATCTCGTCCATCGAGGCGGCCGTGTACCCGTGCCGGGCGATGACCTCGACGGCGGCGTCGAGCATCTGCCGCTCGCGCTCCGCCCTCGGCATCCGCTTCGTCCTGCCGCCACCCATGAGGCAAGACTAGAGGGATGCCGGGGACGCTATCCGGCCTTTGGCGACCTTCGACGATCTTGGCGGCCGGCGGCGGCCTGCGTCAGGACGGCTGGCTCTGGGCGCGCGCGGTGTCGTCGGCGCCGTCCTCCTGGCTGCGGTTGGCCTCCAGGTTGGCCTTCATGCGGTCGACCCGGCCCACGACGTTCATCGAGGCCCGCTCCCGCTCCTTGCGCAGCGCCACCCAGCTGATCGGCGCCGAGACGACCAGGGCGAGCAGCAGGATCCACAGGCCGTTGGAGTTGCCGAGGCCGCGCGGGAAGATGCCGGAGTAGACGGCTCCCCAGACGACCAGGAGGCAGCCCACGAAGATACCGAGGCGCATCAGCGTGTAGCGGAGCATCTCAATCCACTCGTCCGTTTCCAAAAGGGGTCAGCGTCCAGTGAAGCACGTCGCGGGGGCGATCATGCGGCGGGGTCCGCGGCGGCAGCGGCCGCGCGCTCAGCGGCCGAGGGACAGCAGCATGAAGATCTCGTCGCGGTCGTCGTCCGGGGCGACGCGCACGGCGCCGGGGACGCGGCCGACCTCCTTGTAGCCACAGGAGGCGTAGAACCGCTCCAGACCGTGGCCGCCCCGGCAGGACAGGCGGATCGCCTCGATGCCGTCCGTCGCGCGGGCCGCGTCCTCGGCGGCGGCCAGCAGGTCGCGGCCGTAGCCCCTGCCCTGGTGGCGGGGGTGGACCATCACGGAGTACAGCGACAGCCAGTGGGCGTTCAGGTGCTGCGGGTTCGCGGTGAGGAACGCGGCGGCGGCGAGGGCGCCGTGCCTGTCCTGGCCGACGAGGAGCCGGGTACGGCCCTCGGCCATCTGCACGAGGTGACGCACCAGCTCGGGCCGTATCTCCTCACGGCGGACCGGCGGCACGAACCCGACGGCACCGCCCGCGTTCGACACGTCCGTCCACAGGTCGAGGAGGCCGTCGCGGAGGGCGGGGGTGAGCGGGGGTTCCAGGGTGAAGGTAAGGACCACGGGTGGATCGTATCCATTACCCGCGACGATCGTGCCCGTTTACCCGAGGGGATCCTGCCCCAATTACCCGAGGGCGCGGGCGGCGGTCTTCAGGTCGGCGAGGAGGCCCTGGTAGGCCGCGTCGCGGTCGTCGGCGCGCAGGACCGACGACGGGTGCACGGTGGGGAGCAGACGTTCGGGGTGTCCATGGATGTCCCGCTCGATGACGGTGCCGCGGACCTCGCCGACCCGGAAGGAGGAGCCGAGGAGGGCCTTGCCCGCGGTGGCGCCGAGGACGACGATCAGCTCCGGCTCCACCAGGGCCAGCTCCCTGGCCAGCCAGGGGGCACAGGCCGTCATCTCCCGCAGGCTCGGCGCCCGGTGGATCCGCCGCTTGCCGGGCGCGGCCTGCGCGAACTTGAAGTGCTTGACCGCGTTCGTGACGTACGCGTCCCCCGGATCCAGCCCGGCCTCCTCCAGCGCCTTGTGCAGCAGGCGTCCCGCCGGTCCCACGAAGGGCCTGCCCTGCCGGTCCTCCTGGTCGCCGGGCTGCTCGCCCACCAGCATCACCCGGGCGTCCTTCTTCCCCTCGCCGAAGACCGTCTGGGTCGCGGGGCCGTGCAGGGGACAGCCCCGGCAGTCGGCCGCCGCCTCGCGGAGCGCGTCGAGCCCACCGCGGGCGGGCAGGAAGGGGTCGGCGGTGTAGGCGTCCTCGGGGGCCGGGTCGGGGGTGCTTGCGGCGGGCATGTTTGCCGGGTACCCGTGCGGGGGGACGGCGAACGGGAGGGTTGCGTCGAACGAGGCCGCACGTCTTCGACCGAGCGCACGTCTTCAAAAGGGGGGCCGCATGCGCGACCTGGGGATCCGAGGGTTACGCCCGCTGAGTCTGTTCGCCGCGATGGGCCTCGCCGCCCTCGCCGTCACCGGCTGCGGCGACGGTGACGGTCACCGGAAAGGTCCCGGTGCCGACGCGAAGGCGGCGGCGCGCCGGGCCCGGCAGGTCGCCGAGGCGTGGGACGGGTCAACCGCCGCCGCCGCGTGGCGGGCCGGGTACCACCCCATGGGCGACGTGATCCAACCGCCGCGTGGCGGCCTGCGCGGCCCGGCCGACCAGCGTGCCTTCCGGGACCATGACCTCGTCCTACGGGGTACCTTGCCCGCCGCCGGGCGCACGGACGGGCAGGTGACCTGGGCCCGGGGCGGGTCGGTCGCCCGGCCTGTGGTGGGCGCGGCGGAGTCGTACGAAACCCTGTCCGGCGGGCGCGACGCCGGGAAGCCGCACCTCACCGTGACCGGGGCCGAACCGGGCGAGATGACCGTGGCCACCAGCCGGGGGCCGGCGGTGGTCCCGGCCTGGCTGTTCACCCTGGAGGGTTACGCCACCCCGCTCAGGCAGGCCGCCGTCGTCCCGTCACCACTCCCCCGGCCGCCGGTCGGGCGGGCCGAGGGCGTCCCGGGCCTGCCGCTCGACCGGCTGGTCCGGATCGCCGCGGACGGGCGTTCGCTGACCGTCGTCGCCCTCAGCGGTGTCTGCGACGACGGCCCCGTGGTCTCCGTGCTGGAGACCCACGGCAGCGTGGTGCTTTCAGGCTCCGCCGAAGGCCGGAAGGGCGGCGCCTGCACCAAACAGGCGAGGCTGCGCCAGGTGACGGTGAAGCTGGCCCGGCCGGTGGGCGACCGGGTCCTGCTCGACGCGCAGACCGGCCGGCCCGTCCCGTACAAACCGGCGTACGGGCCGTCACCGAGCTGGAGTTGAGCGCCCGCCCGCCGGCCGGGACGAGCGGGCGAAGAGGCCGTCAGACGCGCATCGGCTGGGGCGCGTCACGGCGGGCCGGGTCCGCCGGGTCGTACTCGCGGATGATCTCGTAGCGCGTGTTGCGCTCCACCGGGCGGAAGCCGGCGTCGCGGATGAGGTCCAGCAGGTCCTCGCGGGTCAGCTTGTTCGGGGTGCCGTAGTTGTCGGCGTCGTGGGTGATCTTGTACTCGACCACCGAGCCGTCCATGTCGTCGGCGCCGTGCTGGAGGGCGAGCTGCGCGGTCTGGACGCCGTGCATGACCCAGAAGACCTTCACGTGCGGGACGTTGTCGAACAGCAGCCGGGAGACCGCGAAGGTCTTCAGCGCCTCCGCGCCCGTGGCCATCGTCGTCCGCGCCTGGAGGCGGTTGCGGATCTTGCCGTCCTTCATGTCCACGAAGTCGTGCTGGTAGCGCAGCGGGATGAAGACCTGGAAGCCGCCGGTCTCGTCCTGGAGCTCGCGCAGCCGCAGGACGTGGTCCACCCGGTGGCGCGGTTCCTCGATGTGGCCGTAGAGCATGGTGGCCGGGGTCTTCAGACCCTTCTCGTGCGCCAGCCGGTGGATCCGGGACCAGTCCTCCCAGTGGGTCTTGTGGTCCACGATGTGCTGCCGGACCTCCCAGTCGAAGATCTCCGCGCCACCGCCGGTGAGCGACTCCAGGCCGGCGTCGATCAGTTCGTCCAGGATCTCGGAGGCCGACAGCCCGGAGATCGTCTCGAAGTGGTGGATCTCCGTCGCCGTGAAGGCCTTGAGCGAGACGTTCGGCAGGGCCGCCTTCAGCTCGCGCAGCGAACGCGGGTAGTAGCGCCACGGCAGGTTCGGGTGCAGCCCGTTGACGATGTGCAGCTCGGTGAGGTTCTCCGTCTCCATCGCCTTCGCGAGCTTGACGGCCTCCTCGATGCGCATCGTGTACGCGTCCTTCTCCCCCGGCTTGCGCTGGAAGGAGCAGTACGCGCAGGAGGCCGTGCACACGTTCGTCATGTTCAGGTGCCGGTTGACGTTGAAGTGCACGACGTCGCCGTTCTTGCGCGTCCGCACCTCGTGCGCCAGGCCGCCGAGCCACGCCAGGTCGTCCGACTCGTACAGCGCGATGCCGTCCTCGCGGGTCAGCCGCTCGCCGGAGCGGACCTTCTCCTCCAGCTCGCGCTTGAGCCCGACGTCCATGCCAACACCTTTCTCCGACATCCGCGACAGTCCGGCCTACGGTATCCCTAGACCTCTTCGGGCAGTTCCCCGACCCGGTTCTCCCACTTCGTGGACAGCACGATGGTGGTACGGGTCCGCGACACGCCCTTGGTCCCGCTGAGCCTGCGGATGATCCGCTCCAGGCCGTCCACGTCGGCCGCGCGCGCCTTGAGCATGAAGGAGTCGTCCCCGGCGATGAACCAGCAGTCCTCGATCTCCTTGAGGTCCCGCAGCCGCTGCGCCACGTCCTCGTGGTCGGCCGCGTCGGAGAGCGAGATGCCGATCAGGGCGGTCACGCCGAGGCCGAGGGAGGCCGCGTCCACCGTGGCGCGGTAGCCGGTGATGACGCCGGCCGCCTCCAGCCGGTTGATGCGGTCGGTGACGCTGGGTCCCGACAGGCCGACGAGGCGCCCCAGCTCCGCGTAGGAGGCCCGGCCGTTCTCCCTCAGGGCCTGGATGAGCTGCCTGTCCACCGCGTCCATGCGATCGAAGCCTTCCGCTGAAGAGTTCTCGAGTGATGATGGGTAGAGCGCTACTGCTGGATGGTGCCACTGCCCGGCGGTGCTGCGGCCCGCCGGTGCTGCTGCCCGCTGGTGTTACTGCCCGGTGGTGCCGCCGCCCAGTTCGCCCCGCCAGCGCCGGTACAGCCCGTGTCCGACGCCCGCCGCGTCCAGCACCCGCCCGGCGACGAAGTCCACCAGGTCCTGGATGTGCGTGGCACCCGCGTAGAAGGCCGGCGAGGCGGGGACGACCGAGGCGCCGGCGTCGTCCAGGGCGACGAGGTGCCGCAGGGTCTGGCCGTTCAGGGGCGTCTCCCGTACGGCGACGACGAGGGTCCGGCGTTCCTTCAGCGTGACGCTCGCCGTGCGCTGGAGCAGGTCCTTGGACAGCCCCAGCGCGACCCCGGCCACGCAGGCCGTGGAGGCCGGCACGATGAGCATGCCCTTGGCCGGGTACGACCCCGAGGAGGGGCCCGCCGCCAGGTCGCCCGCGCTCCAGTACCGCACCCCGCTGACGTCCACGTCGAAGGTCCCGGGCTTGCCATCGGCGCCCCGGGCCAGCCATTCCCGCAGGTCGTCCTGCCAGTGGGCGTCCCGGAACGAGATCCCCGTCTCGTCCAGCAGCGTCAGCCGGGAGGCCCGGCTGACCACCAGGTCCACCGCCTCCCCCGCCCCCAGCAGCGCCCGCAGCACGGCAGCCGCATACGGCGTCCCGGACGCACCGGACACCCCCACGATCCAAGGCACGCGCCGCGTTTCTCCTGCGTTCACACCTTGAGCGTACCGGCGTGCCCACCCGGGCTCAGGACGGGTGGGGGGCAAGACGACTTCGTTCAGACCGACAGGCCCCGGACCAGCAGGTCCAGCAGGGCGCACACGAAGAGGGCGATGCCGATGAACCCGTTGACGCTGAAGAACGCCCGGTTCAGGCGGGACAGGTCGTGCGGGCGCACGATGCGGTGCTCGTAGAGGAAGGCCCCGGCGACGATCACCAAGCCGAGCCAGAAGAAGGCGCCCGCGTGGGTGGCGAGGGCGTACCAGACGAACAGCGCGGTGGTGACCGTGTGGCAGGCGCGGGCGCCCCAGATGGCGGCCGGGATGCCGAAGCGGGCCGGGACCGACTTCACGCCGATGGCGCGGTCGGTCTCCACGTCCTGGCAGGCGTAGATCAGGTCGAAGCCG
This sequence comes from Streptomyces sp. NPDC048106, assembly GCF_040706415.1. Classification (NCBI taxonomy): domain Bacteria; kingdom Bacillati; phylum Actinomycetota; class Actinomycetes; order Kitasatosporales; family Streptomycetaceae; genus Streptomyces; species Streptomyces sp. NPDC048106. The sequence continues at coordinate 90,948 of NZ_JBEZND010000016.1, read as the reverse complement.
CCGATCCAGATGCCGACGGCCAGGCCGAGGATCACCGCGTCCCAGGACCAGCTGCCGGAGATCGCGAGCCAGCCGCCGATGGGGCCCATGGCCTGGGCGAGCCCCAGGATGGCCTGCGGGAAGTTCGTGAACCGCTTCCCGTAGGGGTAGACCACCATCGGGATCACCGCGATGGGGGCCAGCGCCAGGCAGAGCGGGTTCAGCAGCGCCGCCGCGCCCAGGAAGACCACCAGCGCGACGAGCGCGCCGGTCCAGGCGTGCCGCACCGACATGGCGCCGGTCACCAGCTCGCGGTGCGCCGTGCGCGGGTTACGGGCGTCGATCTCCCGGTCGATGATCCGGTTCACGGCCATCGCGAAGGTGCGCAGGCCGACCATGCAGATCGTGACCAGCAGCAGCCGGCCCCAGTGGATGTTCTCGTCCCACGCGTACATCGCCGTGAGGGAGGCGATGTAGGCGAAGGGGAGCGCGAAGACCGAGTGCTCGATCATCACCAGGCGCAGGAAGGCCCTCGTGCGGCCCGGCTGCGGCATCGTGGCGGCCGTACTCACAGGCCGTACTCCGAAACACCCCCGCGGAGGCGGGGAAACCCCGTCTCCGCGCTGCCCTGCACCATCATGTCGGTTCCTCTCACAGTCCGTATTCCTTCCAGCGCCGGGTCACCCGTTCGGCCGTCTCCGGGTCCGACAGGACCATCTCCGGCCACCCGCCGTCGCGCGTGTAGCCCTCCTCCGGCCATTTCCGGGTGGCGTCGATCCCGGCCTTGCCGCCCCAGAACTGCTGGTAGGAGGCGTGGTCGAGGTGGTCGACGGGGCCTTCCACGACCGTGAGGTCACGGGCGTAGTCGGTGTTGCCGAGGGCGCGCCAGGCGACCTCGTGCAGATCGTGGACGTCGCAGTCGGCGTCCACGACCACGATCAGCTTGGTGAGGGACATCATGTGCGCCCCCCAGACGGCGTGCATGACCTTCTGCGCGTGCTTCGGGTACTTCTTGTCGATCGAGACGATCGCGCAGTTGTGGAAGCCGCCGGCCTCGGGCAGGTGGTAGTCCACGATGTCCGGGATGATGATCTTCAGCAGCGGCAGGAAGAAGCGTTCCGTGGCGCGGCCGAGCGGGCCGTCCTCCGTCGGGGGCCTGCCCACCACGATCGACTGGAGCAGCGGCCGCTTCCGCATCGTCACGCAGTCGATCTTCAGCGCGGGGAACGGCTCCTGCGGCGTGTAGAAGCCGGTGTGGTCGCCGAAGGGGCCCTCGGGGAGCATCTCGCCCGGCTCCAGCCAGCCCTCCAGGACCACCTCGGCGTTCGCCGGGACCTGGAGCGGGACGGTCTTGCAGTCGACCATCTCGATCCGCTTGCCCGCGATGAACCCGGCGAACAGGTACTCGTCGATGTCGCCGGGCAGGGGCGCGGTGGAGGCGTACGTGACGGCGGGGGGACAGCCGAAGGCGATGGCGACCGGCAGCCGCTCGCCCCGGCGCGCCGCCACCTGGTAGTGGTTGCGGCTGTCCTTGTGGATCTGCCAGTGCATGCCGATGGTGCGCCGGTCGTGGCGCTGGAGGCGGTACAGGCCGAGGTTGCGGATGCCGGTCTCGGGGTCCTTGGTGTGGGTCAGGCCCAGGTTGAAGAAGGAGCCGCCGTCCTGGGGCCAGGTGAAGAGCGCGGGGAGCAGGTCGAGGTCGACGTCGTCGCCGCGCAGCACGACCTCCTGCACGGGGGCTTCCTTGATCTTCCGCGGCGGCACGTGCGTCATCGCGCCCAGCTTGCCGAAGGCCTCGCGCACACCGACGAAGCCGTGCGGCAGCTCGGGGCGCAGCAGTCCGCCGATCTTCTCGGAGATCTCGCCGTACGACTTCAGGCCCAGCGCCTTCAGCAGCCGGCGGTCGGTGCCGAAGACGTTCATGGCCAGCGGCATCGCCGAGCCCTTGACGTTCTCGAAGAGCAGCGCCGGGCCGCCGGACTTCTGCACCCGGTCGACGATCTCCCCGACTTCCAGGTAGGGGTCGACCTCGGCCTTGATGCGCTTGAGGTCTCCCTCGCGCTCCAGGGCCCGGAGCAGGGAGCGAAGATCGTCGTAAGCCATGCGTCCCAGTATCTGCCACGGGCCCCCGGGGCCCGGTCACCGGGCCCGGGTCGCGGCCGAAGCCGGTGTGCTTAACCACTTGCCAGTGCCGCGCGCGGGTCGGGTTAATGGTCGTCCGCTCAAGCAGTGTGCTGCCCGACCTCTGGGGGACGACAGATGCAGTACGACCCGGGGCCAGAGCGCCCCGCGCAGGACATACCACCCGTACCGCCCGCGCCGCCGCCCGGCCCGCCGGCCGCACCGCCCACCCCGGCCCCTGCCATGCCGGACGTCCCCGCGCTCCCGCCGCACGCGGTGCCGCAGGCGCTCGACCTGCGGGTCAGCAAGCGGATCCTGTGGATCGGCAGGGCCGTCTACCCGCTGGCGAACATAGCCCGGGTCTACAGCTTCGTGCTGCGCCCCAAGCGCAAGGAGGCGGCGCTGCGGTTCCTGCGGTACTCCGCCGGGACCGTCGCCGTCGCGATCGTCGTGATGCTGCCCAGCCTGCCCGCGCTGGCGCTGGGCGGCGGGTCGGACCAGCAGTCCGGCGCGGCCGGCTACCTCCTCTTCGTCTGGATCCTGGCCGCCTTCGCCGAGATCTACTTCCTCATCGACATGATCGGCGTCCTGAGCGCGCCCTCGCAGCACGTCCTCGCGGTGGAGACCTCGGGCGCGTCCACCGCCCTGGTCACCAGCCCGGACCGGGGGTACCTGGACCAGCTCGTCGGGCAGCTCTCGTACGCCATCGAGCACCCTGACACCGAGTTCCGGGTGACGGTGCACAGCCTCACCGTCTCGCCCAGGAACTACTACTTCGGCGACAACGTCAACATGTACGGCGGCAGCGGAAACGTGGGGATCAGCGCATGAGCGGCGACAGCTACCACTACGGCGACAACGTGACCATGAACGGCGGCCAGGGCAACATCGGCATCGTCAAGGGCCGGAGCGCGGAACCGGCCGCGGCCCAGGACCCCGCGCTGACCGCGGCCCTCGCCGAACTCCGGCGTCTGGTCGCCGAGTTGCGGGCGCAGGTGCCGGAGGCCAGCGCCGCGCTGCTCGACGAGTCCGTGCCCGCCGCCACCGCCGACGCGGCCGTGCCCGCGCCGGAGCGGCACCGGGCGCTGATGGCCATCGCCGGGATCGCCGCCACCGTCGGCACGGTCGGGCAGCCGGTGGCGGAGGCGGTGCGGGCGGTCGTCGGGATGATCGGCGGCTGAACGGCGGGCAGTCGGTCAACGCCGGTCAAATCAGTTTCCCGTTCGGCTGTGCACCCGTTTCGTTGAAATGACCCGGTTGGGCATGTCCCCGTCCCGCCCCGCGGCATTGCCTTGGAGGGGGGCCCTATTCAGCAGGGCCCCTTCTTCGATGGGAGACGCGTGCGAATCACTGACATCCAGCGTTGCGGGGTACGGCCGGGACGGCTCGTCGAGTGGACGCTGAGCCCGGCCACCGTGGCGGCGGCGACGCGGCTGCCGGACGACTCCCGGCCGCCGTCCTACGTCCAGGAGTCGCACATCCGCACCGCCAAGTGCCTGCGGGACGCCGGGCTGTTCGTGCCGACCTGGCTCGGCACCGCCTTCGACCTGCCGGGCCGGGCCGACCTGGACGCGCTCCAGCAGGCGCTGCTCTCCTGGACGTTGCGGCACGAGACGCTGCGCAGCGGGTTCCGCTGGGCCGGTGAGGAGCTGCGCCGCTTCACCCTCGATCCCGCCGACGTGTCCCTGCACCGGGAGGTGATCGGGGACTTCACGGACTCCGGCCGGCTCGTCGGGCACCTCCAGGACCGGTTCGACGCCGTCGCCGACGCCCTGCGCTGGCCGAACCTCGTCTACACCGCCGTCGTGCGCGACGACCGCACCAGCGTCTACCTGGCCTTCGACCACAGCAACATGGACGCCTACTCCCTGACCCGGATCGCCGCCGAGGTGCACGAGCTGTACACCGCGCACACCGAGGGACGCCCCGTCGAGCCCGCCGCCCCCGCCGCGAGTTACGTCGACTTCTGCGAGATCGAGCGGGCCGACGCGGACCGGCTGGACGGCGGGCACGACATCGTGGCGCGCTGGCGGGAGTTCATCCGGCGCGGCGGCGGCACCCTGCCGGTCTTCCCGGTGGACCTGGGCCTCACGCCCGGCGCGCCGCTGCCGAGGCAGGCGCTGCTGTGCGAGCCGCTCGTGGACGCGGAGGCGGCGGCCGCGTTCGAGGCGTACTGCCGGCCGTACGGCGGGAGCCTGGTCGGCATGCTCGCGGCGACCGCGCTCATCGTGCGGGAGCTGGGCGGGCAGCCGGTGTACCGGACGGTCGTGCCGTTCCACACCCGGGTGCGCTCGCGCTGGACCGACTCGGTGGGCTGGTACGTGGGCGGCGCCCCCATCGAGGTGCCGCTGGAGGGCGACCGCGGCCTCCCGGACGTCCTGCGGACCGTACGGGCGGAGCTGGGCGCGGCCCGGAAGCTGGCCCGGATGCCGCTGGCCCGGGTGCTCGCGCTGCTCGGCGCGGACTTCCGGCCCACCTCGCCGGACCTGTACTCGATCATCTCCTACGTCGACACCCGCGCCGTGCCCGGCGCCGCCCGGTGGGAGGAGATGCGGGCGCACGGGCTGCTGCGGGTGTCGTACGGCGACCAGGTGTGCGTGTGGGTGAACCGGCGGCGCGAGGGGCTGTGGCTGGCCAGCCGCTACCCGGACACCGACGCCGCCGCGAAGAACATGCGGCTGTACGTGGAGCGGTTGCGGGACCACATCACCTCGACGGGTCGTGAACGTCTGTCGGCGGTTTCGTGAGGGTGCGCGCACATCGTTACCCAAACGGACACCATTGGCCCTGGCACCAGCCAACTACCCCTTTCTACACTGCTGTTGAGGGGGGCGATGCGGTGCGCACACGGTTACACGGGCGGGGGGCGCTCTTCGACGCGGATCCGGCCGGCCTCGCGCCGCGCCTGGTGGGGCTGGTCCCCGGACGCCATCGCGCCCATCCCCTGGAGCACCCGGACGAGCCGCCCTTCGTGGTGCTCACCGGCGCCCGGGGGCTGGGCAAGAGCGCGGTGCTCGGCGCGTTGCGCGAGGCCTACCGGGGGCACACCCCGGTCGCGCTGATCGACTGCTCGGCCGCTCAGTTCGCCCGGCCGCCCGCGGGCCGGCCGGCCGACTCCTGGTCGCCGTCGGCCCAGGCGCTCCTGGTGATCGCCGAGCAACTGGCCGAACCGGTGACCGGCGCCGGCCGGATCACCTTCCCGCGGCTGATGTCGGGCCTGGTCGCGGTGGCCGCGGGCGGCTGGGGCGACGCCGAGGCGGAGCGGATCCGCCGGGAGGTCGAGCGGATCCTGCTGCTGAACGAGCGGGGCGGGAAGTTCGGCGGGTTCGCCGGGAAGTGGGCGGGCAAGGTGGCGGCGAAGGTGGTCGCGGCCGCCACCGGCGCCGGACCGCTGGTCTCGGGCGCCATCGAGGCCACCCTGGAGGCCGTCGCCGAGGGGTTCACGGGCCACCGGCAGCTGAAGGCGTCCGAGTGGTACCGCTCCTACCCGAACGCGGGCGGCAACGCCCAGCGCGGGCTGATGCTGCTGTCCCAGCATTTCCGCGACGGTGGCGGCTCGCGCGAGCACGCGGAGCGGTATCTGGTGCGGGCCCTGCTCGCCGACCTCACCGAGGCGTACGCGGGGTTCATGGCGAAGATGCAGCGTCTGGGCCGGCCCCTGGTGCTGCTCGACAACGCGCAGGCGACTCCGGGCCCGGAGCTGACGGCGGCCGTGCTGCGCGATCGCGCCGAGGGCATCGGCGACCGGGTCGCCTTCGTGGCCGCCCGGCGCGGCGACGGCCGCACGGAACTGCCCAACGCCGTCAGGCGCCAGCTCGCGGAGGTCGCCCGGCGCAGCGACTGGTCGGCCGACACGGCCCCCTCCTCGCGGGCGCTGCTCGTCGCGCTGCCGCCGCTGAGCGCGGACGACACCCTGCACATCGTCGGCGCGCTCTGCGCGGACACCGCCGTGCCCTCCCAACTGCCCGCCGCCGCACATCGTTTGACCGGCGGCAGTCCGCTGGGCGTGGTGCTGCTCGCCGAGTCGGCCGCGCAGCACCTGCCCCGGGTGACCTCGCTGGGCGAGCTGCTCACCGCGGAGTTCCGCCCGGCCGAGGACCAGCCGGGGGCGCCCGTCCACCAGGCGCTGCTGGACCGGCTGGTGCCAGCCGAGTACCTGGAGGAGCTGACGGTGCTGGCCGCCGCCCACGACCACGACTCGGCGTGCGCCCTGGCCACGGAACTGCTGCCGGACACGTTCGGGCCCGCGGACGTACGGGCCCTGCAGACCCTGCTCGCCGAGGAGGGACTGCCCGTCGTGCCGGGCCAGTTCGTCGGCGATCCGTTCGTGCGGACGCTGCTGCTGCTCCGGCTGCACCTGCGCGACGAGGACCACGCGTCGTGGCGCCGCGCGCACGAGACGCTGATCGAGCACTACGCGGAGCCGGAGCGGGCGCCGTACCGGCTCTACCACGAACTCGCCCTCGGGGACGCCGAGTCGGCGGTCGCGCGGCTGCGGGACGACTTCGCCACCGCCGACACCCGCCTCTGGCTGCGCACCCTGCGTTTCATCGCGTCCGCGCCCTACTTCCACGCGCACGACGCCGAGGGCCGCGACTTCGGCGGGCGCGGCGACCGGCGGGCCGCGGTGGCGCTCGGGGGGACGGACGCCGGGTACCCGGTGCCGGAGGGCGTGGACGCCGTACTGCATCTGCGGGTACGGCGGTTGCTGCACGCGGTGTGGGAGCTGACGGATCCGCTGGTGCTGCCCGACCCGAAGGTGTGCGACCGGCTCCGCTTCGAGCTGGAACAGCTGTCCAATCTGCGCCCCGCGGCGGGCGCGCTGCTGTGGCGGGCCTCCCGGGACTGGCCGGCTGCCGTGCTGGCCGGGCACCCGCTGGAGGTCCCGGAGGATCCTGACGACGGGCGCGGGGAGGCGTGATGGCGGGCGGGGGCATCGGAACCTGGGTACGCGAGCATGTGTGGGAGATCCCGCTGCGCCGGTATCTGTCCCTGGCGCTGGCGGTCGTGCTGGTGGCGGGCGGGGTCTTCGGGGTGCGGACCCTGATGCGCGAGGCCCGGCAGTGCGCGCCGGGGGTGTCGCGTCCGGCGGGCGGCAGCGAGTGCCTGGGCGTGGCGACCGGGCCGTACGACTTCGGGCAGCACCAGTTCCATCAGGTGGTCGACTCGATCCGCAAGGAGAACTCCACGCTGAAGGCGGGCAGTTATGTGACGGTGGCGCTGATGCTGCCGTTCACCTCCACCGCGCCGACCGATCTGAACGACATCGAGCACCAGCTCCAGGGCGCCTATCTCGCGCAGTACGCGGCCAACAACGACCCCACCGGGCAGCCCCCGAAGATACGCCTGGTGCTCGCCAACTCGGGTACGGGCAAGGACAGCTGGAAGACGGCGGTCGACCAGCTAGAGCGGATGAGCAAGGGCACGGAACGGCTGCGGGCGGTGGTCGGCATAGGGCAGAGCACCGTGCCCAACGCGGCCGCCGTCAAGGAGCTGACCCATCGCGGCATCCCCGTGGTCGGGTCCTCCATCACCGCCGACGAACTCGCCAACGGGCAGCCCGGCAAGCACCCGGACCCTTACCCCGGCCTCGCCCGGGTGGCGCCGACCAACACCGACGAGGCTCGCGCGCTCGCCTCCTTCGCCAAGGAGAACACGAGCAAGCCGGTCCTGGTGTACGACGAGCCGGGCGACCCGTACACGAACTCGCTCAAGAAGTCGCTCACCTCCTTGCTGGACATCTCGTATGACAGGCAGCAGTCCTTCGCCCGGTCCGACGCCTCGACGGAGTTCGCGAACATCGTGCCCACGCTGTGCAGCACGTCCCAGGGCACCCGCACCGTCCTGTTCGCGGGCCGGCACGCCGAACTGGAGCAGTTCATCAACGCGCTGGGCGGCCACAACGGCTGCCCCGGCAATTCCTTCCAGGTGCTCACCGGCGACGAGGCCTCCTACCTCACCTACGACAAGAACCTGGACCGGAACGCCCTGGCGAACAACGTCACCTTGCTCTACACCTCCCTCGCCCACCCCGACGCCTGGGTGAAGAACCCGCCGAAGACCGGCGGGTCCACGGCCGACTACGACGTCCTGAAGGGGCTGCTGCACAGCGACAAGCGCAGGCCGATCGGCCCGATCGCGCTCGACGACGGCCAGCTGATCATCGGCTACGACGCGATGCAGCTCACGGTGCACGGCATCCACCACGCGGGCGGGGCGAAACCGACCCTCACGGCCGTCGGACGCGCCTGGTCGCACGTCAGGGGACCGCTGAAGGTGCACGGGGCGAGCGGCTGGATCTGCCTGGACGGGCACGGCAACCCGTACGACAAGGCCGTACCGATCGTGCGGCTCGACGCGAAGAACGGCACGGAGTTCGTCCAGCTCGCCTGGCCGCAGGGCAAGCCGCCGGCCGCGGCCTGTCCGTCGCCCTGAGGCGGGGCCGGGACGCCGTCAGGCGCGGGAGGCCGCGCCCAGCATGGCGATCAGTTGTTCGAATTTATGGCGCCAGTCCATGTCCGAGGGGCCCTCGCCCCGGAACTCGTGGGTGAAGCGCAGCACGCACTCCGCCGCCCCGTCCCGCTCCAGGTGGAACCGCAGCCGTCCGCCGCTCTCCAGCCGGTACTCGGCGATCCGGTCCACGTCCCAGGCGGTGACCCGGCCGGAGCCGAGGCCGCGCAGGGAGACCGCGCCGTCGAGGCGGGGTTCGAGAGCGTCGACGGCGGTGCACCACGCCCCGATCCCCTCGGGGGTGGCCACCGCCGTCCAGACGTCTTCCATGGGCCTCGGGAGACGCACCAGGAAGTGGAGTATGTGCGTGTTCCCGTGGGTCTGACTGGTGCCCTGTGCGATGGAACCGCTCATGACTCCAGTGTGGGCGACCTCCGGCTCACACGCCCGCGTAGGAGTGCTTGCCCGTGACGAAGATGTTCACGCCGTAGAAGTTGAACAGCCAGCAGGCGAACGCGATCATCGCCAGGTAGGCGGCCTTGCGGCCCTTCCAGCCGGCCGTGGCGCGCGCGTGCAGGTAGCAGGCGTAGGCGACCCAGGTGATGAACGACCAGGTCTCCTTCGGGTCCCAGTTCCAGTAGCGGCCCCAGGCGTCGCCCGCCCAGATCGCGCCCGCGATGATCGTGAACGTCCACAGCGGGAAGACGGCCGCGTTGATCCGGTACGCGAACTTGTCCAGGGTCGCGGAGGCGGGCAGCCGCTCCAGGACCGAGGTGGCGAAGGAACCCGGCTTGAGCCCGGCCTCCAGCTTGTTCTCGTACGAGTCCTTGAACAGGTACAGGATGGTGGCGACCGCGCCGACGTAGAACACCGCGCCGCAGAAGATCGCGGTGGAGACGTGGATGTACAGCCAGTACGAGTGCAGCGCCGGGACGAGCTGGTCGCTGGCCGTGTAGAGCACGGTCACGGCGAGGCCGAGGAGCAGCAGCACCGTGGTGGTCAGGAACAGGCCCAGCCAGCGGACGTTCTTCTTCAGCGCCAGCAGCACCAGGTACACGGCGACGGCCACCGTGGTGAACGTGATGCTGAACTCGTACATGTTGCCCCACGGCGCCCGCTGCACGGAGGCCGCGCGGGCGATCACGCCCGCCAGGTGCACCACGAAGGCCAGCACGGTCAGCGAGACCGCGATCCGGCCGTACAGGTCGCCCTGGACGTCCCCGCCGTGCGCGCCGGGGCCGTCCGGCACGTCCCGGGCACCGGCCGCCGACCGGACGACGACCTTCGGCCGCTCCAGTACGGCGGTGCCCCCGGCCTTCTTGACGGTGACGGCGGGACGCGCCTCCTGCCGCCCGGCATCCGTGGTGAGCGCGTTGGCCGTGCGGGCCACCTTGCTGCGGCTGCCGAAGATCCATTCGGCGATGTAGGCGAAGAAGGCCAGGGTGTACACGGCCATCGCGGAGTAGATGAGCGTGTTGCTGGTGCTCGCGAGATGCTCGTTGGTCGTGGCGGCCAGCTCTGTTGCGGCGGCGAGAGTCACTTCTCAGCCCCTTCGGCAGGTACGACGTGAGGGTCGGGGGAGGTGGCAGGGTCGGCGGGGTCGGGGGCGGAGGTGTCGGGTGCCCCCGGCGCCTGGTCGTAGAGGATCCCGGCGAGGTCGCCCAGTTCCTCCGGAAGTTTCGCGGACTCGCTGCGGCCGAGCCCGGCCATCTCGACGACCGTCACGCCGTCGGCACCGCGCACCGCCCGCACCCACACGCGGCGGCGCTGGATGAACAGGGACCCGGCCAGGCCGAAGATCGCGGCGAGCGCGCCGCCCAGGGCCCAGGCGCTGCCCGGCTCCTGGACGATCTCGAAGCCCGCCCACTGCTTGACCTGCTTCTCGAAGGTGATCGAGCCGGCGCCGTTCGGCAGCGACATGGTGTCGCCGGGCTTGAGCAGCTTCTTCAGCAGCTGGCCCTTGGCGTCCTTGAACTCCTTCATGTGGGTCTTGTCGAGCTGGTACACGCTCTGCGGGATGCCCGAGTCGACGCCCAGGTCGCCGTGGTAGGCGTTCACCGCGAGCAGCGGGTTCAGCAGCGCCGGGAACTGCGACATCATCGTGCCGGCCTTCGGGTCGAAGGTCGGCACGAAGAACGCCTGGAAGCCGAGCTGCTCGCTCTTGCCCTGGGGGTTCGTGTAGCCGTCCATCACCTTGACGACGCCGTTGGAGGTGACGTTGCCGTCGAGCGGCAGCAGCGGCACGGCGTCCTGGTAGACGATCTTGCCCTTGCCGTCGCGGACGGTGACGACGGGGGCGTAGCCGTGGCTGACCAGGTAGACCTTGGACTCGCCGATGCGCAGCGGCTCGTTCACCTTGATGGTCGTCGTCTTCGGCGTGCCGTCCGCGCCCACGCTGTAGTCGATCTTCGCCTGGTAGGTGCGGGGCGTGCCCCGGTTGGGCCCGCTGACCTCGTAGGTGCCCGTGAACTTCTTCAGGTCGAAGCTGAACGGCACCAGCTCGTCCGACTGGAACAGGCTGCCGGACTTGAAGTCGTCGTACATCGGCAGCGCGTTGGAGAAGCCGTCGCCCTCCACCATCAGCTTGGTGCCGTCCGACTTGTACATCTGGCCCCAGGCGAAGGAGACCAGGAGCACGATCAGGGCGATGTGGAAGACCAGGTTGCCCAGTTCGCGCAGATAGCCCTTCTCGGCGGCGACCGCGTCAACCTCGGTGTGGGCGCGGAAGCGGCGCCGCCTCAGCAGCTTGAGCGCGGCCTCGCGGACCTCCTCCGGCTCCGCCGTCGTCCGCCAGGTGGTGTACGCGGGCAGCCGGGTCAGCCGCTTGGGCGCGCCCGGCGGCCGGCCGCGCAGCTGCCCGATGAACTGGCCGGTGCGCGGCACGATGCAGCCGATGAGGGAGACGAACAGCAGGATGTAGATCGCGGAGAACCACACCGAGCTGTAGACGTGGAACAGGCCGAGCTTGTCGTAGACCGGCGCGAGCGTCTTGTGCGCCTGCCTGAAGGCGTCGACCTTGTTGAGGTCGGCGCCGGTCTGCGGGATCAGCGAGCCGGGGATCGCGCCCAGCGACAGCAGCAGGAGCAGCAGCAGCGCGACCCGCATGGAGGTCAGCTGCCGCCAGAACCAGCGGAACCAGCCGATCACCCCGAGGGCGGGCACGCCGGACAGCGTCTCCTCGCGCGGGGCGGTGGACAGCTGGGACCCGGCGGCGCCGAGGTCCTCCTGCTCCTGGCCGGTGTCGGTTTCGGTCTTGCTCATCGATCAGATCCCCACAGTGAAGCCGTTGGACCAGGTCTGCATCTGCTGCACCAGGCTGTCCCAGGCGCCGGTCAGCAGCAGCACACCGGTCACGATCATCATCGTGCCGCCGATGCGCATCACCCACACATAGTGGCGTTTGACCCATCCGAAGGCGCCGAGGGCCTTGCGGAAGGCCACGGCCGCCAGCACGAAGGGCACGCCGAGGCCCAGGCAGTAGGCGATCATCAGGGTCGCCCCGCGGCCGGCGCTCGACTCCTGCATCGCGAGGATGTTCACCGAGGCGAGGGTCGGGCCGATGCAGGGCGTCCAGCCGATCCCGAACAGGGCGCCCACCACCGGCGCGCCGAGCAGTCCGGTCGACGGCCGCCGGTGGAGGCGGAACTCGCGCTGGGTGAACCAGGGCATCAGGCCCATGAAGAAGACGCCCATGAGGACCATGACGACGCCGAGCACCTTGGACAGCGTGTCCTTGTGCTCCTGGAGGGTCCAGCCGAAGGACCCGAACAGCGCCCCGCCGGAGACGAACACCGCGCTGAAGCCGAGCACGAACAGGGAGGCGCCTGCCACCATGCGGCCGCGCCGGGCCTCGGCCAGGTCGGTGCCGACCACCCCGGTGACGTAGGAGAGGTAGCCCGGCACCAGCGGCAGGACGCAGGGCGAGAAGAAGGAGACGAGGCCGCCGAGCAGGGCGACGGGCAGCGCGACCAGCAGCGCCCCGTGGAGCACTGTCTGGTTCTGCGCGGCCAGCGTCACCGTCTGGCCCAGCGTCACGGTCGCGCCCACGTCACTTCTCCGCGACGACCGGCTTGAGCATCTTCAGCAGCGTGGTGTCGTCCAGCGCCTCCAGGGCTCGCGCGGCGACCTTCCCGTGCCGGTCGATGACGAGCGTGGAGGGGATCAGCTGGGGGTTCAGGGTGCCCTTCTTGAAGCGCAGCATGAGCTTGCCCGTGGGGTCGTACAGGCTCGGGTAGGTGATCCCGTGCGCCTTCTCGAACGCGACCGCCGGGGTGGTGCTGGTGTCGCGGGTGTTGATCCCGACGAACTGCACGCCCTTGCCCTCGTACGCCTTCGACACCTTGGCGAAGTACTGGGCCTCTTCCCGGCAGGGGCTGCACCACGAGCCCCAGACGTTGATGACGACGACCTGGCCCTTGTAGTCGGCCACGTCCGCCGTCCTGCCGTCGATGGTCTTGCCGGACAGGTCCGGGGCCGCGGCGCGCTCGCTCACCGGCACGGTGTCGATGCCGTTGTTGCCGGTGACGAAGTTGGTGTTGCCGCCGCCGCCCGAGGTGCCGCCCTTACCGCACGCGGACAGGGACAGGGCCGCGGTGACGGCCACAGCGCTGAGCAGGACGGCGCGGCTACGGGTACTCATGTGAAAAGTTTCGCATGTCGGTCCCGGGGTTCTCGCGCACCCCCCTGCGGGGCGGAAAACCCCATTTCAGGAGCTATTTACACGGGACATTTCGGGTGTGGAGGCGGGGTGGGGGCGGGTCGGCGGCTCCCCGGAGGGCTCAGGCGAGGAACGTCTTCCAGCCGCCCTCGGGCCGCTGCCCGACGTCCAGCGCGCGCAGCTTGTCGAGCACCTCGGGCCGCTGGACGTCGAGCCAGTCCGTGAACTCCTTGAAGGAGACGAGCCGCACGTCGGCGCCCTTGTCCCGCTCGGCCGCGATGTGCTTGAAGGACTCCTCGACGGCGTCCATGTAGATGCCGCCGTTCCACTGCTCGAAGTGGTTGCCGACGAAGAACGGCGCCCGGTTCGTCTCGTACGCCCGCTGGAAGCCTGCGATGTACGCCGCCGCGGCCTGCCTGCGCCAGCCCGGGTAGTTGTAGGCGGGCGCCCTGGTGGAGTTCACGGACTGGTTGGCGAGCATGTTGTAGTCCATGGAGAGCACCTCGAAGGTGTGCCCCGGGAACGGCACCTGTTGCAGCGGCAGGTCCCAGATGCCCGTCCGCTTCACCGGCCACACCTGTCGGCCGCCCGGGGACGAGGCGTCGTAACGCCAGCCCAGCTCGCGGGCGGTGGGCAGCAGGTTGTCCTGGCCCAGCAGACAGGGGGTGCGGCCGCCGGCCAGTTCCTTGTCGTAGTCGAAGGGGAGCGCGGGCAGGTCGTGCCAGCCGGTGTTGGTCTTCCACTCCTTGACGAAGGACTTGGCCTGCTCGATCTCGTTCCGCCACTGCTGTGGCGTCCACCACTTGACCGAGCCGCGCGTCTCGCCGCAGAAGTGGCCGTTGAAGTGGGTGCCTATCTCGTGGCCCTCCAGCCACGCGCGGCGGACGTTGGTGAGGGTGGCCCGGACGTGCTCGTCGGTGAGGTAGCCGATGTCGGAGGCGCCGCGGGGGTTGTTCGGGGGCTCGTACATCCGCTTCTTCGACTCGGGCAGCAGGTACAGCCCCGAGAGGAAGAAGGTCATGTGCGCGCCGTGCTCCTTGGCGAGGTCCAGGAAGCGCGGGAAGAGGCCGTTGCCGACCTCGCCGGCGCCGTCCCAGGAGAAGACGACGAACTGCGGCGGGGTCTGCCCCGGCTCCAGCGGCTCCGGCTTCGCGGACCGGCCCGGCTGCTTGCCGGTGAAGGAGGTGGAGCCGTCGCCGATCGGCCTGGCCTGCCGCTTCTCGCCGCCCCGCACCTGACGGGAACCGCCCGGGTGGCCGCCGCCGTCCGACGACTTGAGGGTTCCGCAGCCGGACAGGGTGGCGGCGGCCGCCGCCCCCGCGCCGAGGCCGAGCACTCCCCTGCGGGAGAGGTTCCGGGAGACGGTGCGCATGAAAGATCCCCGATTCGTCGCGCGTGGTGGTCACCCGGACAGAGGGCGCGACGATCGGGGAGGTTCCGTGAACTTATATGTTTTTCACATTACTTGCGGCAAAAGCGCCTCGGCGCTTGCGTCCACTCAGGCACCGAAGGCCTTCCCGCCGCCCTTCTGCGGCTGGGCGCCGGCCCGCAGGTGCGCGGGGACGAGGTCGATGGCGGGCTCGCTGTAGCCCACCGACACGATCTTGTCGCCGAGGTAGGTGAACGTGGTCAGCGACGCGAGGGTGCACTGCCGCTTGCGCGGGTCGTGCCACAGCTTCCGCCGCTCGACGTACGACCGCACGATCCACACCGGCAGCTGATGGCTGACCAGCACCGCCTCGTGCCCGCGCGCCTGGTCCTTGGCCGCGTTCAGCGCCCCCATCATCCGCACGACCTGGTCCACGTACGGCTCGCCCCAGGACGGCCGGAACGGGTTGACGAGGTGCTTCCAGTTCCCCGGCCGCTGCAACGCGCCGTCGCCGACGCCGAAGGTCTTGCCCTGGAAGACGTTCTCGGCCTCGATGAGCCGCTCGTCGGTGTCCAGGTCGAGACCGTGCGCCTTGGCGATCGGGGTGGCGGTCTCCTGCGCCCGCTCCAGCGGGGAGGCGCAGACATAGGTGATGTCGCGCGGCGCGAGGTGCTCGGCGACCCGGTCGGCCATCCGCCGGCCCAGCTCGGAGAGGTGGTAACCGGGCAGCCGCCCGTAGAGCACGCCGCTCGGGTTCTCCACCTCGCCGTGCCGCATGAGGTGGACGACGGTGACGTCCTTGTCGCTCTTGCTCACGCTGTTCCCGATGCTGTTTCCGATGGTCACGCGGTGGCCTCCGCAGCCGCACGGGCCGCCGCCGGAAGGGCGTCGGCGATCTTCTGGACGGCCCGCTCGTCGTGGGCCGTGGACACGAACCAGGACTCGAAGGACGACGGCGGCAGGTAGACGCCGCTCGACAGCATCGAGTGGAAGAACGCGGTGAAGCGGTACGACTCCTGCCGCTTGGCGTCCTCGTAGTTGCGCACCTGCCGGTCGGTGAAGAACACCGAGAACATGTTGGACGCGGTCTGCAGCCGGTGCGCCACGCCCTCCTTGCTCAGCGCCTCGGTGACCAGGGACTGGATCTGCGCGGAGACGGCGTTCACGGTGTCGTACGCCGCCTCGTCCAGCAGCCGCAGCTGGGCGACGCCGGCGGCGGTGGCGACCGGATTGCCGGAGAGGGTGCCGGCCTGGTAGACGGGCCCGGCGGGCGCGAGGTACGCCATCACATCGGCCCGTCCGCCGAAGGCGGCGGCGGGGAAGCCGCCGCCCATCACCTTCCCGAAGGTCATCAGGTCCGGCTTGACCCCGTCGACGCCGTACCAGCCGGCGCGGCTGGTACGGAAGCCGGTCATGACCTCGTCGGAGATGTAGAGGGCGCCGTTCTTGTGGCAGGAGTCCCTGAGGCCCTGGTTGAACCCGGCGGCCGGCGGCACGACGCCCATGTTGCCGGGCGAGGCCTCGGTGATCACACAGGCGATCTCGCCGGGGTGCCGGTGGAAGGCCTCCTGCACGGCTTCGAGGTCGTTGTACGGCAGCACGATCGTGTCACCGGCCTGGGCACCGGTGACGCCGGGCGTGTCGGGCAGCGCGAACGTGGCCACACCGGAGCCCGCGGCGGCCAGCAGCGCGTCCACGTGCCCGTGGTAGCAGCCGGCGAACTTGATCACCTTGGACCGCCCGGTGAACCCGCGGGCGAGCCGGATGGCGCTCATGGTCGCCTCGGTCCCGCTGCTGACCAGCCGGACCTGCTCCACGGGCTCGATCCGGGCGACGATCTCCTCGGCCAGCTCGACCTCGCCCGCACCGGGCGTGCCGAAGCTGGTACCGCGGGCGACGGCCTCCTGGACGGCGGCGATGACCTCGGGGTGCGAGTGCCCGAGGATCATCGGACCCCAGGAGCAGACGAGGTCGACGTACTCCCGGCCGTCGGCGTCGGTGAGGTAGGGACCACGGCCGGACACCATGAAGCGGGGCGTGCCGCCGACGGCACCGAAGGCGCGCACCGGGGAGTTGACACCCCCGGGCGTGACGGCGGAGGCACGGTCGAAGAGCGCCTCGGAGACGGGCGCTTCGTAGGGATAGGGCGTTTCGCTCGGGGCACTCATGACGTGCGGCTTCTCCGGCTTCTCGGACTCCGGTTGCGGGATGACCTCCTCAGGGTAGGCCGCCGACCGGGCGCGGTGGCGGCCCGCCCGCGGTTCCGCGCCGCTCCGGTCCGCCATCTGCGAGACTGAGACCTGACACACACAGCTCCTGGGCACGGAAGGATCAGGGACCGGGCGGATCCCCGTGGACTGTTGTTCCACCGCACGTTTCGGCGGGCGGCCGTGGGGGAGGTCACTGACACGATGATCGGGTTGCGCGGCGGGGGCCACGCGTCCTAGAAAAGCAGTCGGGTGGAGATATGCATCGCGGTGGCGGACTGGGCGAGGGGACCGATGACCTCGGGCCTCGACGTGCCCGGCGGGGAAGGCACCGGCGCGAAGCGGAGGAAACGAGCGAAGCACGTCGAACACAGGGTGCAACGGGTGAGCCCGAGCGGTACGACCGGCAGAGCGAGCGTCTGCACGACCAGCAGGCGGAGCGCGGCGCGGACAGAACGGCGGACTTCCCGAGAGAGGCCCGCGGCGACCGGCAACCGGACCCGGTACGAAACACGGACATCCCCCCGGACTTCCCCCGCGGCTTCCCCCGGCCCCCGGGCCTGGGCAGCCCCCCGGACTTCCCCCGCACCCCGACCCCGGGCAACCAGCCGGACTTCCCCCGACCCTCGGGCCTGGGCAGCCAGCCGGACTTCCCCCGGGATTTCCCTCGGGACCTGCCCCGGGACGTCTCCCGGGACGTCCCCTCGGGCCCTCCGTCCGGGGCGTCGCCCGGCGCTTCGTCCGGTGTTTCATCCGGCGCTACGCCCGGCACTACGCCCGGTGTTTCGTCCGGCGCTACGCCCGGTGTTTCGTCCGGCGCTACGCCCGATGCTTTTTCCAGCCCCTCGTCCGCCCCTTCATCGGGCCCTTCGTCCAGTCCTTCATCCAGTCCTTCATCCAGCCCTTCGTCCAGTCCTTCATCCGGCCCTTCCCCGGAGCGGCGGGCCGGCCGGTCGGGTGGCCGGCGGCGCGTCCCCCGGGCCGACCGCCTCGGAGTGGGGAGCAGGAGTGATGGCCGGGTGGGGGTGACCTACAAGTACTTCGGCGCACCGGACGGCGCGACCGCGGCCCGCGTCCCCATCTCGATGCGCCCCGAGGAACTCGGCGGCGACGAGCTGGGCATGAACGGCATGTTCACCAAGATCAAGCCGGAGACGATGGCCGCCATGGTCCTGACCGGCATCGAGGGCGTCCCCCTGCACAAGGTCCCGCCCCTCGAACTGGTCGTGCTGCACCCCGACTACGCGGTCGTCCGCCTCCCCATGACCGTCGTCGACCCCCTCCGCGGCATCGGCGAGGAAGCCGTCGGCGCCGCGGCCTTCATCTGGTCGACAGTCCCGGACCGGGGCGGCCCACGGGACGCGTTCAACGTGTACCAGCTGCTGCACGAGTGGCAGGACTTCTCACACCGGCTGCATGAGGCGGGGCATCAGGCGTATTGCCTGGTTTGGCCGTGAGCTGGGGTTCGTGGGGTTTGGACGGGGTCTTCGGCCCCGCGCTTTTCCGTGCCGGGGAGGGGCGGTCAAGCGGCCAGGGCACGTCAAGGGCACATTGGTTTTGCTGATGGTGCTGATGTGCCCCGCGTGGCGGGCGGGTCGCCGTTGGCTTCCGCCTCGGCTCCCCCGATTCGGCGTTGGCGAAGGCATCGTCGATCGCCTCGCGGGTGCGGCTCTTGCTGGCGCGTGTACGTCCGACGCGTGAAACCCCGGTCCGAGTCGCGCGGTACTCGGAGAGCGCCCTGCAGACCGGCTGCCCGGTGGTCCCCTGCGGCTTGCCAACCCGTCCACGAGACGCCGCCAACGTGTGATCTGATCCGGCAGCATTGCGGCCCAGGTCAGCCCCGTGTCCCGCTGCCATTCAAGCGGGGCGCATTTGCCGAGTTTCGCGAGCGCGTCAAGAGCCTGGGGTCCGCGCCCATCAGGACCATGCACGCGCCCTGCGGGGCGCCGTCCGCGCGCTGCGCACCGGTCACGGGCGACGGCTCCGGGCTGGCCATGTTCCTCGGCATCGCCGTCCTCGTCGTCATCGCTGCAGCTCGCTGGCACCAAGTCCGCCAGCACGATCAACAGGTCGCCGCCGCCCACCAAGTCCTGGCCCACCTGCAGGCCGCCTGCCAACAGGCCGCTGTCGAGCCTCTGGCCGCCCTGGCTCAGCGCAAGCCACCGGCCCGCACCATGGAACGACACGCCCAGCGCATCCTCGTGATCATGCTCGACCACGCCCAGCAGTTCCTCGACGACCCTGCCTGGCCGGCACTGGCCGCCGGCCACGACCCCGACCAGCTCCTCCAGCACGCCGCATGGCAGCGCACCCTGGACGACGCCCGCTCCACCGCCAGGACCCTCACCTGGCGCATCCAACACCTCGCTGCCCGGCAGGTACCCAGCATCCGAGCACGAACCGCCCAAGCCCGCACGAGCGCGACAGCGCGACCGGCACGTCGCGCGCTGCGACGACGACCGCTATGAGGGACGGCGGCCACCCGTACGAGCCAAGCGTGGCGACACCAGTCGGCGGGGGATTCGCGGCAGCCGCCTCTACCTCTACCTATGCGGCTTCAGCCCCACGCGGAGGCGAGGACACGCTTGCGCGGAGCGCCGAAACGTCCGTGGCCCATGCCGAGATCTCGGCCAGGTGCTGTGGCTCGATACCTACTCGGGGATTGGGCTGGATGAGGAGAGTTGGCAGGCCGCGGGCGACACGCTCCGCTGACCATTCGTGGTCGAGGCCGGTGAAGTCGTCGTCGATCCACACAGCGGGCTCGTCGCCCAGCCAGGCGTCGACGTGGTCGCGTTTCCACAGATAGCCATTGGGATGGCTGGTGGTGATATCGGGGCGTGGCAGGTCGACGTGCGGCAGGGGCGGGAGGTCGAGGAGCGGGCCGATCAGCGTGGTGGCGTCCTGCCTCCAGCTCGTGCACCAGACCGGTGTGATCAGGCCCGTACGGATCACGTCCATGAGCATGGGGCCGTGGTCGGGGTTGAGCCAGATGGTGACCGAGTCGTCTGCGCTGCGGCCGGTGGGGACGACGTCGTGGCGAACGTGGGAGGCCGGGGTGGCGCCGTCCGCGTCGGGGAAGGGTATGAGGACGCCGTCGATGTCGAGGAGCAGGTAGGGCGGGCGCATCGATTCCTCCACGGGGAGCCGAGGGTCAGAGCTTGCGCGCGGTGATCAGCAGGGTGGTGGGCCAGCGGCCCTGTCGGGGGTCGTGGAACTCCTGGGCCGAGGCGAGCCACAGGCCCGCGCGGCCGAGGTGCTTCTCCCAGCGGGCAGCGTCGAAGTCCCAACGCGGGACGGGCAGGCGGGTGCGGTCGGGCAGCGTGACGTGGTCGCGGCGGGGGCGGTCGTCTGCGGAGGGCGGTCGGCCGCCACGCTGGGGGTGGGGGGCAGAGAAGGCCAGGGTGCAGCCGGGCTTGAGGCGGTGGGTGATGGCGGGGAGCAGGAGTTCGGGGGCGACGAGGCCGATAGCTCCGAATACGAAGTAGATCGCGTCGAACTGCTCGTCGGAGGCGTGCAGGTAGTGCAGGGCGTGGCCGGCGACGAAGGTGAGGTTGTTCAGCCGTCCGTAGTGTGAGCGGGCGCGACGGACTTGCAGGCCGACCAGGTCGACGCCCGTGACGTGGGCCGCGTGCCGGGTGGCGAGGTAGGCGGCGTTGTGGCCGGGACCGCAACCGAGTTCCACCACGCGCTTGCGGCGCAGGTCGGAGCCGAGGATTTCGGCTCCGGGCCCAACGCCCGGCCGTGTGGTCCACTCCATCCGCGGCGGTGGGGCCAGCGGCTCGGCCGGACCCGCGGCCGAGCGCTGGAGGGCGTGGGCGTACCAGGGGGAGGCTTGGGCGAGCACTTACACCTCCAGGAGCTGGAGGGCATCGGTGAGGTGTCGGCGTACGACCTTGATGTAGGTGGGGTCGGTGGCGGGGTCGTTGATCCAGCGGATGGACTGCTCCATGAACCACTCGACGGCCCACATGCGGTGCCAGCCCAGCGCCCACTTCTCGGCGGGCAGGCCACCGCGCTCGGCGAGGGCGTCGGGAGCACCGCCCTCGGTGACGTAGGACTCCAGGAAGACGCGCAGGCGTACGGGGTCGGGGTCGTCGAGGGTGCCGTGCCAGCTGGCGAGGTCGAGCAGGCCCGGTCCGGTGAAGGCGCGGGCGAAGTCCAGCAGGCGCCAGCCGCGCCGACCGATGTGGAGGCTGGTGGGGTGGAACTCGGAGTGCACCCAGCCGAACGGGGCGACGGTGGTTCCTCGTGCGCGGGTGTCGGCGGCCTGGGCGATCTGGTCGAGGGCGTGCTCGATGTCGCCGGTGTCCGGCCAGCGGTCGGCCTTGCGGAGCTGGTCGAGGTGGTCCAGGGCGCGGCTGGGCAGGGCCCGCAGCCCTTCCTCGTGCAGTACGGGCAGCGCGCCGGCAGTGCGGGTGCGGTGGAGGACCACGGCCGCAGCGGCGCCGTCGAGGTCGTCCGCTTCCCGGGTAGGAGTGCCGAGGTCTTCCAGGAGCATGCCGAGCCAGCCCTCGATCCGGACCGAGTGGTAGACCTTCGGGGCGGGGATGCCAAGGGTGTGGGCGAGTCGTAGGGCCTGGTCCTCGCCGTCGAAGGGCCTCTTGGCGTACTTGAAGATCCGCGTGCTGCCGTCGGGGAAGGTCACGCGTTCGACGCCGGACATCGACCACACCCTCACCTCCTCGCGCTTAGCGGTGGTCTGGTTCGCGACGATGCACAGGTTGGCGAGGAGATCGGTGGTCAGGTTCTCGTTCACGAGGACTCCATCACGGTGGTGGCGGCATCCGGGGCGGGCGAGCGTGCCTGCCTGCCTGCCCCGGAGCCTTGCTGCTGGGTGTTACGCGGCGGGGGTCACGCGGTGGGCGTAGACCTGCTCGATCCAGCCGGCCTTGAAGGCGGCCAGGTCGTCACGGAAGTTGGCCATCGAGGCCCCGTAGGGCGCGACGACGCCGCCGGACTGGTCCGGCACGGACTGGCAGCCGTGCACCAGGCGTCCGCCGAGGGCGGCGTGGGCCTTGATGGACTCGACGCGGCGGTGCTCGTTGAACCAGCCGCCGTGGTAGACCTCGTCCAGCATCCCGCCCATCTCGTCGTCCAGGTCGAAGACGACCGAGGTGGCGGCGGGGAAGAACCAGCACGGGCCGACGTTGGAGATGTGCCCGTCCAGCTCGACCTTGTTGAGTGCCACGAGCGTGGCCGCCTCACGCAGCATCCGCAGGTGGTCGGCGGTGATCTGCGGCAGGCCGAGCCTGTCGAGGTGTTCGTCCCGGAACAGGTACGCGTACACCTCGTACGCGGTGGACGGCACGCGGGCCGCGTCCGAGGTGGACTCGCCGTGGACCTTGATGAAGTCCAGCGCGAGCTGCTCGACAGCGCTTTCGGTGGTCTCCTCCACGTCCAGGAGCTGGGACTTGACCAGCTTCCAGTCAGCGACGAGCCAGGTGTTCGACTCGAAGCGGAAGAAGTACTCGGCCGGGTCGATCGTGATGCGCCGGCCGTCGACCTGGATGCCCGGCAGGCGGCTCCAGCGATCGTCGAACGCCTGCGGCAGTTCGACCGTGATGGCCGTGGTGTCGATGGTGGTCACCGTGTCTCCGTCTCTGATCGGCCGGGTTCGGGCACGGGCATGCCTGAACTCGGAGAAGGTGTAAGGAACTTCGGGGAGCCGCCCGACCGGAAGGGGGAGCCTGGTAACGGTGTCGGACCGGGGCCGGGCGGCTGATATTGAGTGAACACGCCGTCACGCACAGTGGGTACGGTGAGAGGCTGTCGAGGCGGTATACGCGGTTTACAGCCCTGGAGCGGAGGCGATCGTGGCAGCGCAGAGAGAACCCAACTCCCGCCTGCGCGAGACCATCGAGGCGACGGGCTGCACCTACGAGGCTCTGGCGAAGGACATTCGACGCATCGCTGCCGAGAACGGCGAGACCCTCCAGACCAACAAGTCGGCTGTCTCCCATTGGGTGAACGGCACCCGACAGCCGACCGGCCGTACCACCCGGTACCTCGCCGAGGCGCTGTCCCGGAGAGCAGGCCGCACGGTCACTGAGACGGAGATTGGTCTCCGCGGAGGCGAGGCGCCGACCGAACAGGCTGATCCCGTCCTCGCCGCAACCGACCTGGGCCGTGCCGACGTCGAACGCCGGCGCTTTTTGGCCGTAGCCGCCTTTACCGCGGCCGGCGTCGCCATGCCCCTTGCGTATGACCACGAAGCCACAGGGCGCATGCTTCGAGCCCGCACCGGCAGCTCCCTGGTCGGTGCGGAGGACGTGGACGTCGTACGCCAGATCACTGCAGCTTTCAGTGCCGCCGACGAGCGTCTCGGTGGCGGCCATGGGCTCACCACCGTCACCGCGTATCTCGCCGACACCGCGGCGCCCATGCTGCGAGGACGGTTCCCGAACGAAGCCTTACGCCAGGCAGCCTTCGGAGCGGTCGCAGAACTCGCCTACCTCGCAGGCTGGAAGCACCACGACCTCGGCCAGGAAGGCGCCGCCCAGCGCTATTACCAGGTCGGCTACCAACTCGCCTGCGAAGCCGACCCGCACGGCCACGCCGCCTGGATGATGCGCGCCCTCGCCCACCAGGCCCTCAGCCTCAAGCAGCCCCACCACTGCGTCGACCTCGTCGAGGGCGCACTGACTCGCGGCCTGGGCCGCGTCGACGGCCAGACCGAGGCGCTGCTCCACATCACCCATGCCCGCGCGTACGCCGCTGTGGGCGAGAAGCCCGCAGCCGCCCGCGCCCTGCTCGCCGCCGAAGACGCTCTGCTCCGCGGCGACGGCCCACAACCCAGCTTCTCCCTCGTCAGCGGACCCGCCGCCGGCACCGTCGCCAGCCACACGGCCCGTACTCTCACCGACCTCGCCGATCACGTCGGTACGGAGCAACAGCACCGCGACGCGCTCGTCCGCTGGGATCCTGAGAAGTACAAGCGCGTCCACGCCCTCACATACGCCGACCTCGGCGACAGCCTCGCTGTCCAGGCCCGCGCCGATGAGGCGGTCGCCGCTTGGAGAGAGGCTCTCACGCTGATGGACAGCATGACCTCCGACCGCACCCGCAAGGCGATCACCTCCATTCGCTCGACCCTGGCGGTCTACCAGCGGCGCAAAGTACCCGGCGCCGCCGAACTCGCCCGTCGCGCCCGAGAGGCGCTCGCCTAGCATGCCCACCAACCCGGCCGACGAAGGGACCCCCGTGGCTCAGCCGACAACCGATGACCAGCCCAAGGCGCTCAAGCCCGCCCTGGAATCCATGACCTTGCTGGTCGCCGCCGTCATCGTCCACGACAAGGCCACCGACCGCGTGGTCCTCCTCCAGCGCAGCGACCAGGCCAAATTCGCCAAGGGCAGGTGGGACCTCCCCGTCGGCAAGAGCGAGCCCGGCGAGCCGATCACCGCGACGGCCGTCCGCGAGCTGTACGAAGAGACCGGCCTGACCGTCAAGCCAGAAGCGCTCAAGGTCGCCCACATCATCCACGGCGCCTGGGGTGTGGAAGCCCCCAACGGCTTCCTCACCGTCGTCTTCGTCGCCGACGAATGGTCCGGCGAGCCCGAAAACCGCGAACCGCGCAAGCACGCTCAAGTCCGCTGGGTCGATGCCAACGCCATCCCCGACGAATTCGTCGAGACCACCGCAAGCGCCCTCCACCGCTACCTCAGCGGCGGGCCCCAGGTGTCGCTGGACGGCTGGAACTAACTGAGCGCCTTTTCTGGGAAAGCGTCTCGCCCCACGGTGGGATGAGTGACCGCGTTCAGCGTTCCCAGGTTTCCTCGGTGAACGCCCGACAAGACACGTCGGTGAAGAGGGAGACCATGACGTACGACCGCGACCGCATCGAAGCCCTGCTCGACGAGGGAGTCCGCGACAAGGTGTACCCGGGCGCCGTGTGGGCCATCGGCGACGCCACCGGCACCCTCGCACAGGGCACCACCGGCGTCCTCGACCCCGACGAACCGGAGGTGCCGATGCGCGCCGACACCGTCTTCGATGCCGCCAGCCTCACCAAAATCCTGGCCGTATGGTCCTCCGTCGGGGCCCTGTGGGAGGAGGGCACCCTTGACCTCGATCAGCCGCTCGGCACGTTCTGGCAGGAGGTCAGCGGAGACCCACTCGGCTCCGTCACCGCCCGGCAGCTGCTGACGCACACCGCCGGCGTCCCGCTGCGGGCGCAGCTGAAGAATCTCTACGGCACCAACCCCGAGGAAATCCGCCGCGGCGTCCTCCGCGAACAACTCCACCGGGCACCCGGAGAAACCGTCGAGTACACCGACCGGGCCGCCCTCATCCTGGGCTACCTTGCCGAACACCTCTCCGGCCAGCCCTTGGACCAACTGGCCACCGCCCGCACCTGGCACCCCCTGGGCATGACCTCCACCTGCTTCGGCCCCCTACCGGCCGACCTCGCCGCCCGCTGCGCACCGACCGAACTCGACCAGGACACCGACACCCACCTCAAGGGAGTCGCCCACGATTTCTCGGCCCGCCTCCTGGGCGGCGTCTGCGGCATCGCCGGCGTCTTCACCGTCCTCGACGACGTCGCCGCCTTCCTCCGGTACATGTTCGCCCCTGCCGCTTCCCAGTTCCGGGCTGGTTTCGGGGGCGAGTGGATCACCCATTCCCTGACGATCCAGACGGGGCAGCTCCAGCCCGCTCGTGGCCTGTTCTGGCACCCCGCCCCCGGCACCACCGCCGGGAACAACGTCTGGGTCCACTACGGCTTCACCGGTACCGGCATGTGGGTCTCCCGCACCAACGACCGCTGGGCGGTGCTCCTGACCAACAAGCTCTACTACACCCGCGACCGCGGGCCGCTGACCGATGTCCGCAACGCTTTCCGCCGGCTCGTCTTCGGCTAGCTCCAAGCGATGCCCTGCACCATCGAGGCGCAGCTTCCTACCCTCTGGCCATGCCTTGGACAACACTGGCCAGTGCCGTAGTCGGCGCCTTGATCGCGACCGCTTCCGCGGTGTTACTCGACCGCAGTCGCTGGCGACGGGAACAGGACGACCGCCTCATCAGCGCACGACGTGTCCTGTACAGCGAGTAGCTCGCGTGCCTCTCTCAGGCCCGCAACGACTTCCGTGGCCTGGCGCGCAACCAAACCGTGGGCTTGGTCGAACGAGAGCGCTCCGCCCGCGACAGCTTCGCTCCGTGCTACGGCGTGCGCTACCAGATGTCGATCACGGCCGCGTCGAACGTATTCGTCGCCTCCGAAGACGCTTTTCGCCGGCTACGTGAGGTGCGGGACCTCGCCGCGGTCGGCACCCTCGCCGGGGACGAGGCGTACTCGGGCGGCCGCGCCGAGTACGAGGCTGCGCTCACTCGACTTCGTGACGCTATGCGCCTCGATCTCGGAGCCGACCGGGAACCCACGGTGGCCAGGTAAGGCGCTCCACCGGCCGACTCGGGCGCACAGTCCCAGCGGCCGAGTGACCACTGCCCTGGGCGTGCACCGCTCTTCGCCGAAGCCCCTGGGCTGCCGCTGGCGCGACGGCGAGGACCGCCGTGCTCGTCTCCAGCGGCACAGCCATGTTGTCGGTGAGGTTGTCGCTGATCAGCGTGCCGACGACGCTGATCCCCGACCGTCGCGCACAGCACTTTGACACCGTGCCACCGGACACCTGAAAGCATCCTGACCGACGGCCGGGGCTGCCGCCTGGGCCCGCGTCACCGCTCCGGCCCGCGCCGACCCTCCGTTACTACAGCCCGCAGGAGCCGCGGTCGAGGTGGAAGAGGCGGGAGTTGATCCAGCGGCACAGCCGCATGCCGACGACGACGCCGACGAGGGTGATCAGGGCCGGCAGGTATCCGCTGGCGACCTGGATGATCGGGATCGCGGGGCACCCGCCCGAGATCGCCCAGCCCGTGCCGAAGAGCACGGCGCCGGGGATCACGCCTGCGTGGATGCGCTCCGGGGTCCGGCGGACCCGCAGCAGGGCGAAGGCGCACACGATGATCACCACGGCGCCGCCGAAGGCGAAGAACATCCGCAGGTCCTGGAAGGTGAACATGCGGTTCAGCTCGGCGTAGTCGCCGAAGCCGATGTTGGTGACGGTGAAGCCGAGTGCCAGTCCGGTGATGATGTTGGCCAGCAGAATCGCGCCCCGGGTACGCATCAGATCACCTTCCACAGGAGGAACGACACCACTACGGCGGTGCCGAAGAACACGGTGGTCGCGACGATGCTGACCGGGCGGAGCCGGCCGCAGCCGCTGAGTCCGTGGCCGGAGCTGCACCCGCCGGCCAGCCGGGTGCCGAAGCCGACCAGCACGCCACCCACGAAGAGGCAGGCGACCATGGTGAGCGGATCGGCGGTGACCAGGTGCCGGAAGCCCGGGCCCATGTCGGTGCGGAGGTGGAACCGGCCGGAGGTGACCGCGGCGATCAGCCCGCCGATGAAGATCGACACCAGCAGGGCGGCCTGGGTGACCAGCGGGACGGGGCGCAGGCTCGTGGCCTCGGAGCCGCCGCTCGGCGCCGGTGCGGCGTCCGTTTCGAGCGGCCGCGGCTCCTGGTACGGAGCCTGCGGCACGGTGAACGGGGCGGTGCCCACGCCCCCGCTCACGCCCGCGCCCATACCCACGCCCACGCCCACGCCCGCACCCGCACCCGCGCCGGTGCCGAAGTGCTCCGCGGTGGCTGCCGCGAGCGCCTCGACGAGGGCCTGGTCGTCGGCGAACTCCTCGTCCATCTGTTCGAGGCGACGTTCGCGGCGCCAGTGCAGCACGCGATCCCACGCGGACGACACCCCGAAGGACCGATCGGTGACGAGGGTGTAGTTGATGGTGACCAGAGCGAGCCCGATAGCGCCCGCCCACCAAGGCCAGTAGGTACTCATGCGGGTCCTCTCATCCAATCGGCGAACCGGCTCCACAGGCCGCGCTTCTTTACGGGTGCTTGCCGCGTGTGCCGCGCGGGGCCGTCCGGGGGCCCGGGAACCTGTGACGGCGGGGCCGGCTGGTGATACCAGGCAGGGTCGGCCGCCCGAGGCGGCGACGGTGCCGGTGGCGGTGACGGCGGCGCCCCGTACCGGGCCCCGGCGTCCGGGGCCCGGGTTCCGGGTCGCGGCTGCCCGGATGGCCCGCCCGGCGCCGGACCTGCGGCGTCGGGGTGGCCCGCCCCGGTCACGACTTCGAGGTGCCGCGCGCGGGCTCCGTTGGGCAGCAGGCTGATCGGCACGCGCTCGCCGGTGAGGGACATCTGGTAGCGCGCACAGCCGTGCCACCGGTCGTCGCTGTCACAGTAATATTCGCGCCAGCCCTGCAAACTCGCCCTGAGCAAAGGGAAAAGGGGACATCCTGCGGCGTGCGAGCAACTCACGTCGCTCCCTTCCGACCGGCGTACCACCCCATGAGGGCAGAGCGGTTGCCGTTCTCGATTCTTACCCTCACTGCGCCCGGTCGACGAACTGAAGGCAACGCGGTGACGGACAGTGGCGATGAGGCGCTGCGCCTCCATTCCTCGACCGGGCGCGATGCAATCACCGTTTCGGCGCCGCGGGCAACTTCCGGGTATTTTTCCAATCGAGACCTTGACGCCACTTGGTGAGATAGTCTGCGCGACGGATTTGACGCCCCTGCCCCTTATGTCGGGATATCAATGACCGGTGAAGGGTCAACCTGAGTCACAATTCGACCGCACAGCAGCGGTTCGCGTCGATACAAGTCGCCTACTCGCGAAGAGAGTGAGAACCCTGGAATTCTTGTGATGATGACGTGAATATCATGGATCTCGAACGAAGAACGATGGAGGGCGATTATGTGTCAACGGGCTGTCTGCCGGTCGTGCGGGAAGCTGACCTACGAGGGCTGCGGACGACACGTGGAACAAGTTCTGACGGGCGTGCCGATGAACCAGCGGTGCGGCTGCCCGCAGGGCAATTCGGCACGACATGCGCGGAAAAACGGGAATTCGGCGGGTTCGCCCGGTCAGCCGCGAGACGGTTTGTGGGCCCGGATCGCAAAGTGGTCGAAAAGCCCGGCATGAGAAAATAACCGCACTCTGTCCTTTTCGGGCCCATTGGTTCAACCCGCCGGGCCGGTAGGCTTGGGCCGCTGCGGCGATCAAGACGTGTTCGGGCATGGGGATGAAGAACAAGTGCTTATAGCGGGCCGATACAGGCTGCGGGACACCATCGGGCGGGGCGCGATGGGGGAGGTCTGGCAGGCCTTCGACGAGACGCTCGGCAGACCGGTCGCCGTGAAGCTCCTGCTCCCCCACGACTCCGATCCCACCGCCTCCTCCCGTTTCCGGCTGGAGGCGCAGACCGCCGGCCGTCTCAGCCATCCGAACGTCGTCGGCGTCCTCGACTTCGGCGAGCACGACGACCGGCTGTTCCTGGTGATGGAGCTCGTCGACGGTGGCAGCCTCGCCGGGCTGCTCACCGCATCCGGGCCGCTGCCCGTCGAGCGGGTGGCCCACATCGCCGCGCAGGCCGCCGTCGGACTGGCCACCGCGCACCGGCAGGGCATCGTGCACCGGGACATCAAGCCGGCCAACCTCCTGCTGGGCGCCGACGGCACCCTGAAGATCGGCGACTTCGGCATCGCCCGCTTCCTCGACGACCCCGGGGCCGCGCTCACCGCCACCGGGCAGATCGTCGGCACCAGCCTCTACCTGGCACCCGAGCGGGCCCTGGGCCGCGCCGCGGGGCCGGCGTCGGACGTGTACTCCCTGGGCTGCGTGCTCTACCAACTCCTCAGCGGCCGCCCGCCGTTCCAGGCGGACAGCGCGCTCGCGGTGCTCCATCAGCACCTCGACGCCACCCCGGCCCCGCTGCGGCCACTGCGCCCCGACCTCCCGCCAGCCTTCGAGAGCTACCTGCTCGGCCTGCTGGCCAAGGAGCCCGAGGGCCGCCCCACGGCCGAGGAGGCGGCGGACTGGTTCGGACGCGGGGCCTGGCGCGGCGCGCCGGAGCCGCTGCCGCTGCCGAGCGAACACCGGGAGCACGGCCGCCCGACCAGACCGCACGCGCCCGGCCAGCACGCGCCCGGCCGACACGCGACCGGCCCGCGGGCCGCCGCCCCCGCGAGCCACCGCTCCGCCCCCGCGAGCCACCGCTCCGCCCCCGCGAACCCCCGCTCCAACCCCGCCGCCGTCCACCGCTCCGCTCCCACGGTCCGCTCCGACGGCGCCTTCGCCCCGGCGGCGGACACCGAGTGGCAGACGAGCGTGCACCGGGCCGCGCCCCGCCGCCCGCGGCGGCCGTCCCCGCTGCGGTCCCGGTGGGTGGCCGTGCTGGGCGGCGCCTGCCTGTTCGCCCTGGCGCTGCTGGCGGGCATGCTGTGGTTCTCGCCCGGCACCGGCTCGGCCCAGGAGCCGCGGACCACGCCGTCCACCAGTGCGAGCCCCGCCGCGTCCGCCCCCTCCTCGGGCACGCCGTCGACGTCGTCCTCGCTCCCGGCACAGCCCGCCGGGCAGGATGCGGAACAGGCCTCCGAGGACGGGCAGGGTGGCCCCAAGGAGACCGACAAGCGCGGCAAGGAAAAGGACTGACGCTGACGCGCCGGGCGCGAGGGAGCCCGGGAGCGGGAGAGCACGCGCCAGACCCCGTCTACCCCGTGGCCGAGCGGCGCCGTGCCTCGCCCGCCCGCGCCAGGATCTCGTCCACCGACCACTGGTCATAGGCGTGCTCGCCGTAACGCGCGGCGACGATCCCGCCCTCGGCGTCGATCAGGAAGTCCGCGGGCAGTCCCAGCCGACCCCCGTGCGGCTGGGCTGCCGGTGCGTGTTCCCGGCGTCGGGAGATCGTCCACGCGCTGCGCAGCACCGCCCGCAGGATCGGGCCCCATGCGCGCGGATGCAGCAGGGCACGCGGCGACGACTCCACACCGAACTCGACGTACAGCCGCTTGTCCGGATCGGCCACGACGGGGAACGGCAACTCGACGACATGCTCCCGCAGTTCATCGGCGGGCGAGTGGAAGAGGACCACCTCCTGGATGCCGGCCGCCGCCAGTTCCGCGTGCCGCCGCACGACCGAGCGCAGATGCAGATTGCACACGGGGCAGCCCGCGAAGCGCCGGAACTGGAGGTGGGTCAGCCGGTCGGGGGCGGGGAGCCGGAGCGGCGGGCCCGTCACGGGAGTGAGGGTGCGCGGGGTGATCGAAGCGCCGGGGGCAAGTCGCCCGCCGGGCAGGGCAGTTGGCATCGACATCGGCCTCCTTGGTAGGCGTACGTCGTACACCTACGAGGGTAGGCGTATGCCGTACGCTGTCAAGCGCCATGCCACGACCCCGCTCCCTGAGCCACGACCAACTGGCCGCCGCCGCGCTCGCCGTCCTCGACCGCGACGGTCTCGCCGGGCTGTCCATGCGCGCGGTCGCCAAGGAACTCGGCATGAGCACGATGGCGCTCTACCGGTACGTCCGCGACCGCGACGAACTCGAACTGCTCGTCGTGGAGTTCGCGCTCGGGGCGGTCGACACCGGGGCGCCGCCAGAGGACCTGCCCTGGCGCGAGCGGATCGAGATCCTGATGCGGCGCATGCGGGACACGCTGAGCGCGCACCCCTCGGTCGTCCCGCTGACCATGACCCACCGGCACCACTCGCGCGCGCTGCTGCGCTGGTCGGAGACGGTCCTCGCCGTCCTCACCGGCGCGGGCTTCGACGGCGAACGCAGGGTCGTCGCCCTGCGGAGCCTGATCGCCTACGTCAACGGGGCCCTGCAACTGGAGCACCTCGGCGCCCTCTCCGGCGCGGGCACGACCGCGATCTCGGCCCTGTCCCCCGACGAGTTCCCCCTCATGGCCGCGACGGCCCGCAGCGCCCGGCGGGTCGACCCCGAGAGGGAGTTCTCCGGCGGTCTCACCGTGCTGCTGCGGGGGCTGGACGACTGAGCCCCGTGACGGGAAGCCGGCCGGTCGCACGGACCGTGCGGCTGTCCGCCGCCGTGACTCCGAGGAGGCCGAGCAGCGTCGTGGCGACGGAGGCCGACTGCCAGCGGACGGTGAGGGTCGCTCCGCCGCCGCAGGCGTCGGGCGGCGGGGCGGCCGCCGTGGCATGGGCGAGGCCGATCTCGCCGACCGGGCGTCCGTCCAGTGCCTACAGCCCGGTACTCCCCGGCAACCCTTCCGGCGACCCTTCCAGCCTGATCATCCGATGAGGCTTGCCGCGCAGCACCCGGGCCGCGCACCGGCCCCAGCGCGCCGCACACCGGCCCCCAGCGCGCCGCGCGCCGCCGCGTTCACGTCCTCCGCCATCATGGAGCGGCCCCGCTCGTGGTCCCGGCCGCCCGGTTGGACATCGTCGGCGTCGACGAGGCCCGTGACGCCTTCCATGTCCGCACTCATGTACACACGCATGGCGTCGACCCCAAGGGACCCTACGTATTGTAGGTTCCCCATCGGCCACCACCGTAAGGCCGTTCACACACCTGTTCCACCACGTTCAACGGGGGATCCATGCAGGACACGGAGACGGCGCCCAGCGGTGAGGTCTGTGTGCGCAGCCTCGCGCCGACCCTCGCCGTACTCGTCGTCAGCCTCTTCGTCGCCGCCGTCGGGGTGTACGAGCTGTGCGGCTTCGGGCTGCACAGCCTCGACCGGCGCCCGCACCTGTTCAGCGACGGCCTGGCCACCGGCGGGGTGATCGTCGCCGTGGTGGCCGCCGGGGCCGCGGCCGGGAACCTGGCCTGGATGCTGGCCTCCGCCCGGCGCGGTGCGGAAAGGGCCGGGTAAACGGAAAGGGCCGGGTAAGAGGCGGGCCCGGTACGCTCCTCTCCCGTACGCCGACCGGCACACGTTTCCCTACAAGTTGTAGGGTCGCGCCCGTAGGCCCCGTCCCCCTCCCCAAGGTGACCAGTCACCATGCCCGCTGCGCAGTCGACCCACCCCTCCCCGCAGGCCCCCGCCCGGCGTACCCCGCGCCGCGAGTTCCCGCCGATCACGCCCAGTCCCCGGCTGCGCGCGGGAGCGGCCGCGGCCACGGTCTGGTACCTGCGGCTGATCGCCGTGCTCAACGTCCTCGCGGTGCTGTCCCTGCCGTTCCGCGAGGAGGTCCACGAGCACAACACCAGCAAGCTCTTCAACCAGGAGCACCCGCATCACCACGTCGGCGCCTTCTTCACGCCGTACCTGGCCACCGGCGGCCTGGTCTCCGCCGCGCTCGCGATCTTCCTGATGCTGGTGATGCGGCGCCGCAAGCGCGCCGCCTGGCTGACCAACATCCTGCTGGCCGGGCCGCTCTTCGCGGTCTACGCCGTCGGGCTCACCCAGGACCGGTACGCCGACCACGTCTTCAACTGGGTCTCCGCCGCCCTGACCGGCCTCTTCGTGGCCGCCCTGCTGATCGGCAGGCGCGAGTTCAACGCGGTCGGCGACCCCGCCAACCCGAAGCTGGCGCTGGCCGTCGGCGCGGGCGGTCTGCTGGCCACCGGCGGGCTCGGCACCCTGCTGGTGCACGCCACCAACAAGCTGCCCGGCGCGGGCCTCACCGACGAGATCGCCTACACCTACCTGCGCGGCATCAGCGTCGGCGTGTTCGCCGACCGCATCGACCACGTGCACGCGCCACGGTGGACCGACATCACGGTCAACGCCCTGCTCGCCGCGGCCTTCTGCCTCGTCCTCTACGCCTGCTTCCGCTCCCCGCGCGGCAAGCAGCTGCTCACCGCCGCCGACGAGGAGCGGCTGCGCGCCCTGCTCGACAAGCACGGTGCCCGCGACTCCCTCGGCTACTTCGCGCTGCGCCGCGACAAGGCCGCCGTCTTCTCCCCCAGTGGCAAGGCCGCGATCACCTACCGCGTCGTCGGCGCCGTCTCCCTCGCCTCCGGCGACCCGATCGGCGACCCCGAGGCATGGCCCGGCGCCATCGACGCCTGGCTCGCCGAGGCCCGGCGGCACGCCTGGATCCCGGCGGTCATGGGCGCGAGCGAGGAGGCCGGCACCGTCTACGCGCGGCACGGCCTGGACGCCCTCGAACTCGGTGACGAGGCCATCGTGGACATCGCCGACTTCACCCTCGAAGGGCGCCCGATGCGCGTGGTCCGCCAGGCCCACAAGCGGGTCGGGCGGGCCGGCTACACCGTGCGCATCCGCCGCCACGAGGACATCCCGGCCGAGGAGATGGCCGTCCTCGTCGACCGCGCCGACCACTGGCGCGACGGCGCCACCGAGCGCGGCTTCTCCATGGCGCTGGGCCGCCTCGGCGACCCGGGGGACGGGCGCTGCGTGATGCTGGAGTGCCGCGACGGCGACGGCCGGCCCCGCGCCCTGCTCAGCTTCGTGCCCTGGGGCGAGCACGGCCTCTCCCTGGACCTGATGCGCCGCGACCGCGACTGCGAGAACGGCCTGATGGAGTACATGGTGGTCGAACTCCTGCTGCGCGCCCAGGAACTGGGCATCCAGCGGGTGTCCCTGAACTTCGCCATGTTCCGCTCCGTCTTCGAACGCGGCGCCCGCCTCGGCGCGGGCCCGGTGCTGCGGCTGTGGCGCTCGACCCTCACCTTCTTCTCGCGCTGGTGGCAGATCGAGTCCCTGTACCGCGCGAACGCGAAGTACCGGCCGGTGTGGGAGCCGCGGTTCCTGCTCTTCGCCAAGTCCAGCGACATCCCGCGGATCGGGCTGGCGAGCGCGCGGGCGGAGGGGTTCCTCACGTTGCCGGGGATGGGCGAGCGGTCGTGACGTCCGGGCCGCCGGCGCCCGGCGGCCCGTCCTCGGGGGCCATGTCGAGGCCGGGGACGTGGATCAGGGCGGCGCGTACGGCGGCGGCCACCCGGGGCAGGTCGACGCCCAGGCGGGTGAGGCGGGGGAGCAGCTCGGCGAGCGGGAGCCCGGCGTCGCGGACGATCTCCAGGAAGTCCGGGATCGGATTGTCCAGTTCGAGGGGCAGATCCGCGTCATTGGGCCCGAAACCCTCCCCGCACAGCCGCAGATCCTCCGGGCTCAGCTGTTCCAGCTCACGCGCGGGCACCTCCAGGCCCGACTCGGTCAGCCGGCGGACCACCTCCTCCCGCTCCAGCATCAGCTCGGAGGAGACGCTGACGAGGTGGAACAGGGGCACCGGCCGGTCCCAGTCGAGGTAGCGGCCGTGCCGCTTCAGCCGGACCATGTCGTCGTCGTACATGTTCGGACGGGCCGGTGCCGTGGTCGTCGCGACCCGTACGCCGTAGCGCCCCAGGCAGTCGAGGACCGCCCGTGGGGACAGGCGGAGATCCTGGGCCGACCGGAGGACCACCGGTGCGGGCACCGTGCAGACGGTCAGGTCGTCCGCGCCGCTCGGCAGATTCCCGTAGACCTCGTACAGGATCTTCCCGTCGTCCGGCAGCAGTTGGTCGGGGAGCGTCACGAACCGCGGGCGCAGGCCGTAGGCGCGCAGCCGGGCGGCCGCGGACGCCGGCGAGTGCCCGCTCGCGGCGGCCCGCTGTCCCAGCCGCCACAGCGGCGGCTCCGCTTCGAGGACGAAGGCGCCGCGCTCGTTGACGTTGAACAGCAGCGCGTCGGCGTCCTCGACGTGATCGGGCAGGCTGCCGACCAAGAGTCCCAACTCCCGTAGGCGGCACGCGATCTCGGGCAGCGACTCGCCGGAGCGCAGGGTCGCCTGGAGGAGGAGGCCCGGGGGCACGGGCTCCCGGGCGTCGAGAAGCCGCAGCAGCGCCGTGCTCCAGCCCCACTCGCCGCTCAGCCGCAGCAGCTCCCGCGCGGCGGGGTCGTCGAGGGCGCCCGGCTCGGGCCGCAGCCCGTAGTCGGCGAGCGCCCCCACCACCTCGCCCAGTGAGCGGTCCAGCTCGCGCATCGCCACCAGCAGTTGCCCGGCCGTGACCGGCCGGTCGGGCTCCAGCCACGGGACGTCGCCGTTCAGCTGGACGCTGAGCAGGCGCGCCACCCAGTCCTCCGGCGGCACGGCCGGTAGACCGCGCGCGGGCACCCGGAAGCCCAGCGCCCGCATCCGTTCGAGCGCCTCCTCCACACGGATGTTCAACGTCAGGTACGCCTTGACGAAGTGCCCCGGCGCCACCGGCTCCGCCGTCGCCATCCAGCGGTTGGCGTAGAAGTCCGCGTCCACGCCGCGCAGGGTGCGGTCGAGCAGCGCGACCGTGGTGGCGTCGGCGACGACCTCGCCCACGGGCCGCCCGGGCACGGGCAGGCCGAGCCGCTCCATCCGGACGAGTGTCTCCTCGTACGACATCCCGCAGGCCATGGCCGCCGACAGCACGTGCCCCGGGCGTACGGGCTCGTCGTCGTCCTCGGGCTCGATCCAGTTGCGGTTCTCCCAGCCCCTGCCGTCCGTGGAGCGCAGCAGCACATCCGACGGCCGCGCGGGCAGCACCGCCCGGACCCGGGACAGCTCCGGCACGAGGCTGGTCAGGGCGGTCAGTTCGGCGCAGCCGGGATGCGCGAGCAGGCGCCACAGCAGCGTGGCGTCGTCCGCGCGGGCGCCGACGATCTGGGCCGGCGCGGTCCAGCCCTGCGGGCGATCGGCATCGTGCACCCACAGGACGTCGGGCGGGAAGAACCCGGCGCTCGCCACGGGCGCGGGGTGCCCGTGCACGTCGAGCGCGACGCCCGCCTCCCCCGCCGCCTCGGTGATCAGGTCGGCCAGCCGGGGGCTGCGCCGGGCCACCTCGGCCAGCCACTGGCCGGTCAGCAGCGGCGGACCGGCCGCGAGCAGCGTCGGCAGCGCGGCCTTGACGAGTTTCTCGACCACGTCGTCCACGTCCGGGTCCAGGATCTCCGCCCGGTCCACCGACAGGTCCCGTGGCCGGCTCCCGCCCGTCAGGTTCACCACGGCTCCCCGCAGCCGTCCGGCGCCCTCCGGCCCGGCCAGCACGCCCCGCCGGATCCGGGGTTCGATGAAGATGCCGTCGGCGAGGAGGCCGCCCCCGTGCTCGCACCAGATCACCTGGCCGTCGGTGCGCGCCTCGCCGTCCGGCCAGGAGACCGTGAACCCGTGGGCGACGAACCCGTCCGAGCGGCCCACCGCGGCCTCCCGGAGCCGGAGCACGCCCGGCTCCCAGGGTGCCTTCTCCTGTCCGCCGTCCCGTTCCGCGGTGACCGGGAACTCCGCGATGCCGAGGAGGCGGCGCAGTTCCCGCACGCAGGAGGGCGCGTCCTTGCCGTCCCTGAGGTAGAGGCGGACCTTGGTGCCGACGGGGCCCCGCTTCCCCGTCCGCCCGACCCGGAAGTAGTGGCCCGGACCGGTGATCAGGACGGTCAGCTGTTCCTGGGGGCCCTCGCGGGTGTCCATCGAGCAGGTGGTGACCCGGATCTCGTCGGCGAGCATGAAGTAGCTGAGCACTCCGATGCCGAACCGGCTGTTCGGCCGTACGGCGAACCCGTCGCCGTCCTCCCAGTCGGCGGCGCGCGGATGGTCGCGGAAACGCACGCCTGCCCGGGAGAACACCTCGGCCAGCACGGTCTCGTCCATGCCGATGCCCTCGTCCTGGCATTCGAGGTAGTGGCGCTGTTCGTCCTCGTCCCAGCCCTGGCGGAAGGTGATCCGGCCCTGGAAGGTGTCGCGGCCGTAGAGCCGGTGGTGGTAGGCGCGGCCGTAGCGGCAGGCGTCCAGCGCGTTCTGGTACA
The DNA here is from genome assembly GCF_040706415.1 of Streptomyces sp. NPDC048106. Classification (NCBI taxonomy): domain Bacteria; kingdom Bacillati; phylum Actinomycetota; class Actinomycetes; order Kitasatosporales; family Streptomycetaceae; genus Streptomyces; species Streptomyces sp. NPDC048106. The sequence goes on along the minus strand of NZ_JBEZND010000016.1, from coordinate 53,639 downwards.
GCTCGCGGATGGCGAGGCCGCGGTCGCGGTACAGGTTCTCGCCCATGAGGAGTTCCTGGATCCGCTCCTCGTCCAGCCGGAACCGGATCACCTCGCCCGCCTGCCGGGGGCGGCCCGTCGCGTCCACCTCGCGCACCCCGTCGGCGTGCGCGTAGACCGGCAGGGCGCCGATCTCCTCGGTGGGTTTGGTGCGGCGGGCCTCGCGCAGCAGGGCGTCCACGTGCCGGGCGTGCCCGGTCAGCGCGGCGACGGCGGCGGGGTGGTCGCAGGGGGCGTCCAGCGCGAGGGTGTCCCCGACGGGGGTCCACTTCGCCTTGTTCAGCCTGGCCAGTAGCTGGGCGGGGACGAGGGGTTCGGGGATGCCGACGTGCTCGGCGACGGCCGACGGCAGGTCGGTGACCTCGATCGCCATGGCGTGGCCGATCGCGAAGAGGGGGCCGACGAGGAGGGCGCGGACCTGCTGGGCGTCGTGCCCGCCGAAGTCGAGGTACGACGACTCCTGCGGGGGCTTGCGGAACAGTTCCCGCGGGCCGAGGTGGGCACAGGACAACAGCCAGGGCAGACAGGGCTGTTCGAGTACGGTCGCCAGGTCGGGCCCCGTCCGGCCGAGGGCGTCCAGCACGTCCCCGAGGCGCTCCGGCTGCGCGGCCCGCGGCTTGGCCCACTGGTGGAAAAGCCACCAGCCGACCTCGGCACGGCCATCCCCGCGGTCGGGCAGGGTGGTGCCGAGCTTGGCCGCCCTGACGAGGCGTTTGTGGCCCGCCAGTACGGCGTTGAACTCCGCGCGTTCCGGCCCGCCCTCGGCGTGCTCGTCCAGGTCCGCCGGATCCACGGCGCACAGGTCGGCGACGGTCCAGGCGTGCTGCACCTGGTACAGGAAGGGGAGCAGGGCGATCAGCGCGGCCTCGGCGGCCGACAGCGAGGGGGTCGTAAGGGCGCCCCGGATGTCGGCCAGCCGCAGATCGGTCCAGCGGACCGTGCGCCGGGCGAGTTCGGGGTCGTACCAGGGGTCCGGGGTGAGTAACTCCCGTTGCTCGTCGTAGAGTTCCGCGAGCCTGCTCGCGGCGTCCGCCGTCTGCGCCCGGAGCGCCGCGGCCCGTTCGGCGGCGTCGGCCCGCACGAGCGTCCAGGCTTCCGAGCCTTCCGCCAACTGCCGCCAGAGGTACGGCAGTCCGGTGCCGGCCGGCCCGGCGGTGGTGCCGGTGGTGCCGGGCGGGGGCCGCTCCTCGTCGCGCCGCCGCCGGGCCTCCTTCAGCAGCAGGGTCCACTCCTCGACCGTGGGGAAACCCTGGGCCCGCGGGTTCTGTTCGTGCGCCAGGTGGGCCAGCGCGCGCCAGAACGCGGCGGCTTTCTCCGTGCGGCGGGGGAGCCGGTCGCACGCGCACCAGTCGTCGAGCGTCTGGGGTGAGACGTCCTGCCGGTACCGCGCCTTGATCTCGTAAGCGAGCCTCTTCGAGCCCGGCGAGCCGGCCGCCCGGTACAGCCGCCTCAGCTCGTCCTCGTACCGCTTCCGTCCCGTCATCGCGCCGCCCCCTCCCGCCCCGACTCCCGCGAATCGTACGACTCGTACGACTCGGGAAGTCGCAGATTACCGGCTGACCTGCGCCTTCGACCGGGGTGGCGCGGATCCGCCCGCTCCGGGGCCGCCGACCTCGGGCAACCTCGTCGCCATCGCCACGAACCCCCTTGCGACCAGCGCCGAAAGGACCCCGCGATGGACCCGCTCCTCCTCGCCGCAGCCTCCGCCCTCGTCACCCTCCTGATCATCGCCGCGGCCGCCGTCCTGATCGTCCGCTCGGCCCTCACCGACACCGACTCCAAGGACCGCGCGTCGATCCTGGAGGGCGTGGCGGAGGTGGTGCGGGCGCTGCGGGGGAAGCGGTGAGGGACCGGCGCCCGGAGCCACCCTGGTCCGAAGGAAGGGTCCTAACCGCCGCCCACCGTGAAGCCGATCACCGAACCGCCGCCCTCGCGCCGGTAGGCGAACGGCGCGCCCCCGTGCGCCATCGCCACCTCCCGCACGATGGACAGGCCGAGTCCCGAGCCCGGCAGGGACCGGGCGTCCGCCGCCCGGTAGAAGCGGTCGAAGATCCGGATCAGGTCGCCCTCCGCGATCCCGGGCCCGCGGTCCAGCACCTCCACCCGTACCGTGCCCGGCCGGGCAGGGCCCAGCACATGGACCTCGATCGGCGCCTGGCCTGCCCGGTCGAACTTGGCCGCGTTCTCGACCAGGTTGGACATGGCCCGCTGGAGCATCCCGGGCCGCCCGTCGGTGGTCGTGTCGCCGCTCGCGCGCAGCACGATCCGCCGTCCGGTCCGCCGCGATGCCAGCCCCACCACGTCCTCCGCGATGTCGGCGAGATCGACCCGCTGCGGTGGCTCGGTGTCGGACTGCCCGGCCGCGAGATCGACCAACTCGTTGACCAGGTCGGTGAGTTCGCGGGCCTCCTGGGTGAGGTCGGCGACGAGGTCGTCCCGGGTGTCCGGGGGCAGCTCGTCGATGCGGCGCAGCAGCGAGATGTTCGTGCGCAGTGAGGTGAGCGGGGTCCGCAGCTCGTGCCCCGCGTCCTGGACCAGCCTGCGCTGATCCTCCTCCGACTGGGCGAGCCGCCCCAGCATCCGGTCGAAGGCGCGTCCGAGCCGGCCCACCTCGTCGAGTCCCGCCACCGGCACCTCGATGCCCAGCCGCCGGGTGCGGGCGACGTCCTCGGCGGCGGAGGTCAGCACCACCAGGCGCCGGGTGATCCGGCGGGCCAGCCACCAGCCGAACAGCCCCGCCGCCACCACCACGGCCGCCATCAGGATCAGCGTCCGCTGCTGGAGCGTGCGCAGCAGGTCCTCGGTGTCGCTGAACTCCTGCGCCACCTGCACCGCGCCCCGCCCGTCGCCGAGCGAGACGGTGGCGATGCGGTAGAGGTCGTCGCCGACCTGGACGTCCTTGTGCTCGACCGTCTTGCCGGCCGACCGCGCGAGCGCCATCGCCCGGTCGTGGGAGGTGACGGGGAGCGACGGGTCGCCGTGGTCGACGATCTCGCCCCGCGCGCCGAGCACCTGCACGTCGGTACGGGCGGGCCGGACCAGGTCGTGGCCGGGCCGGGAGGAGGAGAAGTCCTCCGGCACCATCGCGTGCTGCCGTACCTCGTCCCGTACGTCCTGCACGACCTGGCCGAACACCGACTGCTGGTCGACGCGGACCAGCCGGGCCGCGGAGCCGTACGACACGATGCCGACGAGGATCGCGACGGCCGCGGTGACGGCGGCGAAGGAGACGGCGAAGGTGGTGCGCAGGGAGACCAGCTTGGGCCGGCGCCCGGCCGGCAACCGGCGCAGGCGGCCCACTCAGTCCTCCCGCAGCACGTAACCCACGCCCCGCACCGTGTGGATGAGCTGGGGGGCGCCGGGCTCGTCCAGCTTGCGGCGCAGGTAGCCGACGTAGACGGCGAGGTTCTTGGAGCCGGGGCCGAAGTCGTAGCCCCAGATGCGGTCGTAGATCGTGGAGTGGTCGAGCACGATGCCGGCGTTGCGCACCAGCAGTTCGAGCAGTTCGAACTCGGTGCGGGTCAGCTCCAGCTCACGCCTGCCGCGCCAGGCCCGGCGGGCCTGGAGGTCCATGCGCAGGCCGGCGGCCTCGACCTGCCGGTCGGAGGCCTGGGGCTCGCCCCGGCCGCCGCCGTCGCCGCCGGCCGGCCCGGCGGGGACCGGGCTGATACGGCGCAGCAGGGCGCGCAGCCGGGCGAAGACCTCCTCGACGTCGAAGGGCTTGACCACGTAGTCGTCGGCCCCGGCGTCCAGGCCCGCGATGCGGTCGGCGGTCTCGACGAGCGCGGTGAGCATGAGGATGGGGGTGCGGTCCCCCTCGGCGCGCAGCACACGGCAGACCTGGAGGCCGTCGATGCCCGGCATCATCACGTCGAGCACGAGGACGTCCGGCGGGGTCTTGTGGGCCTGTGCGAGCGCCTCGACGCCGTCGGCCACCGCCGTCACCTCGTACCCTTCCAAAGTGAGGGCACGTTCGAGGGCGTGGCGGATGGCGCGGTCGTCTTCGGCGAGGAGCACAGTCTGGGGCACGGAACCAGTCTGCCAAGGCCCCCGGCGGTTCGGCCGGGGTGCCTGGGCCTACGATCACCCTTTTTACCCCCCTCTCACCGTCGAACGCGCAACCGCTTCGGGTCGCCTACCGTCTTCTCACCGAGCCGCGGCCCGGTCCGCCCGGTCGACGCGCAGGGCGGCCAGTTGCTCGGCGAAGGGCACCACCGGCGCCTCCTCGCGCCGCTCGGCCTTCGGCATCAGCGCCGCCAGTTCCTGCGCCGCCCTCTCGATCCGGTCCGGCAGCCCCTCCGCGCCCCAGTCCTCCGAGGCCGCGTAGACGCCGGTCGGCACGATCACGGCCCGCAGGTAGGAGAAGAGGGGACGCAGGGCGTGGTCGAGGACCAGGGAGTGCCGCGCGGTACCCCCGGTCGCGGCGATCAGCACCGGCTTGCCGGCCAGCGCGTCCTTGTCCAGCACGTCGAAGAAGGACTTGAACAGGCCGCTGTACGACGCGCTGAACACCGGGGTGACGACGATCAGCCCGTCGGCCCCCGCCACCGCGTCCTGCGCGGCGGCGAGCGCCTTGCCCGGGAACCCGTTGGTGAGGTTGTGCGCGATCTCGACGGCGAGGTCACGCAGCTCGATCACCTCGGTGTCCACCGGCGTCCTGCGGTCCACCGCCGCCGCCAGCCGGTCGGCCAGCAGCCGCGTGGACGACGGGACACTCAGTCCCGCGGATACGACGACGAGCTTCATGCGGCGCTCTCCTCCTTCTCCTGCGAAGCCTGCGATGCCTGCGATGCCTGCGAAGCCTCAGCGGCCTTCGCCTCCTGCGACTGCCGCGCGGTGAGCAGCGACTGGTGCGTCGGCGCGTCCGGCACTCCCGCCGGGCGGCCCTTGGCGAACTCCTCGCGCAGCACCGGCACGACCTCCTCGCCCAGCAGGTCGAGCTGCTCCAGGACGGTCTTCAGCGGCAGCCCGGCATGGTCCATCAGGAAGAGCTGGCGCTGGTAGTCGCCGGCGTACTCGCGGAACGCCAGGGTCCGCTCGATGACCTGCTGCGGGGAACCCACCGTGAGCGGGGTCTGCTCGGTGAAGTCCTCCAGCGAGGGCCCGTGCCCGTAGACCGGCGCGTTGTCGAAGTACGGCCGGAACTCGCGCACCGCGTCCTGCGAGTTCCTGCGCATGAACACCTGGCCGCCGAGGCCGACGATCGCCTGCTCGGGTGTGCCGTGCCCGTAGTGGGCGTACCGCGCCCGGTACAGCTCGACCATCCGCTTGGTGTGCTCGGCCGGCCAGAAGATGTTGTTGTGGAAGAAGCCGTCGCCGTAGTAGGCGGCCTGCTCGGCGATCTCCGGCGAGCGGATGGAGCCGTGCCAGACGAACGGCGCCACGCCGTCCAGCGGCCGCGGGGTGGACGTGAAACCCTGGAGCGGCGTGCGGAACTTGCCCTCCCAGTCGACGACGTCCTCGTGCCACAGCCGGCGCAGCAGGGCGTAGTTCTCGATGGCGAGGTCGATGCCCCGGCGGATGTCCTTGCCGAACCAGGGGTAGACCGGGCCGGTGTTGCCGCGGCCCATCATCAGGTCGACGCGGCCGTCGGCCAGGTGCTGGAGCATCGCGAAGTCCTCCGCGATCTTCACCGGGTCGTTGGTGGTGATCAGCGTGGTGGACGTGGAGAGGACCAGGTTCCTGGTCCGCGCGGCGATGTAACCGAGCATCGTGGTCGGGGACGACGGCACGAACGGCGGGTTGTGGTGCTCACCGGTGGCGAAGACGTCCAGGCCGACCTCCTCGGCCTTCAGCGCGATGGCGACCATGGCCTTGATCCGCTCGCGCTCGGTCGGCGTACGCCCCGTGGTGGGGTCCGGCGTGACGTCGCCGACCGTGAAGATCCCGAACTGCATGGCCGCTCACCCTCCAGATTGTTGACCATTCAACTACACCCCGGCCAACAGTCCCCCACTCCCGGATATTCCGGAGCGGGGAAAGCGGAGAAAAGGGGCCCCCGGAAGGAGCCCCGCGGCGAGCGGCAAGCTCAGAAGGCGTACGGGTCGCCCGTGTCCAGCACCAGCACCGACAGCCGGTCGTTCGTCCGGTCCCGGTCCGCCGCGCCCCCGCCCCACCCGGTGCCGACCTCGACGGTCACCTGCGCGGACCGCTCCCGCAGCCGCACCGGCACCCTCAGCAGCTCCCCCGGCCCGTCCGCCGTCAGCGCCCCCGTCCCGCACAGCACGGTCCGCGCGTCCTCCCGCGCGCACCGCGCGGGCAGCCGCTGCGCATCGGCCAGCGGCACCGACCAGCGCAGCCGCACACTGGCGTCGGCGACGGGATCGGGCCCCAGGTCGTAGGGGGTGATCCGGACCTCCATCCGGTCCCCCGTCATGGTCGCGGTGCCGTGGAAGGCCAGATCCGCCTCGGGTCCGGGCGCCGCCCCGGCGGTCCCCGCGGCCAGCACGGCTCCCGCGCACAGCCCCGGCACGACCCACATCCACACCCGCACGCCGCTCACCACTTCACCGTCGTAGCCACCATCGGGACCGCCGTATCGATGTATGCCACCCGCGCCCCCGCCCAGGCGCCCTCCAACAGGTGAACCCCTCCCCTCACCCGGGCCGCCGCCCGCCCCGTGCGAAGCTGCCGCCATGCCGATCCTGCGCTCCGCCGCCCTCTTCGTGCTCGCCGCGATCTTCGAGATCGGCGGGGCCTGGCTCGTGTGGCAGGGGGTACGGGAGCACCGCGGCTGGCTGTGGGCGGCCGGCGGGGTGCTGGCGCTCGGGGCGTACGGGTTCGTCGCGACCTTCCAGCCGGACGCGCACTTCGGGCGCATCCTGGCGGCGTACGGCGGGATCTTCGTGGCGGGGTCGATCCTGTGGGGCGTGGTCGCGGACGGCTACCGCCCGGACCGCTGGGACATCGCCGGGGCGCTGGTCTGCCTCTGCGGAATGGCGCTCATCATGTGGGCGCCGAGGAACGGCGGCTGAGCCTCGCCTACATTGGACGGAGCCACCGACACCCCCGAGGAGCAGCCCATGGCCACGTCCGCCCCGTCCGCCGCCTCCCGCATCGCCGTCGTCACCGGCGCGAGCAGCGGCATCGGTGCCGCGACGGCCCGGCAGCTCGCCGCGGCCGGCTACCGCGTGGTGCTCACCGCCCGCCGCAAGGACCGCATCGAGGCCCTGGCGGAGGAGATCAACGCGGCCGGGCACTCGGCGACCGCCTACCCGCTGGACGTGACGGACCGCGCGGCCGTGGACGAGTTCGCGACGGCGTTCCCGGCCATCGGCGTCCTGGTGAACAACGCGGGCGGCGCCCTCGGCGCCGACCCGGTGGCCACCGGCGACCCGGCCGACTGGCGCACGATGTACGAGACGAACGTCATCGGCACCCTGAACCTCACCCAGGCCCTGCTGCCCAAGCTGGAGGCGAGCGGCGACGGCGTCGTGGTGGTGGTCTCCTCCACCGCCGGGCACTCGACGTACGAGGGCGGCGCGGGCTACGTCGCCGCCAAGCACGGCGCCCATGTGCTCGCCGAGACCCTCCGGCTGGAGATCGTCGGCAGCCCGGTGCGCGTCGTGGAGATCGCGCCCGGCATGGTCAAGACCGAGGAGTTCGCCCTGACCCGCTTCGGCGGCGACACGGAGAAGGCGGCGAAGGTCTACGCGGGCGTGGCCGAGCCGCTCACCGCGGAGGACGTGGCGGACACCATCACCTGGGCGGTGACCCGGCCCAGCCACGTCAACATCGACCTCATGATCGTCCGCCCGCGCGCCCAGGCCTCGAACGCCAAGGTCCACCGGGAACTGTGACGGCCGACGACCCCGCCGGCGCCCCCATCGGGGCGCCCGCGCCACTCACTCCGGGCGAGGAGTACGACAGGCGCCGCCTCGCCCAGGAGAAGAGGGACGAACGCAAGGTCTGGTACTTCCTCGCCTACTTCCTCTTCGGCATCCACCTCGTGGCGTTCGTCATGATCTACGCCGTGCGCCACGCCAAGTAGTCACCTGGCGTGGCACGTGGGGTCCCGCACGATCACCGCGTTGGCCGGGATGATCTCGACGTCGTCCTCGTCCTCCTGCCGCACGTACTTGGTGGTGGCGTACGCCCGCCTGCCCTCCCCGACGCACTTGGTGGCGAGGTTCCCGAACCCGTCGGGGAAGTTGTAGACCTCGGCGGGCGTGTCCTCCCCGGCACGGCCCGCCACCGGGGCGTCCGCCTTGCCGCGCTCCTCGTAGTGCTGCCGGGAGCAGCCGCCGAGCAGCAGCGCCGCGCAGACGCCCGCCACGGCGAGCCCCGCCCTCAGCCGGCGCACGCCTTGTCCTCCACGATCTGCACGTTCGACGGACCGCTGGCGTTGGTGGTCACGTACGCCCGGAATCCGTGCCCCACGCACTTGGTGGCCAGGTTCCCGAAGCCGTCGGGCATGTTGTAGACCTCGGCGGGCGTGTTGTCCCCCGACTTGCCCTGCACGGGCGCGTCGCCCTTGCCGCGCTCGTCGTTGTACTTCTGCGAGCAGCCCACGAGCAGTCCCGCCACGATCACCACCAGACCCGCGGCCCGGATCGCCCCGCCCCTGCGCACTCGGTTCATCGGCCGTCCCTCCCCCGAGAGTTGATGCCTGCACCCTGAGGACAGCACCGGGGGCCGGCCCGGTTCCGGCCGGCCCCGGCCGCGGGGCCTCAGCCCTTGACGCAGACGACCTGCTTCAGCTTCGCCACGACCTCCACCAGGTCCCGCTGCTGGTCGATGACCTGCTCGATGGACTTGTAGGCGCCCGGGATCTCGTCCACGACGCCGGAGTCCTTGCGGCACTCCACGCCCCGCGTCTGCTCCTCCAGGTCCTTCGCGGTGTAGCGCCGCTTGGCCGCGTTGCGGCTCATGCGCCGGCCCGCGCCGTGCGAGGCGGAGTTGAAGGAGCTGTCGTTGCCCAGGCCCTTCACGATGTACGAGCCGGTGCCCATGGAGCCCGGGATGATGCCGAAGTCGCCGGCGCCGGCCCGGATCGCGCCCTTGCGGGTGACCAGCAGGTCCATGCCGTCGTACCGCTCCTCCGCCACGTAGTTGTGGTGGCAGGAGATCTCCGGCTCGAAGAGCGGCTTGGCCTTCTTGAACTCCTTGCGGATCACGTCCTTCAGGAGCGCCATCATCAGGGTGCGGTTGTACTTGGCGTACTCCTGCGCCCAGAACAGGTCGTGGCGGTACGCCGCCATCTGCGGTGTGTCCGCGACGAAGACGGCGAGGTCGCGGTCGACCAGGTTCTGGTTGTGCGGGAGCTTCTGGGCCACGCCGATGTGGTGCTCGGCCAGTTCCTTGCCGATGTTGCGGGACCCGGAGTGGAGCATCAGCCAGACCGCGCCGGTGGTGTCGGTGCAGACCTCGACGAAGTGGTTGCCGCTGCCGAGCGTGCCCATCTGCCGGGTGGCGCGCTCCTGGCGGAAGTGGACCGCCTCGGCCACCCCGCCGAACCGCCCCCAGAACTCGTCCCAGCCGCTGGTCGCGAGCCCGTGGAAGCCGGCCGGCCCGACCGGGTCGTCGTGCATGCCGCGGCCCACCGGGATCGCCTGCTCGATCTTCGAGCGCAGCCGGGACAGGTCGCCCGGCAGGTCGTTCGCGGTCAGCGAGGTCTTCACCGCGGACATTCCGCAGCCGATGTCCACGCCGACCGCGGCCGGGCACACCGCGCCCCGCATCGCGATCACGGAACCGACCGTGGCGCCCTTGCCGTAGTGCACGTCCGGCATCACGGCCAGGCCCTTGATCCACGGCAGCGTCGCGACGTTCTGCAACTGGCGCAGGGCGCCGTCCTCGACCGTCGCCGGGTCGGCCCACATGCGGATCGGCACCCGGGCGCCCGGCATCTCCACGTACGACATGACTTCCTCGTCCCCCCGATAACGACAACAAAAGCCTTGAAAGCAGCAAAAAGGAAAATCAGCACCAAGCGCACAGAAAGAGGACCGCGGACCGGCGTCCACGGCGGCGCGTGCGATACACATTGTCTCCAGGCCAGCCCCCGCCGCGGCAAGCGAATAACCAGCGGGGACACTGAAGCGACCATCGAGCGCATCCACCGGAGCGCAGCCGTCGAGAGGAGCCCGCCCGTGCAGCGGAAGGCGTACGTAACCGGCACCGCCGCCCTGCTCGCGGCACTGCTGGCGGGCTGCACCGGCGGCTCCGGCGGCGGCAGTTCCGCGGACGACGCCAACCCCGGCGACACCGGCACCACCGCCGCCGCGGCGCAGCCCGGCAAGTACCGCACCCTGCCCGAACCCTGCGGCTCCGTGGGCCGCGCCACCCTCGACACGCTGCTGCCCGGCATCCGGCAGATCGCCGACCCCGACCAGCGGGACAAGGCGTACCAGGGCGAGGCCGAGCTGACCTACGACACCGACCGCAAGGTCGGCTGCCGCTGGAAGGTCCCGTCCGCCGGCGCCACCGACCGCCTCGCGGTCGACCTGGAGCGCGTGGTGTCGTACGACAACACGGTCAGCGACGACGACCAGGCGCAGCAGCTCTTCGACCAGAAGGAGACGGCGGCCGACCTCCCCGAGCCGAGCGGCACCCCGCCGGCGAACACGCACAGTGACGGCTCCGGCACCGCCCCCTCGGGCGCCCCCACGCCGACCGGCTCCGCGAGCGGCGCCCCCTCCTCGGCCTCCACTTCGGCCTCCACTTCGGGCGCCACGGACGCCGACCTCCAGCCGCGCGTCCTCTCCGACCTCGGCGACGAGGCGTACCTCGACGACCAACTCGGCACCTCCGGTTCGACGGCCGCGCAGCGGACGGTGACTGTGGTGTTCCGCACGTCCAACGTCGTCGTCACCATCCAGTACGAGGAGCAGCCGATGGCCGCCGGCGCGGTCCCCGACAGCAAGGAAATGCAGGACAGGGCCAGGAAACTGGCCTCCCGGCTGGACGGCGCGCTGGGCGGCTGATCCACTTCCGCGCCCTGCCCGGCCCCGTCCGCAAAGCTCCCGAACGGAAACCGCACAGCTCCTTCACCGCGTACGGTGGGGCCCCGCAGGAACCCGCACGAACACCGAGCGTCATGAGTGAAGGAACCATGCAGCGAGTCAAGCGAGACGACCATGCCCAGCCGAGCCGGCGAAACAGGCGTCTGCGCCGTGCCCTTGTCTGCGCGGCAGCCGTCCCCGCGGTGCTGATCACCGCGGCCTGCTCCTCGGACTCCGGCGACTCCAAGCCCAAGAGCGACGGCGCGAGCGCCAGTACGTCGGCGGGCGACACCGCGTCGCCCTCCGCCAGCTCTTCCCCGACCGTGGCACCGGCCGCGTACAAGACGCTGCCGGACCCCTGCAAGACGCTGTCGAAGAAGACCCTGGGCGACATGGTGCCCAAGGCCGGCACCTCGGGCAAGAAGGGCGGTTCGGACGATCCGTCGTCCCGTTCCTCCTGCTCCTGGAGCAGCCTGAGCAACAACGGCGTCAAGGGCTCCCAGTTCCGCTGGCTGAACGTCTCCCTGCTGCGTTTCGACTCGGACACCACCCGCGGCTCGGCCGGCACCCAGGCCCACACGTACTTCACCAACCAGGTCAAGGACGCCCAGTCGGTGAGCGGCGCCAAGAAGGCCCAGGTGGTCCCGGTGTCCGGCATCGGGGACGAGGCGACGGCCGTGCGCTACGACCTGAGCAAGAAGGAAGGCCTCTTCAAGCAGGAGACCATCGTCGCGCGCGTGGAGAACGTCGTCGTCACCCTCGACTTCAACGGCGCGGGTCTGGCGGGCGACAAGACCCCCGACGCCGAGGGCCTCGCCAAGTCCGCGGAGAAGGCCCTCAAGGAGGCGGTGACCTCGGTCTCCTCGGCCAACAACGGCTCCGGTTCCGGGACTTCGTCCACGAAGCCCTCCGACGGCGCCTCGCCGTCCGCGAGCACCAAGAAGAGCTGACCGAAGGGCCCTAAGGCCCGACCGGTACCACGTGCACCGCACACGTGTGCCACCCTGTTGCGCGCAACAACAGGCAATGGGAGGGGATTACGAGTGGCCGCGCCACCGCAGCTGACCCGGATGCACCGGATACTCATCGGCGTGGTCGTAGGCGGCGCCTTGATCATCGCGGGGATCGGCTTCACCGGTTCGTACGCCGCCGTCCGCGAGCTGGCCTGGAAGAAGGGCTTCGGGAACTTCGCCTATGTGTTCCCGATCGGCATCGACGCGGGTATCTGCGTCCTGCTCTCCCTCGACCTGCTGCTGACCTGGATCCGCATCCCCTTCCCGCTGCTGCGCCAGGCCGCCTGGCTGCTGACGGCGGCGACGATCGCCTTCAACGGCGCCACCGCGTGGCCCGACCCGCTCGGCGTCGGCATGCACGCGGTGATCCCGCTCCTCTTCGTCGTCGCCGTCGAGGCGGCCCGCCACGCCATCGGCCGTATCGCGGACATCACGGCCGACAAGCACATGGAGGGCGTCCGCCTCACCCGCTGGATGCTCTCCCCGCTGCCCACGTTCCTGCTGTGGCGCCGCATGAAGCTCTGGGAACTGCGCTCCTACGACCAGGTCATCAAGCTGGAGCAGGAACGCCTGGTCTACCAGGCCCGCCTGCGCTCCCGCTTCGGCCGCGCCTGGCGCCGCAAGGCTCCGGTGGAGTCCCTGATGCCGCTGCGCCTGGCGCGGTACGGCGTCCCGCTGGCGGAGACGGCCCCGTCGGGCCTGCTGGCGGCGGGCATCGAACCGGTGCTCCTGCCGCCGAAGCCCGTCCAGGCGACGCCCGAACTGACCGCCGGGACCGCGGCGGAGCCGGCGGCGGGCGCGATACCGGTGGCGGCCGCCGTGGCCGCCGCACCGGCCGGGGCTGCCGCCGGGGCCCCCGCGACCGCCGGGGCTCCCGCGACCGCCGCGGCCCCCACGGCCGCCGCAGGGGCCGCACCGGCCCCCCACCCCGCGCAGCAGTCCGTCCAGCAGCCCGCCCAGCACCCGCAGGAGCCCCCGGCCGACGAGCAGAGCCCCTGGTTCCAGGCGCCGCGGGAGGTCGAGTACCACGGCGGCTACGACCCCTCCTTCGAGCCGCCCCCGGACCCCCAGTACTACCCCGAGGAGCAGTACGAGGACTGGTACGAGGGCCAGCCCCCGGAGCGGTTCCAGCAGCCCTCCCCCGAGGAGACCGGCAGCTTCCCCATCCCGGTGGGCCCCAACCGCACCCGTGAACTGGGCGAGGGAGGCGGCCCCTCCGAGCCGGACGAGGACGCCTTCTACCAGGTCTTCCGCCAGTCGATAGACGGCAGTTACCCCACGCCCCACATCCTGGGCGAGAACATCCAGGCGACCTACGGCACCCAGCTCAGCCCCGCCGAGCTGAAGTCCCTCGCCGCCCGCTTCCAGCAGCGCCATTCGGCGGAACTGGAAGAGGACCACATCGCGTGACGGGCCGTGGGCCGTTCCCCGGAGCGGCCCACGGAGCGCGCCGCGCCCCGCTCACCCCGTTCATCCCGGCACACCCCCTGGCCAACGCGCGTAGCAGCGAGCATCATTGCTTGCGCCAACGCACCATCCCGCACAGTGCTTTCACCTCTCTTTTGTCATGTACCGGTCAATACCGTCCGACGAAGGGAAACAGCAATGGCTTGCGGATCCACCAGCCTGTGGGCAGGGGAGACCTCCTGGTTCTGCTGCGGCAGTTCCTGGGGCCCCTGCGGCAGCACCGGCACCGGCGCCTGCGGCACCTGCCAGTCCGGCAAGAACATGGCCGCCTGGCCCAACCTGTCCTCCGCCTGCTGGAGCGTCACCAACCCGGCGGCCTGCGGCGAGAACATGCCCAGACGCGGCTGCGGTTCGGTCGTGAACGTCAAACACCAGTGCTCCGGCGCCGCCGTCTGCGTCACCCTCGCCGACTGCGGCCCCAACACCCAGCTGTGGTGCAGCGAGCAGACCTGCTGCAACGGCTCGTGCCGTACCCACCGGGTCATCGACCTGACCCCGGCGGCCTTCTCGGCCATCGGCAGCCTCAGCTCCGGCATGCTTCCCGTCTACATCTACGAGTGAGGGGGAACACCACCATGACCGGAAGCAACGGAATCAACCGCCGCCGCCTCCTGACCACCGCCGCGCTCGGCGGCGCCACCATCGTGGGCGCCTCCGCACTCGGCGGCCTCGACGCGGACGCCGCCTTCGCCGCCCCGATGCCCTCCCTGGACCCCGCGATCTCCCAGTCGTCGTTCGTCGACGGCCGCGTCAGCCAGATCAAGGGCAGCGTCCTCGACGTCGTCGAGTCCGACGGCACCCACCGGCTCATCCAGCTCACCAACGCCACGAGCGTCTGGAAGCTGGAGACCGTCACCGCCGAGGCCATCGAGACCGGCGACGGCCTGTACGCGCGGGGCGTCGAGATGCCCGACGGCAGCGTGGCCGCCGACGCGGTCTGGGTGAACATCGTCAACCTCTACGTCACCGTCCGCGGCATCGAGCGCTCCCGGCTGCACCTGAGCCACGGCCACAACGCCCTGGTCGGCAACATCGTGGAGAAGCGGACCACCGCGTCCTTCCGCGGCGGCGCCCTCACCTCCAACCTCTCGCAGCTCAAGATCGGGCACCACGCCCAGGTGCTGGGCGCCTGGCGGCCCGCGGACGACAGCGTCGACATCGCCCGCATCAGCGTCGGGCACTGAGCCGAGGGGAATGTGATGGCATCGCTCACCACGAACCTCGCGACCCTGCTGCTGGGTGTCCTGCTCGCCGCCACCGGCGCGGGCAAGGCGTTCGGCAGGCAGGTCGCGGGGCAGGCGGCCGGCACCGTACTGGTCCGCGTCCTGAACGACGGCCGCCGCGCCACGCTCGTCCTGCGGGCCACCGGCGCCGCGGAACTCGTCGTGGCCGCGGGCCTGCTGGCCGCGCCGGCCACCACGGTCCCCGGTATCGCGGCGGCCGTCCTGGGCGTCGGCTTCCTCGGCTACCTCGGGTACGCCCGCGCGAGCGCCCCGGAGTCGTCCTGCGGCTGCACCGCCCGCAGCAACGGCCCGATCACCTGGCGGGCCTTCGTCCGCGCGGGCCTGGTCGTGGTGGGCGGCGCCGCGGCCGCCGGTGCCCGGACGGCCTGGTGGACCCAGACCGCCCGGCATCCGGTGGCCTCGGTCGCGTTCCTCGTCGTCGCCCTGGCCGTCCTGGCCGCGGTCTCCAGCGACCTGGACCACCTGTGGCTGGTGCCGCTGCGCAGGACCCGGCTGAGGATCTTCGGCCACCCGCTCGTCCCGGGCCGGGACGAGGAGGTGCCGGTGGCCGCCTCCGTCGAACTGCTGGAGCGTTCGCTGGCCTGGGTGGCCGCCGCGCCCGTCGTCCGCTCCGGGCTGATCGACCACTGGGAGGCCGACGGCTGGCGCTTCCTCCAGTTCGCCGGGGTCCACGACCCCGACGGCGCGGCGCGCCCGGTCACCGTGCTGTTCGCGGTGGACCCGCGCGCGACGAAGGACACCACCGACAAGCCGGCGGTCCGGGTCACCCTGATCGACGACCGGACCGACGAACCGGTCGAGGTGGACCTGCTCGCCTGACCCGCGAGACACGACCCGCGAGACACGACCCGCGAGACACGACCCGCTGAAACCCCATGAAAAAAGGGGCCCTCCGCCAGGAGGGCCCCTCATTCATGTCCGCACCGTCCGCGTCACTCCCCGAGCAGCGCCCGCACCCGCTCCTGCCCCACCGCGAGCAGCAGCGTGGGCAGCCGGGGACCGGTGTCCCGGCCCACCAGGAGCTGGTACAGCAGCGCGAAGAACGTCCGCTGGGCGGTCTTGATCTCCGGCGGCAGCTCCTTGGGCGTCGCGTCCGCCGAGAACCCGGCCTGCACCTTCGGCACGCCGTAGACGAGGTGCGTCAGCCCGTCCAGCGACCAGTGCTCGGTGAGACCGTCGAGCAGCAGCCGTACGGACCGCTGGGACGCCTCGTCGAGGGACTTCAGCAGCTCGGCGTCCGGCTCCTCGCGCACGATGGTCCGCTGGTCGGCGGGCACGTGCGTGTTGATCCAGGCCTCGGCCCGGTCGTAGCGCGGCCGGGCCTCCGCCAGCGAGGCCAGCGGCCGCTCCGGGTCCAGTTCGGACAGGATCCGCAGGGCCTGGTCCTCGTGCCCGGCCGTGATGTCGGCGACGGACGCGAGCGTGCGGTACGGCAGCGGCCGCGGCGTCCTCGGCAGCTCGGCGGCCGCCGTGCCGACCGCGCGGGTGTACGCGGCCACGTCACCCGGCAGCGCCGAGCCGTCGGCGACCTTCGCGGCGAGCTTGTCCCACTCGTCGTACAGCCGCTGGATCTCCTGGTCGAAGGCGATCTTGAAGGACTGGTTGGGCCGGCGGCGGGCGTACAGCCAGCGCAGCAGCTGCGGCTCCATGATCTTCAGCGCGTCGGCCGGGGTCGGCACGCCACCGCGCGAGGACGACATCTTGGCCATGCCGGAGATGCCGACGAAGGCGTACATCGGGCCGATGGGCTGCCGGCCGCCGAAGATGCCGACGATCTGCCCGCCCACCTGGAAGGACGACCCCGGGGACGAGTGGTCGACACCGCTCGGCTCGAAGACCACGCCCTCGTAGGCCCAGCGCATCGGCCAGTCGACCTTCCAGACCAGCTTGCCGCGGTTGAACTCGGTGAGCCGGACGGTCTCCGCGAACCCGCACTCCCCGCAGGTGTACGCCAGCTCGGTGGTGTCGTCGTCGTACGAGGTGACGGTCGTCAGGTCCTTCTCGCAGTTGCCGCAGTACGGCTTGTACGGGAAGTACCCGGCGGAGCCGGCGGAGCCGTCGTCCTCGGACGCGGCGCCGGAACCCTCCTCGGCCTCCAGCTCGGCCTCGTCCACGGCCTTCTGCTGCTGCTTCTTGGCCTTGGGCTTGGTGCGGTACTGGGCGAGGATCGCGTCGATGTCGCCGCGGTGCCGCATCGCGTGCAGGATCTGCTCGCGGTAGACGCCCGAGGTGTACTGCGCGGTCTGGCTGATGCCGTCGAACTCGACGCCCATCTCGGCCAGCGACTCGACCATCGCGGCCTTGAAGTGCTCCGCCCAGTTCGGGTACGCCGAGCCCTTCGGGGCCGGCACCGAGGTCAGCGGCTTGCCGATGTGCCCGGCCCAGGACTCGTCGACGCCGGCGATGCCCGCGGGGACCTTGCGGTAGCGGTCGTAGTCGTCCCAGGAGATCAGGTGCCGGACCTGGTACCCGCGGCGGCGGATCTCGTCGGCGACCAGGTGCGGGGTCATGACCTCGCGCAGGTTGCCCAGGTGGATGGGGCCGGACGGGGACAGCCCGGACGCGACGACGACCGGTTTGCCCGGGGCCCGGCGCTCCGACTCCTCGATGACCTCATCCGCGAAACGGGAGACCCAGTCGGTGGTCTCGGTGCTCTGAGCCACGATCGGCACGTCCTTCTTTCTCCATCGGGCAGCCGCAGCGGTCGCACGGCTGACCGCTCCATTCTCCCAGGCGAAACCACATCCACGAAAACGCCTTTTCAACGCGTGGGACGGCCTCCCCGCGGCCCGCGTTCACCGGCGGACCGGAAAATCCGCTGGACCCCCCGTGGGATACTGGGCGTGACCATCCATCCCCACGAGGAGAACGGCACTCCACCTATGGCCTCGGTCACGTCCCTCAGCGACTCCGTCCAGCAGCAGCTCGCGTCCGCCCTCTCGGCCACCCTGCCGGAGGCCGCCGGCGCGGACCCGCTGCTGCGACGAAGCGACCGGGCCGACTACCAGGCCAACGGGATCCTGGCCCTCGCCAAGAAGGCGAAGGCGAACCCGCGGGAGCTGGCCGCGCAGGTCGTCTCCCAGGTGGCCACCGGCGCGGTGATCAAGGACGTCGAGGTCTCGGGCCCCGGCTTCCTCAACATCACCATCTCCGACCAGGCGATCACCGAGAACCTCGCCGCGCGGTACGCGGACGACACCGGCCGCCTCGGCGTGCCGCACTCCGCCCACCCCGGCACCACGGTGATCGACTACGCCCAGCCGAACGTGGCCAAGGAGATGCACGTCGGCCACCTGCGCTCCGCGGTGATCGGCGACTCGGTCGTCCAGCTCCTGGAGTTCACCGGCGAGCACGTGATCCGCCGCCACCACATCGGCGACTGGGGCACCCAGTTCGGCATGCTCATCCAGTACCTGGACGAGCACCCGCACGAGCTGGACCACAAGGCGGCCGCCGAGGACACCGCGACCTCCGGCGAGGAGGCGATGTCCAACCTGGACCGCCTCTACAAGACCGCGCGCAAGCTCTTCGACTCCGACGAGGAGTTCAAGACCCGCGCCCGCCGCCGGGTGGTCGACCTCCAGGCCGGCGACCCGCACACGCTCGCCATCTGGCAGAAGTTCGTGGACGAGTCGAAGATCTACTTCTTCTCCGTCTTCGAGAAGCTGGACATGGAGGTCCGGGACCCCGACATCGTCGGCGAGTCCGGGTACAACGACATGCTGGCCGAGACCTGCCGCCTCCTGGAGGAGTCCGGCGTCGCGGTCCGCTCCGAGGGCGCGCTCTGCGTCTTCTTCGACGACATCAAGGGCCCCGAGGGCAACCCGGTCCCGCTGATCGTCCAGAAGTCCGACGGCGGCTACGGCTACGCGGCCACCGACCTCTCCGCCATCCGCGACCGCGTCTTCGACCTCAAGGCCGACACCCTCCTCTACGTGGTCGACGCCCGCCAGGCCCTGCACTTCCGCATGGTCTTCGAGACCGCCCGCCGCGCCGGCTGGCTGAACGAGGACGTGACCGCGGTCCAGCTGGCCTTCGGCACCGTGCTGGGCAAGGACGGCAAGCCGTTCAAGACGCGTGCGGGCGAGACCGTCCGCCTCGTGGACCTCCTGGACGAGGCCATCGACCGCGCCTCGGCCGTGGTGCGCGAGAAGGCCCAGGACCTCTCCGAGGAGGAGATCGCCGAGCGGGGCGCCCAGGTGGGCATCGGCGCGGTGAAGTACGCGGACCTGTCGACGTCGGCGAACCGCGACTACAAGTTCGACCTGGACCAGATGGTCTCGCTCAACGGCGACACCAGCGTGTACCTCCAGTACGCCTACGCCCGCATCCAGTCCATCCTCCGCAAGGCCGGCGACACCCGTCCCGTCGCCCACCCGGAGCTGGAGCTGGCGCCCGCGGAACGCGCCCTGGGCCTGCACGCGGACGCCTTCGGGGAGACGGTGGCGGAGGCGGCCGGCGAGTACGCCCCTCACAAGCTGGCGGCCTACCTCTACCAGCTGGCCTCCCTCTACACGACCTTCTACGACAAGTGCCCCGTCCTGAAGGCCGAGACGCCCGCCCAGGTGGAGAACCGCCTGTTCCTCTGCGACGTCACCGCCCGCACCCTCCACCGGGGCATGTCCCTCCTGGGCATCCGCACCCCCGAGAA
Source organism: Streptomyces sp. NPDC048106 (assembly GCF_040706415.1). Taxonomy (NCBI): domain Bacteria; kingdom Bacillati; phylum Actinomycetota; class Actinomycetes; order Kitasatosporales; family Streptomycetaceae; genus Streptomyces; species Streptomyces sp. NPDC048106. Next base: position 34,282 of record NZ_JBEZND010000016.1, on the reverse strand, counting down.
GCTCTGACCGCTACGCGTCCGCGTTCCCGTCCGCGTTCCCGTCCGCGTTCCCGTCCGCCAGCTCCCGCGCCCGCCGCGCCAGGGCCCGTCGTACGTCGTCCGGCGCCAGCACCCGCAAGGGCGTGCCCAGCGTGAGCAGATAGCGCGCCAGGCCGTCCGCGTCCGGGCCCCCGATGTCGACCAGGGTCGCGTCGGGGCCGTCCGGGCGGTGGTGGCCGATCGTGGGCGGGACGACGCGGAGTGCCTGGGCGAGGGGAAGGGGCAGGCGGACGGTCGCGGACAGCGGGTACGGGCCGTTCGCGATGTTGCGGGAGACCAGGCCGGCCGGGTCCGGGGGGTCGGTGAGGTCGGCCGGCTGGCCGGTGGGCTGGAGGCGTTCGACGCGGTCCGCGCGGAAGGTGCGCCACGCGCCGCGCGCGACGTCCCGGGCGACCAGGTACCAGAGCCGGCCCGTGTGGACCAGGCGGTACGGGTCGATGTCCCGGACCGTGGAGCGGTCCCCGGCGTCCGTGTACGACAGCCGGGCCCGCTCTCCCCGCCGGCACGCCGCCGCCAGTTCCAGCAGCAGGCCGGGGCCGACCCCGGACCCGTCGGCGCCGGGCAGCCGTACGAAGGCCTCGTCCAGCTCGCCCAGGCGGTCCGCGATGCGGCGGGGCAGCACCTGGCGGAGCTTCAACAGGGCGGAGAGGGCGGCCTGGTCGCTGCCCAGTGAGCGGTTCAGGGCCGCCTCGCTGAGGCCCACCGCGACGGCCAGCGCCTCCTCGTCGTCCAGGATCAGCGGGGGCACCCGGGAGCCGGCGCGCAGGCGGTAGCCGCCCCAGGGGCCCGCCTCGGAGTCGACGGAGTAGCCGAGTTCGCGCAGGCGGGCGATGTCCCGGCGGACCGTGCGGTCGGTGACCTTCAGGGACTCCGCCAGCTCGGCGCAGGTCCACGAGGGGCGGGCGGACAGGAGGGACAGCAGGCCCAGCAGTCGGGCGGACGTGGCGGTCGCGGGGGTGTCACGGGGGGAAGTCTGACTCGGCGGCACAACCAGGACCGTAGCTGTCCTGGTCACGTCGTAGCGTGCCGCCCATGACTACGCAGACCACTCCCGCCTTCCGCTATGCCGCCGTCACCTTCGACTGTGCCGATCCTGCCGAACTCGCTCGTTTCTACGGTGACTTGCTCGGTTACCCCGTGCTCTTCTCCACCGACGACTTCGTCCTGCTCGGCAAGGAGGGCGCCGCCGGCCTCGGCTTCACCCGCGTCGCCGACTACCGCCCGCCGACCTGGCCGGACCCGGCCCAGGGGAAGCAGGCCCACATCGAGCTGGGCGTGGACGACCTGGACGGCGCCGAGCGGCGGCTGCTCGAACTGGGCGCCGTCAAGCCGGAGTTCCAGCCGGGCGAGGAGCGGTGGAGGGTGCTCCTCGACCCGGCCGGACACCCGTTCTGCATCACGACCCTGGTGTAGGGCCTCAGCTCGCCGCGCAGCTGAAGGTCGGCCAGGTGGTGGAGCCGTTCTTCTGCACGGTCAGGCCCCAGTTGTCGCCGTTGCCGTTGGGCTTGGCGACGAGCACCTGGGCACTGGGGTAGGTGGCGGTCACGTTCCAGGTCGACATGACCTTCTCCGGGGACGGCACGTTCGCCGTGACGGTCCAGTTGCTCGAACCGCTGACCGAGACGTTCAGGTTGTACCGGTCGTCCCACACCGTGCCCGCCGTCACGTTGACGGTGCAGCCACCGGTGCCACCGCCGCCGCCACCGCTGCCCCCGCTGCCCCCGCCGTCGGGTGCGACGGCGCGGCCGGTGGACGGGGAGATCATCCCGTAGCACATGCCGCGGCTCGCGAGGTTCTGGGCGATCCGCGGGATGGCGGCCAGGGTGTTGGCGGGCCACTCGTGCATGAGGATGACCTGGCCGTTGCCGAGCCGGGAGACGGCCTGGACGATGGCGTCCGTGCTGGCGCCGTTCCAGTCCCCCGAGTCGACGTCCCAGATCACCTCGGTCAGGCCGTACTTGGCCTCGACGGTCTTCAGCGTCGCGTTGGTCTCGCCGTACGGCGGCCGGAACAGCTTCGGCGTCCCGCCGCCGCCGTTCGCGATGGCCTGCTGGGTGCGGGAGAGCTCCGAGTCGATCTGGGCCTGGCTCTCCTGGATGAGGTGCGGGTGGGTGTAGCTGTGGTTGCCCACCCACATCCCGGCGTCGACCTCGGCCTTGACCTGGGCCGGGTACGAGGCCGCGTACTGGCCCTCGTTGAACATCGTGGCGCGCAGACCGTTCTGCTTCAGCGCGTTGAGGATGGCCGGCGTGTGGTCGTTGGACGGGCCGTCGTCGAAGGTGAGTCCGACGTATCCGTTGCAGGTGGCGGCCTGCGACGGGGCGGCCCCGACGGTCAGGGTGCCCGCGGTCACGGCCGCGAGGGCGGCGACGGCCACGGCGATTCTGGCGGTGCGCATGCGCGTGCTCCTCCTCTCAGGAGTACGTCAGCCGGCCGTACAGCTGAAGCTCGGCCAGGTGGTGGAGCCGTTCTTCTGCACGGTCAGACCCCAGTTGTTGCCGTTGCCGTTGGGCTTGGCCACGAGCACCTGCGCACTGGGATAGCTCGCGGTCACGTTCCAGGTCGCCATGACCTTCTCCGGGGACGGCACGTTCGCCGTGACGGTCCAGTTGCTCGAACCGCTCACCGAGACGTTGAGGTTGTACCGGTCGTCCCACGACGTGCCCGCGGTCACGTTGACGGTGCAGCCCCCGGTGCCGCCGCCACCGCCACCACCACCGCCGCCGCCCGAAGTCGAGCTGTCCACGGTGATGTTGGAGCTGCCGCTGCTCTGGTAGCCCTCGGTCGCCATGATCATGTAGTAGTTGAAGCTGCCCATGTTCATCCCGTGGCTGGCCCAGGCGTCGAAGTGGTTGCCGGTGGTGATGGTGCCGCCGGTCCGCTTGGTCTGCCGCACGCTCCAGTACTGGTTGAAGGTCTTGGTGCCCTCCACCGACGGGGCGTTGGTCCGGGTCGTCTCGTAGATGTCGTACGTCCCGCCGTCACTGTTGACCGTGCCCTTGAAGGTGCCGGTGGGCCGGTAGGTGCCCCAGTTGTCGACGATGTAGTACTCGACCAGCGGGTTGGAGGTCCAGCCGTACAGCGACAGGTACGCGTTGCCGGACGGGTTGAAGGTGCCGGAGTAGGTGACGGTGCGGCGCCCGCCGTTGCTCCAGCCCTTGCCGGCGACGAAGTTGCCGACGTTGCTCCAGTTGGTGCTGTAGTTGCCGGCGGAACCCAGGTTCATGGAGACGGACCCGCCGCCGTCGCTCCAGAACGAGTAGTAGTAGCCGTTGTTGGTGCCGGTCTGGTTCGTGGTGATGACCGTGTCGGCACTGGCGATTCCGGTGCCGGGCAGGGTCAGCGCCCCCACGGCGAGCAGGATGACGGCGCAGACACCTCTGAAGAGCGAGGTGAGACGGCCGGCCGGGCCGCGTTCTCTCCGCGTGCGGATCTTCATGGACGTGCTTCCTCCTCATGGATCGGGGTGGAGCCGGATGAGGGTGGAGCGACGCGCTGCGCGATGGTGCCTCAGTGTTGGGGTGTACACAAAGACAGTCAACAGTTTCGGTAGTTATTTCGAAACGTTCGGTTCATCAACGTCCCATAACCTGAAAGGTTTTGGCTGGTTAACGGCCGCCGAGGCGAAGCGCCACCCGCTTCACCGAGAAGACGGGGAAATCAAGATCGAGACGGCATGAGGTCGATTCGAAAGTTTCGAAGACCGCCGGGAGCCGTTGTCACACCCTCCCCCTAGAGTCACTCCCATGGCGACTCTTCCCAACCCGCTGCCCCGGCTGGCCACCGACCCCAGCGGCCGCAGCCTGGGGCTCCAACTGCCGCCCGGCAGGCTGCTCGACATGACCGACGACGGCCCGCACGACGAGCCCCTGCTGTGGCTCGCGGACAAGCCGGCCGGACCCGGCACCTGGACCGCCCTGGGCGCCCCGGCCGCGCGCGCCGGGCTGCTGCCGGTGCTGGTGGAGACGGCCGGCACCCAGGGCGGGCCGGCCGACTGGGACCTGGCGCCGGACGAGATGTCCTACCCCGGCGACCACGACCCGGAGGAGGTCCTCGCCGAGTACTGGGAGGACGACGACTGGCAGGACGAGGAACTCGGGGACATGCTGGAGCCGTTCGGACCCCAGTGGCCCGGGCTCGCCCCCGCCGGGAAGCTCACCGTCGATCCGGGGACCCGCGCGGCGCGGGCCGCCGACGAACTCAGCGGTGACCAGACACAGTCCGTGTTCCCGTCCCCCCACCTCGCCCTCGTCCCCGCGCGCCGCTCCGCCGACATACCGGCCGCGATCGGCTGGACCGGCCCCGTGAACCACGACGACGACGTGGCCCGGCTGTGCGCGGTCCTGCGCTCCTGGGAGGACCGGTTCGGCATACGGGTCGTCGCCCTCGGCTTCGACGCCCTGCTGCTGTCCGTGGCCGCCCCGCCGACCGACCTGGCCGAGGCCGAGGCGGTGGCGGCGGAGCACTTCGCGTTCTGCCCGGACAACGTCGCGCAGGGGACGGGCACCATCCGTGACTACGCGAAGGAGCTGATCGGCGAAACCACCTGGTTCTTCTGGTGGGACTGAGCCCGGACGGGGCGGGCCCGGACGGGGCGGGCCCGGCTCACCGCGCGGGCGCCCACTTCTCGCCGCCCAGCGGGAAGGCGTAGGAGGGGCGCCCGTTGCTGCCGCTGGTGCGGAAGGGCCGGCCCTTGTCGCCGATCTCCAGGACACCGTGCCGGCCGCCGCTGGACCAGGACAGCTCCAGGTACCAGCTCACGTCGTACGCCGAGGCGTCCGCCGTGACGTAGAGGACCTCGGGGTCCGACTCGCTCACGCTGAGGGGGAAGCCGCGCTGTCCGGCCACCGGCTGGACGGCCGGCCGGACGCTGTCCAGGGCGGTGGTGAAGGAGTGCGTGGGCACCCCGGCGCCGCAGCCGACGCCGGGGTAGCCCATGGCGTAGTCGTTCCAGGCGAGCGGCGACCGCTTGCCCGCCAGCCGTACCGCCATGCTCTCCAGCACCACGGTGTCCTTGCCGGAGCCCTGCACGGTGAGGGTGACGAACTGCTCGCCCGCGGAGACCGCCTGGTGTACGGCCACCCACGCGGGCGCGTCGTTCTCGGCGGGCGGCGGGGACACCTGGGTGGGCGGCCGGTCGATCAAGTAGTGCTGGCTGCACGGGCTTTCCCAGGAGTACGGGTGGGTGGTGACCGTGAGGGGGACGGCCGCGGCCGCCCCGCCGTCGGCCGTGGCCCCGCCCGGCGGCCCGCTCGTGGCGGCGTCCGGTGCGTCGCTCTTGCTGGGCGTGGCGGAGGCCGACGGGTGCCGGGCGGAGCCCGAGGGGGAGGGTGAGCTGCTGTCGCGGGTGCCGGTGCGGGTCGCCGTCGCGCGGTCGCGGACGGAGGCGGCGGCTCCGGCGGGGGCGGCACCCTGGCCGCCGTCCCCGCCGCCGGGCAGCCCGAACGCGAGTGCCACGGCGCCGAGTACGGCGGCTCCGGTGACGGCGGCGACGAGTACGGTGCGGCGACGGGAGCGGGGAGCGGGGGTGGCCGGTACCGGGGTCGGCGTCACCGGCACCGGCTCCGGTGTCGGCTCGGGTGTCGGCTCACGCTCCGGCTCCGGTGTCGTCTCGGGGTCGCCGTCCGCGACCCTCTCCGCGACCGCCTCCGCGACCGCCCCCTCATCGGCCCCGCCCCCGGCCCCTTCACCGGCCGCCTTCCTCCCCCGTCCCGCGTCCGCCAGCACCCAACTCCGGTGCAGCGCCACGAGTTCCTCCGGCGTCGCCCCGCACAGCCGGGCCATCCGCTCCACCGGGGCGTAATCCGTCGGTACGGCCTCCCCGTTGCAGTAGCGGTGCAGCGTCGACGTGCTCATGTGGAGCCGCTTGGCGAGCATGCCGTAGCTGTGCCCGGAGCGGTCCTTCAACTCCCGCAAACGCTCGGCGAATCCGGTCCCACCGGTACTGTCCGGCACTGTCCTTCCCCTCCCCCTGTCCCGTTCCCCCGTTCCAGGGACGGGACGTTCTTGCAGGTCAACGCCCGTTTGACCGTTCCAGCGTCCCGGATCGGCCGCCGGGTCTGGCGGGCGGGACAGACCGCCCCGCAGGCTGTGGCCATCCAAGCATTCCACCCACCGAAAGCGAGAAGCGCCATGCGCGACAGCCGTATCCGCCGCACCCGTACCCCCCTGCTCGCCGCGGCCGGAGCCGCCCTCGCCGCACTCGCCCTCACGGCGTGCGACAGCGGCACGGGCACCAAGGACGAGGGCGTGGCCCGGCACACCCCGTCGGCGAGCACGAGCACGGGGACCCACACGGGCAACGACACGAAGGGCACGGACAAGCCCGCCGCCGACGCGAAGGAGCAGGGCGGAAGCGCCGGTTCCGGGGGCGGCGGCGACCAGCAGGCCTCGACCGGCGCCCACTCCGCCGGCGGCACCGGGAGCGCCCACGGCTCCAGCGGCTCGAAGGGGTCCGGCTCGAAGGGGTCCGGCTCCACCGACTCCGCCACCCGCGCCCTGTGCAACGGCGCCAACACCCGCGTCACCGCCCAGGTGCTGTCCCGCCCGCTCAACCACATGCTGCTCACGGTCACGAACACCGGCTCGAAGAACTGCGACCTGACGTACTACCCGGTGCTCCGCTTCGACGGGATGCAGTGGGCGCCGGGCGCCGACGAGTCGACCCAGCCCCAGGCGGTCACCACCCTCGCGCCCGGCGAGTCCGGTTACGCGGGCGTGCTGCTGTCCGCCGCCGACGGCAGCGGCGACGGCGGTACGACGTCCCACCAGCTGACCGTGTACTTCCAGGGCATGACGCCGCGCAGCGACGGCGGCGCCACCGCGAGCCCCGCGCTGCCCGCGAAGGGCGTGTACTACGACAGCACGCTGAAGGTCACCTACTGGCAGCGGGACGCGTCCGACATCGCCAGTTGGTGACCTGGTCTCCCCGAGTCGGGAGACTAGTAAGCGATGGAGATGTGCGCGCGGGGATGCGCGTCGCGCTCGATCTCGTCCACGACGGCCAGCGCGAAGTCGGCGCCGGAGATCTCCGATCCGCCCTGCTCGTCATAGAGGGCGACGTCCCCGCCGACGCGGTAGGTCCCGGTCCGCTCTCCGGCGGCCCAGGAGCCGTAGCCGGCCGCGGGAGAGATCAGGGTCCAGTCGAGCGAGGCGGGCGCGGCGGAGGTGAGCCACTCCCGGATGGCGTCCATCTCCCGCGCCTCGGTCCGGAACTGCTCGGGCACCTCGCCCTCGGCGAAGCGGGGCTCGCCCGGCGCGGGGCGCAGCGAGGAGAACCCGCCGATCACGATCAGCCGGGCGCCGGTGGCGTCCGCCGCGGCGGCGATGTCCTGGTACAGGCCGAGCAGTCGGCCGACCAGGTCGCCGCGCGGCGACAGGGTCGCGACCACCGCGTCCTGACCGGGAACCAGCCGCACGGCGTCGTCCGCCGCGCCGTGCGTGTACTCCACCCCCTCGACCGGGTCCTTGGGGGCCGACCGTGAGTACGACGCCACGCGGTGGCCCCGTGCGACGGCCTCGGCGGCGACGTTGGCGCCGGTGTAGCCGGTCCCGCCGATGATCAGGATCTTGCGCACGGGGACTCCCGCCGGTCAGGGTCAGCGCCAGCCGAGGGCCGGCGCGACGTGGGTGAGGATGTTCTCCAGGACGTGACTGTTGTAGTCCACGCCGAGCTGGTTGGGCACGGTCAGCAACAGCGTGTCGGCCTCGGCGATCGCCTCGTCCCCGGCGAGCTGCTCGATCAGGGCGTCGGGCTCGGCGGCGTACGTGCGGCCGAAGATCGCCCGGGTGTCGGCGTCCAGGTGGCCGATGCTGTCGCTGCTGTCGCCGTCGCCGCCGAAGTAGGCGCGGTCGCGGTCGTCGGTGAGGGCGAAGATGCTGCGCGAGACGGACACGCGCGGCTCGCGCTCCCAGCCCGCCTCGGCCCAGGCCTTGCGGAAGGCCCGGATCTGCGCCGCCTGCTGGACGTGGAACGGCGCGCCGCCCTCGTCGTCCTTGACGGTCGAGCTCATCAGGTTCATGCCGAGCCCCGCGGCCCAGGCGGCGGTGGCGTTGGAGCCCGCGCCCCACCAGATGCGCTCGCGCAGCCCCTCGGAGTACGGCTCGATGCGCAGCGGCCCCGGCGGGTTGGCGAACATCGGGCGCGGGTTCGGCTCGGCGAAGCCCTTGCCCTGGAGCACCATCAGCAGCACCTCGGTGTGCTTGCGGGCCATGTCGGCGTCGGTCTCGCCCTCGCCCGGCGCGTACCCGAAGTACCGCCAGCCGTCGATGACCTGCTCCGGTGACCCGCGGCTGACGCCGAGCTGGAGCCTGCCGCCGGAGATGAGGTCGGCGGCGCCGGCGTCCTCGGCCATGTACATCGGGTTCTCGTAGCGCATGTCGATCACGCCGGTGCCGATCTCGATCCGCGAGGTCTTCGCGCCGATCGCGGAGAGCAGCGGGAACGGCGAGCCGAGCTGCCGGGCGAAGTGGTGCACCCGGAAGTAGGCCCCGTCGGCGCCCAGCTCCTCGGCGGCCACGGCGAGGTCGATGGACTGCAGCAGGGTGTCCGAGGCGCTGCGGGTCTTCGAGTGCGGGCTGTCGGCCCAGTGACCGAAGGAGAGGAATCCGATGCGTTTCATACCGCCGTGAACAGCGGGCCGAACTGATTGATTCCTCAACTATCGCTCGGCCCCGCTGCCCGCCGCCGGGCCCCGGCCTCCAGTCGGTCGCCCCGGCCCCCGGCTCAGCGCAGCTTCTGCGCCACCTCGGTCGCCCAGTACGTGAGGATGTTCCGCGCACCGGCCCGCTTGATCCCCGTGAGGGTCTCGAAGATGGCCCGGTCCCGCTCCACCCAGCCCTTCTCCGCGGCGGCCTCGATCATCGAGTACTCGCCGGAGATCTGGTACGCGGCGACCGGCACGTCCACGGCGTCCGCGACGCGCGCCAGGATGTCGAGGTACGGCCCGGCCGGCTTGACCATCACCATGTCCGCGCCCTCGGCGAGGTCCAGCTCCAACTCCCGCATCGACTCGCGCCAGTTGGCCGGGTCCTGCTGGTACGTCTTGCGGTCGCCCTGGAGCGAGGAGCCGACGGCCTCGCGGAAGGGGCCGTAGAAGGCGGAGGAGTACTTGGCGGTGTAGGCGAGGATCGCCACGTCCTCGCGGCCGATCTGGTCGAGCGCGTCGCGGACGACGCCGATCTGGCCGTCCATCATCCCGCTGGGGCCGACGACGTGGGCGCCGGCGTCGGCCTGCACCTGAGCCATCTCGGCGTACCGCTCCAGGGTGGCGTCGTTGTCGACCCGGCCCTCGGCGTCCAGCACCCCGCAGTGGCCGTGGTCGGTGAACTCGTCCAGGCACAGGTCGGACATGACGAGGAGGTCGTCGCCGACCTCGGCCCGCACGTCGCGCAGGGCGACCTGGAGGATCCCGTCGGGGTCGGTACCGGCCGTCCCCTGGGCGTCCTTCTTGCCGTCCTCCGGCACGCCGAACAGCATGATCCCGGAGACCCCGGCCTGCACGGCCTCCAGCGCGGCCTTCTTCAGGCTGTCGCGGGTGTGCTGGACGACGCCGGGCATCGCGGAGATCGGCACCGGCTCGCTGACGCCCTCGCGGACGAACGCGGGGAGGATCAGGTCGGCGGGGTGCAGACGCGTCTCGGCGACCATCCGCCGCATGACGGGCGAGGTCCGCAGCCGGCGGGGACGCGTACCGGGGAAAGATCCGTACTTCGTCATGCCTTCTACGCTACGCCCGCCCGCTCCCCTTCGTTACCGACGCCCTGTCGGCCCCGACGCCTGGCATTGAGGGGCAAACCGGAACCCCGATACCGAGTTTTTGCGCTCCCCTGGCCGTCTCTGGATCCGCACGTCTCCCCAGCGTTCTACGCGCGTGGTGTCATGCACCCGACATCGCACGCCCACGCCTCCCAAAAGGAGTCACGCAATGCTGCGGAAGACCCTCGCCCGCGCCGCCGTCGCCCTCGCCGCCGGTACGGCCGTCGCCATCGCCGCCGTCCCCGCGAACGCGGCGACGTACTCGGCGTTCGCCTTCTCCCAGGCCGGCACCGGCCAGCCGACGATCTACGACTTCATCAACTCGGCCACCAGCAAGCTCGACATGACGATGTACGAGCTGGAGGACACCACGGCCGTCAACGACCTCGTCGCGCTGGAGAAGAAGGGCGTCACCGTCCGGGTCGTCCTGGACCAGGCGCACAAGACCGCCAACAACACGGCGTACACGACGCTGACGAACGCGGGCGTGGGCGTGGCCTGGTCCTCCACGGCCTACGTCTACACGCACCAGAAGACGATCACCGTGGACGGCGTGAAGTCCCTGGTCATGACGGGCAACCTGACCTCGCAGTACTACACGACCAGCCGGGACTACGGCGTCTTCACCGACGACACCCGCGACGTCGCCGCGATCGAGAAGGTCTTCGACGCCGACTACGCCGGCACCTCGATCACCCCGACCGACGGCGACCACCTGCTGTGGTCCCCCACCGACTCCCGCAGCAAGCTGGTGTCCTTCATCAACGCCGCGACCAAGACGCTCGACGTCCAGGAGCTGGAGTTCAGCGACAGCACGGTCGTCAACGCGATCGTGGCGCGCGCCAAGGCGGGGGTGAAGGTCCGCGTCGTCCTCGAAGACCCCGCCAGCTACGCCAGCCAGGTCTCCGCGGTCAAGGCCGCGGGCGGCACGGTCGTCGGCTACTCCGACCCCAACGGCTTCTACATCCACGCCAAGGCGATGGTGGCCGACTACGGCCTGACCACCCAGGCCGTGGAGGCGGGCTCCATGAACATCAGCAGCAACTCCCTCAGCAACAACCGTGAGCTGGGCATCATCATGACCGGCACGGGGGTGGCCCAGCCGGTGGCCCAGACCGTCGAGACGACGTTCAACAGCGACTACGCGGGCGGCACGGCCGCGTAACGCGGACAACCGGATCGCGTACGAGCGGCCCGGACGGGACGGCCAGACCGTCCCGTCCGGGCCCGCTCTTTGTCCAGGCCGTTTACATATGGTTAACGCGTCCCTATCCTCCGAAGGGTGGGAGCGCTCCCACGCCAGCGCTCCACGGCACTTCGCAAATGTCATGCACATGCCTTTTCCTGGCATGTCGATCCTCTGCGAAAGGTCACATCCCCCCATGATCAGACGCGGCAGAATCTCGGCGCTGCTGGCAGCAGTCGCCGCCCTGCTCTCCGCCTTAGGGCTGGTCTTCCTCGGCACGGGGAACGCATCGGCCCACGGCGTCGCCATGTCCCCCGGCTCCCGCACCTACCTCTGCTACAAGGACGCCATCACGAGCACCGGCGCGGTCGACCCGACCAACCCGGCCTGTGCGGCGGCCATCGCGCAGAGCGGTTCCAGCTCGCTCTACAACTGGTTCGCGGTGCTGGACTCCAACGCCGCCGGACGGGGCGAGGGTTACGTCCCGGACGGCACCATCTGCAGCGCGGGCAACAAGTCGCCGTACGACTTCAGCGGCTACAACCTGGCCCGCAACGACTGGCCGAAGACGCACCTGACCTCGGGCTCCACCATCGAGCTCGACTACAGCAACTGGGCCCAGCACCCCGGTGACTTCAGGGTCTACTTCACCAAGCAGGGCTGGTCGCCCACCACCCCGCTCGCCTGGTCGGACCTCCAGCTCGCCTCGACGGTCACCAACCCGCCCGCGTCCGGCTCGCCCGGCACGGACGGCGGTCACTACTACTGGAACCAGACGCTGCCCTCCGGCCGGACGGGCGACGCGCTGATGTTCATCCAGTGGGTGCGCTCGGACAGCAGCGAGAACTTCTTCTCCTGCTCCGACATCGTCTTCGACGGCGGCCACGGCGAGGTCACGGGCATCCGGGGCAGCGGCGGTTCGACCCCGCCCCCGACCACGCCTCCCCCGACCACGCCTCCCCCCACCACGCCTCCGCCCACCACGCCTCCGCCGACCAGCGGCACCGGCTCCTGCATGGCCACCTACAAGGTGGACAGCTCCTGGAGCGGCGGCTTCCAGGCCACGGTCACCGTCATGAACCACGGCACCTCGCCCATCAGCGGCTGGCACGTCGGCTGGACCCCGGGCAGCGGCACGACGATCAGCAGCGTGTGGAGCGGCGTCCTCTCCACCGGCACGGGCGGCGCGGTGACGGTCCGCAACGCCGACTACAACGGCACCATCGCGGCGGACGGCACGACGACGTTCGGCTTCACCGCGACCTCGTCGTCCGGCAACAACCTCCCATCCGGCTCCATCAGCTGCACCACGCCATAAGTCACACCGGCCTGTGGGCATCCACCCGGACGCCCACAGGCCGCTCCGCGTGACCGCCCCGAGGGTTCACCGGGCAGGCCAAGTACGGTCGCCCCCGCCGAGTTCACGACGCACACCGCTCATCGCCAGCCCGGCCGAGGGCGAGGTCGCGGTACGGCAGCCGGACCAGCAGCCGCATGCCGATGCATTCCAGCAGGTCATCGGCCAGGGCCGCCTGGTCCCCGGCGGCAAGCCGCACGTTCGTCTCCGGCTTCGAGATCACGCCGTACGCGCTGTGGGTGGCGGCGGTCGACGGCGGCTTGTAGGTCAACTCCGCGACGTCGTCCCGCCGGCGGACCCGCAGGCACTCCACGGTCTCCATGTAGTCGACGTCCGGTCGGCTGTAGTACGCGTCCGCCTCGGTCATCGGCTCGGCGTCGACCCAGCCAAGGCCGGCCAGCACCCCCGCCAGACCCGCGCCGCCGTCCGGCAGCCGCCGCTTGCGCTCCACTTCGATCTGCCCTGTCAACGTGGACGTCCTCCTGCGTTAATCGCCGAGTGCGCATGAGCCAAGCTGCTTTTACTGCGCCACCGTTGAAGAACCTGCATGCCCTGTGCCAACGACCGCATCGCCGCAGGTACCGGTTGTAGTAGACGCGGTCCCTGCGGATCACGTCCGCCGCGGTGACGGGCATCAGCACCGTACGCTCCTCCTGCGCCGCCTCCGTCGAATGGAGGGCAACCGCGGCGAGTAGAGCATCCAGCGTCATATACGCGTACGTTTCCCTGCCTTCTCGTGCCGCCCATTTTCTCCACACATCGCCGCACTCTCCATCGCCGCGCTCGGCGAGGTCGAGAAAGTGACGAAGCCCGAAGCTTGAGCCCATCTACCAACCGGTCGTGCGAGCGGCCTCCGGTCAGCGGTTGCCCGTCCAGATGATCCGGTCGGAGAAGCCACCGCGTTCGCCCGCCTTCGCCGCGCGGATCTTCTCCAGCTGATCCCCGTCGACTCCCAGGTCCGCGGCGAGGGCGTGGACGACCTCCAGCACGTCCGCCAGTTCCTCCGGCGCCGTGTCGGCACCCGCCGCGAGGAACTCGGCGACCTCCTCGCCGAGTTTGTCCCGCAGCCGACTGCGGTACTCCTCCCGATCCGCGATGTAGACGACCGGCTCGGCCCCGCCGTCGCGGATGATCTGCGGAATCCGGTCCCGCACCAACTTCCCGTTCGTGCTGTAGGAGTTCACCCGTGTCCTCCCGCGCATGCCCGTGAGGCGATCGCCGAATGCCGCCCCTTCGTCCCGCCGCAGCCTAGGGAAGTCGCCTCACGACTGGCTATGCGCACCGCGGATCCCACCCGTTCGGACGGCGCCCGTCACCGTGTCGGGTCGGCGGTGGCCCGACACTCCGGTGGTCGGTCACTGACCGGGCAGCTCGAACCCGAGGGCGGCCAGGGCCTCTTCGGCGGCCTGCTGGTCCTGGGCGTAGTCGCCGCCGGAGATTCCCAGGCCCCCGATGTACCGGCCGTTCTCGATGATCGGGTAGCCGCCGCCGACGGCCATCACGCGGGGGTGGCCGGCCAGTGGTGCGATCCGCGGGTTGGCGATCAGGTCGTTCCACGTGTGGGTGGGGAGGCGGAAGGAGGCCGCGGTCCAGGCCTTGTCCAGGGCGACCTCGGCGGTGAGGAAGGGCGCGTCGTCGGCCCGGTCGAACGCCTTCGGATGTCCGGCCTGGTCGGTGACGGCGACGGCCGCCGAGAAGCCGATCCGGGCAGCGGCGCCGTGCACCGCCGCGATGAGTTCGCCGGCGGCGGCCCGCGTGACCGACGAGGCGGGGGCCGATTTCCGGGGTGTGTCAGTGCTCATGATGGTTCCTTGCTGCTGTGCTGTGCTGTGCGATGCGGTGGCGGATGAAGCGGCCGGAGCCGGGTCATCGCAAGGGTGAGGCGGGGGTGGGGGCCACGCGGGTGACGACGGTCTTCTCGGGGATCAGCAGGTCGTGGACGACCGGTCCGATCTCGTTCTTCCAGCGGTCGTCCTGATAGACGGCCGCGTACAGGGCCTCGCTCTGGGCCTCGTCCTCGAACCGGCGGATCCACACATAGCCGTCCTCGTCCTCGGCGTCCACGAAGGAGGCGGTCACGTCCATGCCCAGCGAGGCCTGGAACGGGAGGACCACGTCCTCCATGTAGCGCACCCACTCCTCGCGGCGTCCCGGCCGGGCCTGGTAGCGGCGGATCTCGTAGTACATGGTGCGGCTCCCAACTGCGGTTATAAGTAGTTCAGTTGGCCGTGGTCAGGACGATCTTGCCGCGGGTGCGGCCCGCCTCGACGCGGGTGTGGGCCGCGCCGACCCGCTCCAGCGGGAAGGTCTCCTCCACCTCGACGACGACCTCGCCGTCGTCGATCAGGTCCGCGATCGTGGCCAGCGCCTCGCCGTCCGGCTCGACCAGGTACGGGGTGACGCGCACGCCGGCCGCCTCGCCGGCCTGGGCCAGCTCCGGGGCGACACCGGACGGCACGGCGACCAGCAGGCCGCCCGGACGCAGGACCTTCAGCGCGCGGGTGCTGGTCCGGTCGTGCGCGTCGCCCACCAGGTCGATGACGACGTCGACGTCCTTGACGACGTCCTCGAAGCGGGTGGTGGTGTAGTCGATGATCTCGTCGGCGCCGAGCTCCTTGAGCCAGGCGTGCCGGGCGGCGCTCGCGGTGGCGATCACATGGGCGCCCAGATGCCGGGCGAACTGGACCGCGAAGTGGCCGACCCCGCCGGCGGCGGCCGTGATCAGGACACGCTGGCCTGCCCGCACATGGGCGGTGTCGACCACGGTCTGCCAGGCGGTCAGCGCCGCCAGCGGCACGGCGGCCGCGTGCGCGTGGTCCAGGGTGGCCGGCTTACGGGCCCACTGGCGGGCCGGGGCGGTCACGTACTCGGCGTAGCCGCCCGCGGCGCGCGGGAACCACGGCATGCCGTACACCTCGTCGCCGACCTTCAGCGTGGTCACGCCGAAGCCGACCTCCTCCACCACGCCCGACACGTCCCAGCCCAGGATCAGCGGGAACGTCTGGAGCCCCGCCATGCCCTGACCCTCGCGGGTCTTCCAGTCCACCGGGTTGACGCCGGCCGCGTGCACCCGCACCAGCACCTCGGTCGGCAGCGGCACCGGGCGCGCGACCTCCTCGACGGTCAGCACCTCCGGCCCACCGAACTCCGTGATGGTGACCGCCCGCATGGTCTGCTCGCTCATTTCGTCCTCGCTCATGTCCGTCTCGGTTCCTTCTTCTGCCGGGACCGCGGCCCCGACAGAAGAAAGATTGGCCCGTACTCACGGAGGCGAGTGAGTGGCCGGAGGGCCACCTGTCGTACCATTCCGGCCATGCCGCATCGTGTTGCCGTTCTCGCCCTCGACGGAGTCCTGCCGCTGGACCTGGGCATCCCCGCCCGGGTGTTCAACGAGGCCCGCGAGCCGGACGGGACCCCCCTGTACTCCGTCAGCACCTGCTCCCTCGGCGGCCGGCCGGTGCGCACGCACGAGGACTACCGGATCGTCGTCGACCACGACGAGTCGGTGCTGGAGACCGCGGACACCGTCGTGCTCGCCACGCAGGAACCCAGCGAACACCTGCTCGCGACCGGCACGCTCCCCGAGGAACTCACCGCGGCGCTGGACCGGATAGGGCCGGACACCCGCATCGTCAGCCTGTGCACCTCGGCCTTCCAGCTCGCGGCGGCCGGTCTGCTGGACGGCCACCGGGCCACCACGCACTGGGCGCTGTGCGACGCGCTGGCGCGGCTGTTCCCCGACGTCCAGGTCGATCCGGACGTGCTGTTCGTCGACAACGGCCGCATCCTGACCTCCGCCGGCGGAGCGGCCGGCATCGACCTGTGCCTGCACCTGGTCCGCCTCGACCACGGGGCGGCGGTGGCCTCCGCCGCCGCGCGGCGCTGCGTGGTGGCGCCGTGGCGCGAGGGCGGACAGGCGCAGTTCATCGAGCACCCGGTTCCGCAGGACACCGACCGTTCCACCTCGGCGACCCGGCAGTGGGCCCTGGACCGGCTGGCCGAGCCGATCACCCTGGAGGACATGGCCCGGCACGCGCACATGAGCGTGCGCACCTTCACCAGGCGGTTCCGCAGCGAGGTGGGCAGCAGCCCGCTGAAGTGGCTGGCACAGCGGCGGCTCGCGCACGCGCGGCTGCTGCTGGAGTCCACCGACCTGACCGTCGCCCGGATCGCCACCACCTGCGGCTTCGGCGACCCCGTCGCCCTGCGCAAGCACTTCCACACATACCTGGGCCTGTCACCCCTGGCCTACCGCCGCGCCCACAACGCACCGGAGCCGGCAGGGCCGCTCACGCCCGCCTGACCCCCGACCCCGGGTACGGATCGAACGCGCACTCCGCCCACACCGTCTTGCACGGTGGCGGACCCGCGCACGGGGAGCGCTTCCGCGCGGGTGTCCGTGACCTCGATGCGCAGGACGCCGGGCGCGGGCACCGCCAGGGTGAGACGGAAGCTGCGGCCCGGCACCCTGCCGTGCAGCACCGTGTTCGTGGCGAGTTCGGCCACGATCACCCTCGCCGGGTCCAACGGGACGCCCCACGACTCCAGTTGCTCCACCGCGAGGAACCTCGCCAGGCGGGCGCCGCGGCGGGTGGCCGACAGCGGTACGGAGAACGGGCGCAGTGGCGTTGGCGCCGACACGGACTGCTGGGTTTCCTGATTCACATCACGCAGCTGGGCGAGCTTCCTGCCGTACGCGGCGAAGCACTGACCGCATAAACCAGCCCGCCCACCCTTCAGCCAAGAGCTGTGGGTGGGCGGGTGGGCGAGAACGGTCAGGTCGTCGAACGACGCCGCCGCGCTCCCGGACGCCGCTCGCTCGGGCGCGTCACCGGGTCGCCCGACTCCAGCGCCGCGTCGCGGCGCTTCGCGCCGAAGTCGGCCAGTGCCTCGGCCAGCTTGTGCACCGAGGGCTCCGGGGCCATGACGTCGACCCGGAGACCGTGTTCCTCCGCCGTCTTCGCCGTCGCGGGACCGATGCAGGCGATCACCGTCACGTTGTGCGGCTTGCCCGCGATGCCGACCAGGTTGCGGACCGTGGAGGACGAGGTGAAGAGGACCGCGTCGAAGCCGCCGCCCTTGATCGCCTCGCGGGTCTCGGCCGGCGGGGGCGAGGCGCGCACGGTGCGGTACGCCGTGACGTCGTCGACCTCCCAGCCCAGCTCGATCAGCCCGGCCACCAGCGTCTCCGTGGCGATGTCGGCGCGGGGCAGGAACACGCGGTCGATCGGGTCGAAGACCGGGTCGTACGGGGGCCAGTCCTCCAGGAGACCCGCCGCCGACTGCTCACCGCTCGGCACCAGGTCCGGCTTGACGCCGAAGGCGATCAGCGCGAGGGCCGTCTGCTCGCCCACCGCGGCCACCTTGATGCCCGCGAAGGCACGGGCGTCGAGGCCGTACTCCTCGAACTTCTCCCGGACGGCCTTCACCGCGTTGACGGAGGTGAAGGCGATCCACTCGTAGCGGCCGGTGACCAGGCCCTTGACCGCGCGCTCCATCTGCTGGGGCGTGCGCGGCGGTTCCACCGCGATGGTGGGGACCTCGTGCGGCACCGCGCCGTAGGAACGCAGTTGGTCGGAGAGCGAGGCCGCCTGCTCCTTCGTGCGCGGCACGAGCACCTTCCAGCCGAACAGCGACTTGGACTCGAACCACGACAACTGGTCGCGCCGGGCGGCGGCGGAGCGCTCGCCGACCACGGCTATCACCGGCCGGCCGCCGTCGGGCGAGGGCAGCACCTTCGCCTGCTTCAGCGTCTGCGCGATGGTGCCGAGGGTGGCGGCCCAGGTGCGCTGGCGGGTCGTCGTACCGGCGATGGTGACGGTCAGCGGGGTGTCCGGCTTGCGGCCGGCCGAGACCAGCTCGCCCGCCGCGGCGGCCACCGCGTCCAGGGTCGTGGAGACGACCACCGTGCCGTCGGAGGCGCCCACCTCCGTCCAGCAGCGGTCGGAGGCGGTACGGGCGTCCACGAACCGGACGTCCGCGCCGTCGGCGTCCCGCAGCGGCACACCGGCGTACGCCGGCACACCCACCGCGGCCGCCACGCCCGGGACCACCTCGAAGGGCACCCCGGCGGCGGCGCAGGCGAGCATCTCCTCGGCGGCGTCCGTGTCGAGCCCGGGGTCACCGGACACCGCACGCACGACCCGCCTGCCGCCCCGCGCGGCCTCCATGACAAGATGAGCGGCATCCCGGGCAGGAGACGGGGCAGCGGCGGTGGTTGACGTGCCGTCAACAACCGTGAGCTGCGGCGTGCCCGGCGGCGACGTGGAGAGGTCCCCGTCGGTGTGCACGACGGAGACGCCCTGCCGTGCGTGCGTCCGGATCACATCGAGCACCTCGGGCTCGGCGATCAGGACGTCCGCGTTCGACAGTGCCTCCACGGCGCGCAGAGTCAGCAGTCCCGGATCCCCGGGTCCGGCACCGAGAAAGGTGACGTGCCCGTGTTCCGGACCGGCGGCAGGAAGGGCGGTGGGGCTCAATGTGCTCGCTCCCCCATCAGACCGGCCGCGCCCTGGGCGAGCATCTCGGTGGCGAGGTCGCTACCGAGTGCCAGCGCACCCTCGTGCGTCTGGGGCACGGAACCGGTGGTGGACAACTGCACCATGCGGGTGCCGTCGGTGGTCCCGACGACCGCGCGCAGGCGCATTTCCTTGACAACCTGTCCGTCGCCCAGGAAGTCGGCCAGTGCACCCACAGGTGCGCTGCAACCGGCCTCCAAGGCGGCGAGCAGTGATCGTTCGGCGGTCACGGCGGCCCGCGTGAACGGGTCGTCGAGCTCGCCGAGCGCCGCGATCAGGTCCGCGCGCTGGGCGGCGCACTCGATCGCCAGGGCCCCCTGGCCGGGGGCGGGCAGAACCGTGTCGACCGACAGGAAGTCGGTCACCTCTTCTATGCGGCCGATCCGGTTGAGTCCGGCGGCGGCCAGGACGACCGCGTCCAGCTCGCCGTCACGGACGTACCGGATCCGCGTGTCCACGTTGCCGCGGATCGGGACCGTCTCTATGTCCAGGCCATGGGCGCGGGCGTACGCGTTGAGCTGGGCCATGCGGCGCGGGGCGCCGGTGCCTATGCGGGCGCCGCGCGGCAGGTCGGTGAACTTCAGGCCGTCGCGCGCCACGATCACGTCCCGCGGGTCCTCGCGCTCCGGCAGGGCGGCCAGGACCAGCTCCGCGGGCTGCGCGGTGGGGAGGTCCTTGAGCGAGTGAACGGCGAAGTCGACCTCGCCGCGCAGCAGCGCGTCACGCAGCGCCGTGACGAACACGCCGGTGCCGCCGATCTGCGCGAGATGCTCGCGGGAGGTGTCGCCGTACGTCGTGATCTCGACCAGCTCGACCGGTCGCCCGGTCACCCGGCGGACGGCCTCCGCCACCTGCCCGGACTGGGCCATGGCGAGCTTGCTCCGCCTGGTCCCCAGTCGCAGTGCCTTGTCACTCATGCCGGTCGGTCCTTCGTTTCTTCTGTGCTGTCCTCGGCCCGGGAGACGGAGGCGACCGTCTCGGGGTCGAGGTCGAACAGGGTGCGCAGCGCGTCCGCGTACCCGGCGCCGCCGGGCTCGGCCGCGAGCTGCTTGACCCTCACGGTCGGCGCGTGCAGCAGCTTGTCCACGACCCGGTGCACGGCCTGGCGGATCTCGCCGCGCTGGCGTTCGTCCAGGTCGGGCAGGCGGCCGTGCAGCCGCGCGATCTCGGCGGCGACGACGTCGGCGGCCATGGTGCGCAGCGCGACCACGGTGGGCGTGATGTGCGCCGCCCGCATGGCCGCCCCGAAGGCCGCGACCTCGTCGGAGACGATACGCCGTACCTGGTCCACGTCGGCCGCCATCGGCGCGTCGGCGGAGGCCTCGGCGAGCGACTCGATGTCCACCAGGCGCACCCCGGCCAGGCGGTGCACGGCGGCGTCGATGTCGCGGGGCATCGCCAGGTCGAGGAGGAAGAGGGCGGGCGCGGGGCGCTCGGCGACCGGCTCGGGGCGGCGCCGCTCGGGGATCCGGCCCGCGGTGGCGGCGGTCGCGGCGAGCGCGGTGATCAGCTCGGCGTCGGCCTCGGGGCGCTCGGGCGCCCGACCGCCCGCCGGGCGGGTGTTGCCGGCCGAGGCCCATGTGGCGTGCTGCTCCAGGGTGGCCGCGTCCATCCCGGCCACGGCGGCCTCGCCCATCACGGAGAAGCCGGGCTGTGCCGCGGCCAGGTCCAGGGGGCAGTTCTCGTCGGACGGGGCGTCCTTCGGGGCCGTGCGGCTCGGCACCGGTTCGGCGACGGCCGGCTGCCCGGTGCGGCCCTCGACCGCCTGGGCGACCGCCTCCGCCGTGAGCACCAGCCCGGTCGCCCCGGTGCAGGAGACGACGACGTCGGCACGTGTCAGCTCGTCCGGCACGGCGTCCATCCGTACCGCACGGGCGGTCACCGCGTTGTCGTCGGCCGCCATGAGGATCTCGGCGAGCCGTTCGGCACGGTCGAAGGTGCGGTTGGCCACGACGATCTCGGCGACCCCGGCCCGCGCGAGCGTGGCGGCGGCCAGCGAGGACATCGAACCGGCGCCGATCACCAGCGCCTTGCGGCCGGCCGCCCAGTGCCGGACGTCGCCGCCGGCGGCGAGCTGCTCCAGGCCGAAGGTGACCAGGGACTGGCCGGCGCGGTCGATGCCGGTCTCGGAGTGGGCGCGCTTGCCGACCCGCAGGCTCTTCTGGAACAGGTCGTTCAGCAGCTTGCCCGCGGTGTGCTGCTCCTGGGCACGGGCCAGGGAGTCCTTGATCTGGCCGAGGATCTGACCCTCGCCGACGACCATCGAGTCCAGGCCGCAGGCCACCGAGAAGAGGTGGTGGACGGCCCGGTCCTCGTAGTGGACGTACAGGTAGGGAGTCAGTTCCTCCAGGCCGACGCCGCTGTGCTGGGCGAGCAGCGTGGACAGCTCGGCGACACCGGCGTGGAACTTGTCCACGTCGGCGTACAGCTCGATGCGGTTGCAGGTCGCGAGCAGCGAGGCCTCGGTCGCGGGCTCGGCGGCGACCGTGTCGTGCAGCAGCTTGGTCTGGTCCTCCGCGTTCAGCGCGGCCCGCTCCAGGACGCTGACCGGGGCACTGCGGTGGCTCAGTCCGACGACGAGGAGGCTCATGCCGGCATCACGGCGGGTACGTCCCCGTCGGGCCCCTGGTCGGCGGAGTCGTCGCGGGGGGTGACGGCGGCGGGCAGGGCGCCGTCGCCGGCCGCGGTCTCCTCGCCGGACTTGCGCTGCTCGTGGAAGGCGAGGATCTGGAGCTCGATCGACAGGTCGACCTTGCGCACGTCGACGCCGTCCGGCACGGACAGGACGGTCGGCGCGAAGTTCAGGATGGAGGTGACCCCGGCGGCCACGAGCCGGTCGCAGACCTGCTGGGCGGCGCCGGCCGGGGTGGCGATCACACCGATGGAGACCCGGTCGTCCTTGATGATCTTCTCGAGGTCGTCGGTGTGCTGCACGGGGATGCCCGCGACCGGCTTGCCGGTCAGCCCCGGGTCGGCGTCTATCAGCGCGGCGACCCGGAAACCACGGGAGGCGAACCCGCCGTAGTTGGCGAGGGCGGCGCCGAGGTTACCGATACCGACGATGACGACCGGCCAGTCCTGGGTCAGGCCGAGTTCGCGGGAGATCTGGTAGACGAGATACTCCACGTCGTAGCCGACACCGCGCGTTCCGTAGGAGCCCAGGTAGGAGAAGTCCTTGCGCAGCTTGGCGGAGTTGACCCCCGCGGCCGCGGCCAGCTCCTCGGAGGAGACCGTGGGCACCGAGCGCTCGGACAGCGCGGTCAGGGCTCGGAGGTACAGCGGAAGCCTGGCGACGGTGGCCTCGGGAATCCCTCGGCTGCGGGTCGCCGGTCGGTGTGTTCGGCCAGTTGCCACGGTGCTCCTGATGGTAGAGCGGGGCTGCGGGCGGTCACACGTTCCCAGACCGCCCCGTCGACAGCAGGCTATGTCTTTGTGAACGCGTGCACAAAGATGGTGTCCGATTTGCCCGGCAGAAGTGACCGGGGTCACGCACCTTTCGCGCCGTTGGCGGGAACCGGCGCATAGACACCGGCGCACCTTCGTTACTGGGGGCAAAACCGCACACGCTCCTCGTGAATCCCGCCCCCGAGACCGAACCGCCCGTGAATTCTAAGCGAATTTCGGACCAGTTGGACTACTCGGTCAGTGCCTTGCGCAGCCGGTCGGCGTTCACGCGCCAGAAGGTGTGCTGTTCACCGTCGACCAGTACGACGGGGATCTGCTCCCAGTACTGGTCGTACAGCGCCTTGTCCTCGGTGATGTCCTTCGGCTCCCAGGGGACCCCGAGTTCCCGGCAGACCTCCTCGATCACGGCCTGCGCGTCGTCGCACAGGTGACAGCCCGGCTTGCGGATCAGGGTGACCAGCCGCTCACCGGGCTGGGTCTTCGCGGTCCTGCGTCGGAAGAGTGGACTCATGCCCGCCATTCTCGCGCGCGGCCTCCCGCACCCGGTCCCGCCTTCCCGCACCCGGTCCGGCCTCGCCGCACCCGGTTCGACCCTCTCCTCACCCGGAGTTAACCGTCTTCGAACCTCTCGGCTCCGGAAGCGCCGAACGGACTGGCTATGCTCACGACATGGCCGCTCTCGGATGGCTCACTCCCCGTAGGCGCTCCGCCACGGCGCGGAGCGTGTTGGCAGGCGAGGCTTCGGCGGAGGCCGCCCGCAAGTCCTCGGAGGAGGCACAGGAGACCGCGCGGGCCGAGGAGGAACCGGCTTTCCCGGTGATCGGCGACACCAGCGCGGCCGCCTTCTTCGACCTCGACAACACCGTGATGCAGGGCGCCGCGATCTTCCACTTCGGGCGGGGCCTGTACAAGCGGAAGTTCTTCGAGACGCGCGACCTGGCCCGGTTCGCCTGGCAGCAGGCGTGGTTCCGGCTGGCCGGCGTCGAGGACCCCGAGCACATGCAGGACGCCCGCGACTCGGCGCTGTCCATCGTCAAGGGCCATCGCGTCGCCGAACTCCAGACCATCGGCGAGGAGATCTACGACGAGTACATGGCCGACCGCATCTGGCCGGGCACCCGGGCCCTCGCCCAGGCGCACCTGGACGCGGGTCAGAAGGTGTGGCTGGTCACCGCCGCGCCGGTGGAGATCGCCACGGTGATCGCGCGCCGGCTGGGCCTGACCGGCGCGCTCGGCACCGTCGCGGAGTCGGTGGACGGCGTCTACACCGGCCGCCTGGTGGGCGAGCCGCTGCACGGGCCCGCCAAGGCGGAGGCGGTGCGCGCGCTGGCCTCGGCGGAGGGGCTGGACCTCGCCCGCTGCGCGGCGTACAGCGACAGCCACAACGACATCCCGATGCTCTCCCTCGTCGGCCACCCGTACGCCATCAACCCGGACGCGAAGCTGCGCAAGCACGCGCGGGAGAAGGACTGGCGGCTGCGGGACTACCGCACGGGACGCAAGGCGGCGCGGGTCGGCATCCCGGCCGCGGCGGGCGTGGGCGCGGTCGCCGGCGGCACCGCGGCGGCCATCGCCCTGAGCCGCCGACGCCGGTAACCACCCGTCGGCGGGGATCTCCCCAGCCCCCTCCCTCGCGCCCGGAATTATGCCGCGGCCATTTCAACTCGTCCCGAGTTCGCCGAAATACGCCATTTTTCGGTCAAGAAGCGATCAGATTCCGAACCGAGAGAGGACAACAACCGGTTACGGATGCGACGCAATCGGTGATTTGAGCAACTCGGTGTAGCAGCGCCTGTACGAAGCGTTATTCTCCTCAGACGCAAACCGGTACCCCTCCGTCGCCACGACGGGTGAACGGTTCCGCACTGCACGTGATGAAAGCTCTGCCTCTGGGAGTCCCGTGTACCCACACGTCGGGGTTGACGCCTCGGGCCTGGCTACGCTGCGCGCAACTGTCGCAACGGTCAAAGAGACGCTGCGCGGCCTCGTCCCCACCGCGCCCGCCGTCCCTGCCTTCGCCCTCGCCGCGCCCGCGGGCCCGTGCTACGCACTGGCCGACGGCGGCGCCGCCGTCACCAGACGCGGGCGCTCCGCCGGGGCGAGCGGCGCCGCCACCGCCCGCCGCCCCGCCGCCGACAGCGACAGTGCCCGGATGATGGACCTGGTCGAGCGCGCCCAGGCGGGCGAGGCCGAGGCCTTCGGACGGCTGTACGACCAGTACAGCGACACCGTCTACCGGTACATCTACTACCGCGTCGGCGGCCGGGCGACCGCCGAGGACCTGACGAGCGAGACCTTTCTGCGCGCCCTGCGCCGGATCGGCACCTTCACCTGGCAGGGGCGCGACTTCGGCGCCTGGCTGGTGACGATCGCCCGCAACCTCGTCGCCGACCACTTCAAGTCCAGCCGCTTCCGCCTGGAGGTCACCACCGGCGAGATGCTGGACGCCAACGAGGTCGAGCGCTCCCCGGAGGACTCCGTCCTGGAGTCCCTGTCGAACGCCGCCCTCCTGGACGCCGTGCGCCGCCTCAACCCGCAGCAGCAGGAGTGCGTCACGCTGCGCTTCCTCCAGGGGCTGTCGGTCGCGGAGACCGCCCGGGTCATGGGCAAGAACGAGGGCGCGATCAAGACCCTCCAGTACCGCGCCGTCCGCACTCTCGCCCGGCTGCTGCCGGACGACGCCCGCTGAGCACGGCCACCCGCGGCGCACCACTCCGGGCGACCGCCAACTCACCTTCTGTAAAGGCGCGTTGACTTTCCGGACGGATCATCCGGCGTCCGTAACCCAAGTGCCGCGCCAGTCGTTGAGCGGGATACAGGCTCCCTGTGGTCACCCCCCGGCCGACCCATCGCTCGATCGTGTGGAGTGGTCGGGGGCGTGCAACCCTCAGGACCCCCTGGGGAGTCGACCGTCATGACGAGAGGAGGTGCCGCCAGTGATCGCGAACGTATCGGCGCACCGGCGGGCGCACGCCTTCGCCCAGGCCCTGGAGGAGCAGTCCGACCGGGACACGGCGGCCGAGCAGTCCGAGGAAGCGGCGGGATCCCCGCCGACCCCCGAGGAACTGACCGAGCAGGGCCGGCTGCTGGCCCTCGCGGACGGCCTCGGCGCGCTGCCCAGGCCGCAGCTCGACCCCGAAGTCAAGGTCGTCCAGCGCGCACGGCTGGTGGCCGCGATGGAGGCCATGTTCCAGGAGGGGGCCGGGGCGGCGGACGCTTCGGTACCGGCACAGCGCCGGGGCAAGGGCGCCCACCGGGCGAGCCCGCTGGGCAAACTCCGGCCGCGCACCAGGCTGACCAAGGGCCTCGCGGCCGGTGGGCTCAGCGTGGGCGTGGCCGCGGGAGCCTTCGGCGGGGTCGCCGCCGCCAGCTCCCACGCCCTGCCCGGCGACTCGCTGTACGGACTGAAACGCGGTATCGAGGACTTCAAGCTCGACTACCTGAGCAACGGCGAGGACCAGCGCGGCCAGGTCTACCTCGACCAGGCCTCCACCCGGCTCGGCGAGGCCCGCCGGCTGATGGAGCGCGGCCGCGGCGGCCACCTCGACCACGAGTCCATCGGCGAGATCCGCCGCACCCTGTCCGGGATGCGGCACGACGTCACCGAGGGCCACCGGCTGCTGCACGCGGCCTACGAGGCCGATCCGGACCAACTGGGCCCGATCCAGGCGCTGTCCACGTTCTCCCGGTCCCACCGCGAGGCCTGGAGCGCGCTCAGCGACCGGCTGCCGACGCAGCTCGGGGACGTCAAAGAGCAGGTGTCGTCGGTGTTCGACGCCATAGACCAGGAGGTCGCCCCGCTCCAGTCCCTGCTGCCGCGGCAGCCCTCCCAGGGCGGCGACGGCACCCACCGGGGCCCCGGCGCGGCGTCCCCCGGCGCCCACCGGTCGGCCCCGCCCAGCAGCACCCCGTCCGCCGGCCAGACCGGCACCGGGAGCCCCACCGGCACCGCCACCACCGGCGCCGGCGACGGCCTGCTCGGCGGCAGCACCGGCGGCCTGCTGACCCCGCCGAAGTCCAGCGGCGACAGCAGCACCCCGCCGGCCGGCAAACCCCCGGCCACCGCCCCCGACGTCACCCTCCCCCCACTCCTGCCGGGCCTGCTCCCGCGACTGGGGATCGACAACGAGGCGGCTGACTGAGGCCCTACGACCGTGGGGGCGCCCTTCCGAGCTGGGCGCCCCCACCGTCGTGCCGTCGGCCGTCGTGCCGTCGGTCAGAAGAAGACCGAGCGGCGCTGCACCAGCAGCTTGTACAGGGTGTGCTGGATCTGTTCCCGCACCTGGTCCGTGAGGTTGAACATCAGCATCGGGTCCTCGGCGGCCTCCGGCGGATACCCGTCCGTGGGGATCGGTTCGCCGAACTGGATCGTCCACTTCGTCGGCAGCGGCACCGCGCCCAGCGGCCCGAGCCAGGGGAAGGTCGGGGTCAGCGGGAAGTACGGGATGCCCAGCACCCGCGCGAGCGTCTTCGCGTTGCCGATCATCGGGTAGATCTCCTCGGCGCCGACGATCGAGCAGGGAATGATCGGCACCCCCTGCCGCATCGCGGTCGACACGAACCCGCCCCGCCCGAACCGCTGCAGCTTGTACCGCTCGCTGAAGGGCTTCCCGATGCCCTTGAACCCCTCGGGCATCACCCCCACCAGCTCCCCCTGCCCCAGCAGCCGTTCCGCGTCCTCCGCGCACGCCAGGGTGTGCCCGAGCTTGCGCGCCAGCTCGTTGACCACCGGCAGCACGAACACCAGGTCCGCCGCGAGCAGCCGCAGATGCCGGCCGGCGGGATGCCGGTCGTGCACCGCGACCTGCATCATCAGCCCGTCCAGCGGCAGCGTCCCGGAGTGGTTGGCGACGATCAGCGCCCCGCCCTTTTCCGGGATGTTCTCGACGCCCTTCACCTCGACCCGGAAGTACTTCTCGTACACCGGCCGCAGCAGCGACATCAGGACCTGGTCGGTCAGCTCCGCGTCGTAGCCGAAGTCGTCGACCTCGTAGTCCCCGGTCAGCCGGCGCCGCAGGAACGCCAGCCCGGCCGCCAACCGCCGCTCCAGACCGCCGTCCGGGCCACCGTCCGGGCCGCCGGAGCCCGGCGCGCCGGCCGGCGCCTCGTCCGCGCCCGCCGGGCCGTCCTGCGGCCCCGGCTCCCGTCCCGGCAGCCGCTGCACCTCGCCCAACTCGCCTGTCCCGGCCCCGGCGCCGCCACGGCCGCCGCGCCGGCCGCCCGCACCCCGCCGTCTCCCGGACCGCTGTGGACCACTGCCGCTCCCGCTTCCCCGGGACCGGTCGTCGTCGAAGGGAATGACCTTGGCGTCCGCCATCGTTACCGCGCTCCTCGGTTGGCGCTAGTCGGCCTTAGTCGGCACTGTGCGTCGTGGGCCGGCCGCCGGGCAGGGCCAGCGCGGCGATCCGGTCGACGGCCCCCGCGACGGCCTCCGGGGGCAGCAGCCCGGCGCCCTGGCCGCGGGCGAAGTCCGCGAACGCCTCCGCCGTCGTGTAGCGGGGCGTGAACCCCAGCGTGTCGCGCATCTCGGCGGTGTCCACGACCCGCCCGTGCGTCAGCAGCCGGAACTGCTCCGGCGAGAAGTCCGTCATGCCCAGCGTACGGACCAGGGAACCGGCCCAGGTGACCGCCGGCAGCAGCAGCGGCACGGTGGGCCGCCCGAGCCGCCGGGAGCACTGCGAGAGCAGCAGCACCCCGTCCCCGGCGATGTTGAAGGTCCCGCTGTTGAGGGTGCCCCGGCGCGGCTCGTGCGAGGCGAGCCGCAGCACCTCCACCACGTCGTCCTCGTGCACGAACTGGAGCCGCGGGTCGTAGCCGAACACGGTCGGCAGCACCGGCAGCGCGAAGTACGAGGCGAGCGGGGTGTCCGCGGACGGCCCGAGGATGTTGGCGAACCGCAGGACGCACACGGCCACATCGGGCCGCCGCCGCGCGAACCCCCGCACGTACCCCTCGACCTCGACCGTGTCCTTCGCGAAGCCGCCGCTGGGCAGCGACTTGGCCGGGTCTGTCTCGGTGAACACGGCGGGATCGCGCGACGCGGAGCCGTACACGTTGGTGCTGGACTTCACCACCAGCCGCTCGACCGCCGGCGACTTCTGGCAGGCGCCGAGGAGCTGCATGGTGCCGATGACGTTGGTCTCCTTGACCGTGGCCCGGCTGCCGCCGCCCAGCGCGGTGCCCGTCACGTCGAGGTGGACGACGGTGTCGGCGCCGGTCTCCGCGAGCACGCGGGCCATGGTGGGCTGCCGGATGTCGGCCTGGATGAAGTCGGCCGCGCCCAGCCGGTGCGCGGGCGGCACGGCATCCACCGCGATCACCCGCTCGACCTCCGGGTCCCGCTGGATCCGCCGCACGAACCGGCCGCCCAGTTGCCGGGCGGCCCCGGTGACGAGCACGACCTTGCCCAAGATCAGCGCCTTCCTTCCGGCGTTCCTCACGTCCCGCGTTCCCCGTGGGGGCCAACTTAGCGGGTGGATGTTGCGCTGCGATGACCGGCCGATGCGTGAGGTGACGGAAATACACCTGTGGCCCCCCACCTTTGTCGGTGGAGGGCCACAGGACGCGCTCTCGCGGAGCGTCGCTCACGGTGCCGCGCGGACGCGGCGACCGCGCTTACTTCTTGTTGCGACGCTGGACGCGCGTGCGCTTGAGCAGCTTGCGGTGCTTCTTCTTGGCCATCCGCTTGCGCCGCTTCTTGATAACAGAGCCCACGACTACCCTCGCTCACTTTTCATCACTCGGTTGTTTGGGCGCCATGGGCCCACACGACCTACGAGGGGCTAGCCTACCCAACCGAGCGCCGAGGTCGTAATCGAGGGTCTCCGGGCCCCCCGGAGGGGGTCGTCAGGCCGTCTCCACCCCCACATAGCTGTCGCGGAGGTACTCGTGGACCGCTTGTTCGGGGACGCGGAAGGACCGCCCCACCCGGATCGCGGGCAGATGACCGCTGTGCACCAGGCGGTACACGGTCATCTTCGACACTCGCATCACCGTGGCGACCTCCGCCACGGTCAGGAACTGAACCTCGTTCAGAGGCCTCTCGCCAGCCATGACACACCTGCACCTTCCGCACTCGACGGCCGCCGGCTTCCCCTTCCGGTGACTCTTCGTCGCTGCGTGCTCACTCCCCAGACTAGGGGCGGATGGTACGAGTGGGGAAGAGGTGCACCCATCGGCGGCCTACTGTGACAGACACGCGCGTTTGAGCACGTAGCGGGTGAGTGGCAGGTAGTGACTAGACCGGGCTCCGTCGTCCAGCGGTACGACGACGGAGACGGCGCCCTCCGCCTCGCCGACGAACGGCGCGGGATCGTCCGCGTCCGCCGGGCCGATCGCCTCGAACCCGAGCTGACCTGCGCCGCAGAGCCAGCCGTGGTCGCCGACGACCAGCTCGGGCAGCGGGCCTCCGGCGGCCGCCGCGGCCTCCAGCACGACCCGGACGGGCAGCGGCGAATGGCAGTGCGCGCCAGGCTCACAACCGGGGCGCCCGGCGTCGGTTTCCCGCACCAACGCGACGCGTCGTACGTAGTCGATGCGATGCGTGCGTAGACCGAACCGGGTCAATATGTCGACACAGCGACCCCGCGCGGGGGTGAGAACCTCACATCCCGCCGCCGAGAGGGCGTCCGCGAGAGCGGCGTAGAAGCCGAGCAGCGAGCCGGGGTGGCCGGTGCCGAACAGCACGGGCGCGTGACGCCCCGCGGCCGCCGCCAGCCGCGCCGCGAACGCGTCCAGCGCGGCGAGCGTCCGGGCCGGATCGATCGCGTCCGGCCCCGAACGGTACCGGGGGTCGGCCGGAACCCCACACCTTTCCGCCATCAGCCCGAGCAACTCCGGCTCCTGCCAGGCCCCTTGCGGATCGATCCCGATCAGCGCGCGGGGATCGCGGGCCGCGAACATCCGGTACCTCCGCAGACTCCGCTCCCGCGGCGTCCCCACGGTCCCGGCCAGCCGGACCGCGGACAGATAGCTCAACACGCTTGCGATGGTGACCCCTCGCCCCGTCCCGGAAGGGAAATACCAGGGGTTTTCCGCACGGTTGGCGTAACGGCCCAACGGCCCCTACGGCAGCAGGCCCCGCAGCGGGAAGGCCGCCCGGCGGGTCGCCAGTACCGACTGGTCCAGGCGGTCGGCGGGGTCGTAGCCCCCGTCCCACGAGGACCAGGAGACCGGCCAGCGGCCGTCCGTCATCCGCTGGGGAGCCAGCCGGCGCGTACGGGCGTAGACCTCCTGGCGCCAGCCCTCGGGGATCACCGTCTCCGGCGCGACCGGCCGCCCCGCGGCGATGGCCACGAGATGGGTCCAGGAGCGGGGCACGACGTCCACCACCGCGTAACCGCCGCCGCCCAGCGCGACCCACTTCCCGTCGGCGTACTCGTGCGCCAGCTCATGGCACGCCATCTGCACCGCACGCTGCGCGTCCAGCGAGACCGCGAGATGCGCGAGCGGATCCTCGAAGTGCGTGTCGGCCCCGTGCTGGGAGACCAGCACCTGCGGCCGGAACTCCGCGAGCAGCTCGGGCACCACCGCGTGGAAGGCCCGTACCCACCCCGCGTCCCCCGTCCCGGCCGGCAGCGGCAGGTTCACCGCCGCCCCCTCCCCCGCCCCGCCGCCGGTCTCCTGCGGCCACCCGGTCTGCGGGAACAGCGTGCGGGGATGCTCGTGCACCGAGATCGTCAGCACCCGCGGGTCCTCCCAGAACGCGGCCTGCACCCCGTCCCCGTGATGCACGTCCACGTCCACGTACGCGACCCGCTCGGCCCCCAGCTCCAGCAGCCGCGCGATGGCGAGCGCCGCGTCGTTGTACACGCAGAACCCGGACGCGCCCCCCGGCATCGCGTGGTGCAGCCCGCCCGCGAAGTTCACGGCGTGCGGGGCGTCCCCCCGCCACACCGCCTCCGCCGCCGCCACCGACTGCCCCGCGATCAGCGCGGACACCTCGTGCATCCCGGCGAACGCGGGATCGTCCGGCGTCCCCAGCCCGTACGACCCGTCCGCCCCCGCCGGGTCCGCGGACGCGGCCTTCACCGCGTCGATGTAGTCCTCCCGGTGGACCAGCCGCAGCGTCGACTCCCCGGCCGGTTTCGCCGCGACGATCTCCAGCTCCCGGTCGACCCCCAGGGCACCGACCAGGTTCCGGGTCAGTGCCAGCCGCACCGGGTCCATCGGATGACCCGGACCGAAGTCATAGCCCGTTACTGCCTCGTCCCACATCAGCTGTGCGCGGCCGCTCATGCCCGCCACCGTATCGGCCCGCACTCGTCGCGAACGACCTGGCGTACACGAGCGTCACCAGCACCAACACCATCGGCAACAGCATCGCCCCGCGATAGCTCCAGGCGTCGCCCACCGCCCCCACCAAAGGCGAGCCGATCAGGAACCCGACGTAGTTGAAGATGTTCAGGCGGGCGACGGCCGCGTCCGACGCCCCGGGGAACAGCCGCCCCGCCGCCGCGAAGGTCTGCGGCACCAGCACGCACAGCCCCAGACCCAGCAGCGTGAACCCGAGCATCCCCACCCACGCCCCCGGCGCCACGGCCACCACCGCGAACCCGCCGGCCGCCAGCAGCGCCCCGAGCCGTACGACCGCCGCCGCGCCGAAGCGCCGCACCCCGAAGTCCCCCAGGGCCCGCCCGGCCAGGGTCGTCACCATGTACACGTTGTAGGGCACCGTCGCCAACTGCTCCGAACTGCCCAGCACGTCCTTCAGGTACTTCGCGCTCCAGTTGGAGACCGTCGAGTCCCCGATGTAGGCGAAGGTCATCACCAGGCACAGCGGCAGCAGCAGCCGGAAGACCACACCCCCGCCGCCGTTCCCCTCCTCGACCGGCGCCGCCGCCTCCCCGTCGACGTACCACCTGCTGCCCACGAGCGTCGCCGGCAGCAGGACGGCCACCACCGGGAGGTACGACACCCACAGCGCGAGCTGCCAGTGCGCCCCGGCCCACGCGAGCGAGGCCCCGACGATGCCGCCCAGGCTGTACACGGCGTGGAAGCTGAGCATGATGCTGCGCCCGTACGACCGCTGGAGGCTGACCCCGAGCATGTTCATGGAGGCGTCCAGCACCCCCACCGACAGCCCGAACACCCCGAGCGCCACCGCCACCGTGGCAAGCTGGCCCCGCCCGCCCGCCGCGGCGCCCAGCAGCGCGAGCAGCGCCACCGGCTGGGACCAGCGCAGCAGCCGGCTGGGCCGTACCCGCTTGACCAGTTGCTCGGTGGTGACGCTGCCGACGCCCGCGAGGATCGGCACCGCGGCCAGGAAGACCGGCAGCAGCGCGTCGGATATGCCGTACCGGTCCTGGAGGGCGGGGATGCGCGTCACCAGCAGGGCGAAGGCGGCGCCCTGGGCGAAGAAGGCGAACGCCAGCGAGGCCCTGCCGCGCCGCAGCACATCAGTCATGGCGGCGAGCGTAGGGCCCCGGACTACCTGTGGGTAGACACCGCAGAAGGTGAATTTCCTTCAGCTTCGGCGGTGTTGGTCCCCGCGGCGGCCTCGGCGGCCAGCAGCTTCTCCATCGGTTCGGCGGCCAGCGCACCGCTGACGACGAAGGCGGTCGCCATCGAGACGACCAGGAGGACGGTGCCGAGCCAGACCATGGTGTCCACGGGCACGGTGTACGCGCCGACGACCCGCGCGACGCACTCGGCGAGCAGGGCCAGGCCCCAGACGGCGGAGAACACGCTCTCCCGCCGCCGGAAGGCCGCGGACCGCGCCGAGGACCCACCGGTCAGCCGCCGCCAGGCGGCCTCCTTCGCCGCGTCCCCCTTGACCAGGAAGGGCATCGCCGCGGTGCTCATCATCGGCCGGCCGAGCCGGACCGAGAGGAGGATCCCGATGCCGAGGGTGCTGCTGATCGCGCCGTCCTTGGCGAGCATCAGCCGCGGGTCCCCGGCGACCGAACTCACCAGCAGGGAGACGACGTTGACCGCCAGGATGAGGCAGGCCAGCGCGTTGGCCCGGCGCTCGCGCACCAGGCCCCACACCGTCCGCGCCGCCGGCAGCACGCTGCTCCAGGCGAGCGCCGCGAGGGTGCTCGCGCCGAGGCCGTCCCTGAGGAGGTAGTACGCCCCGAGGGGCGCGGCCACGTCGATGACGAGCGGCCTGATGTTGTCCCGCATGCCGTGCTCGCGCCGTGCGCTCCGGCCCTGGGCCCCCGTGTTCTGCGTCATGCCCTCAGCTTCGCGGCCGGCGGGGGGCCGCCGGTAGAAACGTTCGTCCGGACCACCGCATGACAGATGTCAGGCCCCGCCGGATGGCACGGGTCATATCAGCAGGTCGGGCAACTCGCTCATCGCGCCGAACAGTCGGGTCGTCCCGGTGAGCCGCTCGGCCGGGGTCATCGCGGTGAACCCGTACACGTCCATCCCGGCCGCCACGGCCGCCTGGACGCCCAGCGGGGAGTCCTCCACGACCGCGCACCGCTCGGGGGCGACGCCCATCCGCTCGGCCGCGTACAGGAAGAGGTCGGGCGCCGGCTTGCCCTTGCCCACGTCCTGCGAGCTGAAGATCCGCTCCTCCTGGAACCAGCGATCGAGCCCGGTGGTGCGGTGCCCCACCCTGATCCGCTCATGGCTCCCGGAGGAGGCCACGCAGTACGGCACCCCGTCCGCGGCCAGCTTCCCCAGCACCTCGGCCACGCCCGGCACGGGCTTCAACTCCCGCTCGAACGCGGCGAAGACCCGCGCGTGGAAGACGTCGTCGAAGTCCTCCGGCAACCGCCGCCCGGTGCGCTCCAGGACGAGGTCGTGGATCCGGTGCATCGCCGAGCCCATGTAGTCGCGCAGCGAGTCCTCGTACGACGTCGGCACGCCCAGCTCGGTCAGATAGGCCGCCAGGTGCCGATTGGAGATCGGCTCACTGTCCACCAGGACGCCGTCGTTGTCGAAGAGGATCAGTTCATAGCGCATGGTCCAACCCTAAACGCAGAAAACCCCCGCACCAGAGGTGCGGGGGTTTCCCCAAAAATTGTTCGGCGGCGTCCTACTCTCCCACAGGGTCCCCCCTGCAGTACCAT
>NZ_JBEZND010000015.1:0-165060 GCF_040706415.1 Streptomyces sp. NPDC048106 | reverse complement strand
CTTGCTCGTGCGCCTGAGAGTGTTGCGCGTCACACCTGGTGCTGTGAAGGGATCTGCATCGATTGGACAGGCGTGCGGTGCTTGTCCCGGCCCCCTCGTCGTACTCCTCGTCCCCTGTAGCCCCTAGGGGCGAACCGGAAGGGTCAGACGCGGACCTCGACCGTCTTGGCCAGCCGGTCGTGCAGGCCGCGGCCGTCGCGGTCCCAGACCAGGGCGGGGATGGCGACGCACAGCAGGACGGTGCGCACCAGCGAGCGCAGCGGGCTGACGGTGCCGGTCTCCAGGGCCACGACCCGGATGCCGAAGAGGCGCTTGCCCGGGGTGAAGCCGAGGGTGCCGACCGTCAGGACGCTCATGACGAAGAAGACTCCGAGCGCCCAGTTGCCGGTGGCGCCCTGCTGGTAGCCGTGCGTGAGCAGGCTGTATGCGATCAGCAGGCTCAGCGCCCAGTCGACCGCGATGGCCCCGAGCCGCCTGCCCTGCCGGGCCAGGGAGTTCGGGCCCTCCTCGGGGAGTCCCAGCTTCTCGCCGCGGTAACCGAAGTCCGCGCCGGCGTCTTCCATGGCCGCGCGGGGGCCGGAGAGCCACGATCCGATTGCCTGCCTGTTGTCCACCCGACCACGGTACTGCGTCCCCAAATGACCGGGGGACGCCGGGGTGTCCCGGGGCTACGGTGGAGGAGTGGCCGGTTAACTTCTGCGAAACAAACGGGTCACGCCGGAGAAATCACCCGTCCCTAGGGTCAGGACCAGCGTGTGCCACCGCACTGGCCGCACGAACGATCTACCGCCCCGGCGAGGACGGTCGGGAGTAGGAGGAGCTGGATGTTCCAGAACGCCGACGAGGCCAAGAAGTTCATCGCGGACGAGGACGTCAAGTTCATCGACGTCCGGTTCTGCGACCTGCCGGGCATCATGCAGCACTTCACCCTGCCCGCCGAGGCGTTCGACCCGGACGCCGAGCAGGCCTTCGACGGATCGTCGATCCGCGGTTTCCAGGCCATCCACGAGTCCGACATGGCGCTGCGCGCGGACCTGTCCACGGCCCGGATCGACCCGTTCCGCCGGGACAAGACGCTCAACGTCAACTTCTTCATCCACGACCCGATCACGGGCGAGCAGTACTCCCGTGACCCGCGCAACGTGGCCCGCAAGGCCGAGGCCTACCTCGCGTCGACCGGCATCGCGGACACCGCGTTCTTCGGTCCCGAGGCCGAGTTCTACGTCTTCGACTCGGTGCGCTTCCAGACCAGCGCGAACGAGTCGTTCTACCACATCGACTCCGAGGCGGGCGCCTGGAACACCGGCGCGCTGGAGAACAACCGCGGCTACAAGGTCCGCTACAAGGGCGGCTACTTCCCGGTCTCGCCCGTCGACCACTTCGCCGACCTGCGCGCCGAGATCTCCCTGGAGCTGGAGAAGTCCGGCCTGAAGGTGGAGCGCCAGCACCACGAGGTGGGCACGGCCGGCCAGGCGGAGATCAACTACAAGTTCAACACGCTGCTCGCCGCCGCCGACGACCTCCAGCTCTTCAAGTACATCGTGAAGAACGTGGCCTGGCGCAACGGCAAGACCGCGACCTTCATGCCGAAGCCGATCTTCGGCGACAACGGCTCGGGCATGCATGTCCACCAGTCGCTGTGGAACAACGGCGACCCGCTGTTCTACGACGAGGCGGGCTACGCGGGCCTGTCGGACACCGCCCGCTACTACATCGGCGGCATCCTCAAGCACGCCCCGTCGCTGCTGGCCTTCACCAACCCGACGGTGAACTCGTACCACCGCCTGGTGCCGGGCTTCGAGGCGCCGATCAACCTGGTGTACTCGCAGCGCAACCGCTCCGCCGCGATGCGCATCCCGATCACCGGCTCCAACCCGAAGGCCAAGCGCGTCGAGTTCCGCGCGCCCGACTCCTCCGGCAACCCGTACCTCGCCTTCTCGGCCCTTCTCCTCGCGGGCCTGGACGGCATCAAGAACAAGATCGAGCCGGCCGAGCCGATCGACAAGGACCTCTACGAGCTGGCTCCCGAGGAGCACGCGAACGTCGCCCAGGTCCCGACCTCCCTCGGCGCCGTCCTCGACGCCCTGGAGGCCGACCACGAGTTCCTGCTCCAGGGCGACGTCTTCACGTCCGACCTGATCGAGACCTGGATCGACCTCAAGCGCACCCAGGAGATCGCCCCCCTCCAGCTGCGCCCGCACCCGCACGAGTTCGAGCTCTACTTCGACGTGTGACAGACGGACCCCCACACGCACCGGGGCCGCCTCCCGCATCGGGAGGCGGCCCCGGCCGTGTCCGGTGAAGGGGTCAGGGCACCACGACCACCACCACGGGCGTGTTGAAGCGGTTGAAGCCGTTGTTGAAGCCGAAGAAGCCGCCCCGGTCGAAGCCGCGGTTGAAGCCCCGGTTGAAGCCGAAGCAGTCGCGGCCGTAGCAGCCGCGGTTGGTGGTGAGGTGGCTCTGGGTGCTCGCCGACGCGGTGCCGGCGGTGGCGACGGTGGCCCCGCCCGCCAGCAGAACGCCGACGGCGGACACCGCGGCGAGTCGCCTCGCGCGCTGTGCGTTCATCGAACTGCCCTCCTTCCATTCCCCCGGTCCGTCTCGGGCACCGGAAGATGGCCGCGCCCGCCCGGTCGGCGGGACACGGTCGTGGGTGTTGCCGCCCGGATTCAGGAAGCAGGGCTGACGTTCCCCTGATCGGCGGGGATGGCGCTCGTCCGGCGCACCCTGCGGCGCGGCTCTGCTGAAAATGCTAGCGGCCGGACCACCACCCGGCATCCGGACGCGAACCGGGCCCGAACGGGCAGCTCAGAGGCCCTGTGCAACCTTTCGCACCGCTCAGGCTTCCTATTTTCCGGGAGCTCGCGGGATCATGCTCCCCGCATCTGCCCGGACGAGAGAGGTTGAACGGGGAATGTCTGAACAGGACGACTGGGAGCGGGAGTTCGATCATGGCTGGGCGAACTCCGCCCAGCACAAGGAGCCGTCCGCCCGCGCCCGGATGCTCGCCGCCCGCTGGAAGGAGAACCCCCCGGAGCCGGCGCCCTTCCGCGCCGACCCGGAGCCCGCGGGGCGAAACCGTTCGTCCTGGGTGCCCACCACGGTGGTCCTCGGCTGCGTGGCCGCGGTGATCGTGCTGCTGGGGTACGCTCGAATACGGAACGGTTACTGACCGGTCACGGAAAGTCGCCGGTCGGGTGAGCGGGCCTTCCGGCCCCCTCGCCACACCGTGCCGCAGGTGCACACTGGACAGCGGGACGAAGGTGCCTGACTGCGGGGTGATGCAAGATGCAGAGCCGCTTTAGGAGCGACCGGCGACTGACCGTGCGGATGACGGTCACCATGTTCCTGCTGGGACTGCTGTACGTGGTCTTCATCGCCGCGCTGCTCGTGCTGCTGAAGTCCTGGCTGCTGGTCGTGGTCCTGATGGGCGCGATGTTCGTGGCCCAGTTCTGGTTCTCCGACCGGATCGCCATGTTCGCCATGCACGGGCGGGTCGTGGAGCGCGAGGAGTATCCCGAGCTGCACGCGGTGGTGGACCGGCTGTGCGCCATCGCGGACATGCCGAAGCCGACGGTCGCCGTGTCCGAGATGGACATGCCGAACGCCTTCGCGACCGGGCGCAACCCCGATCACGCCGTGGTCTGTGTGACCGCCGGGCTGCTGCGCCGCCTGGAGCCCGCCGAGCTGGAGGGCGTGCTCGCGCACGAGCTGTCCCATGTGGCGCACAAGGACGTCGCCGTGATCACCATCGCCTCCTTCCTCGGCGTGATCGCGGGCCTGATCGTGCGCTTCGCCTTCTACTCGCAGATCTTCGGCGGGGGCCGCAGGGACCAGAACACCGCCGTCGTCTTCGCGGGCGTGATGGGCGTCTCGGCGGCCGTCTACGCGATCAGTTTCCTGCTGATCCGGGCGCTGTCGCGGTACCGGGAGCTGGCGGCCGACCGCGCCGCCGCGCATCTGACCGGCCGCCCCTCGGCGCTGGCCTCGGCGCTCACCAAGGTCACCGGGGACATCGCCCGGATCCCGACCAAGGACCTGCGCACCGCCCAGGCCTTCAACGCCTTCTACTTCACCCCGGCGACCGGCAAGGAGCCGGGCATCGAGCGGTTCTTCTCCACCCACCCGACCCTGGGGCAGCGGCTGGACCAGCTGGGCCGGATCTCGGCGGAGCTGGGCGAGACGACCGTACCGGGGGAGGCCGACCGGGCATGAGCGGACCGAAGGACCGGACACCACGGCGGAAGGCGGGCTGAGCGTTGGGGCTGCTGGACATCCTGCTGGGGCGCACCAAGCCCGTCGCCCCCGATCTCGATCAGCTCTTCGCGCTGCCCTCGGCCGCCATCACGCTCCAGGCGGCGATCGGCTTCACCCCGACCGGTCAGGGCGCGGTGTGCTTCGCCACCGTGGAGGGCGCCGCCTTCGAGCAGACCCACCGGGAGGTGCAGGCGCTGCTGGACGCGGACGCGGAGCGCGCCGGGTCGCCGGTGGAGCCGCACCGGGACGACTACGGCTACTCGTGGCTGGTCTCGCGCCGCGCCCCCGACCAGCTGCCGCAGCTCGTCAACGACCTGCACGCGGTGAACAGCTCCCTGGAGGCCAACGGCTTCGGCCCGCAGCTCCTGTGCTCGCTGGCCGGCTTCACCGACGGCGCGGGCCGGGGGCTCGCGCTCGTCTACCTCTACAAACGGGGCACCTTCTACCCCTTCGCCCCGCTGCCCGGTGGCGGTGAGCGCCGGGACAACGCGCTGGAGCTCCAGGTGAGGTCCGTACTCGCCGGTGACCTGCGGATCGAGCAGGACCTGGCCCGCTGGTTCCCGGTGTGGGGCGCCCCCGGCCTGTGAACCTTCCGGCCGGGGGCGGGTAACGGCGGCCCGGAGTCCGGGCGGGTCCGGCGCCGCGATGGATCAGCGGTTGTAGCGCATGAACGCCCGCACCATGCGGCACGTGGTGTCGGACGGCGGGCGCATGCCGATCTTCTCGGCGGTGCTCCGGATGGTGTCGTCGCGCGCCTGGTCCGGCAGGTAGACGCCGGAGTCGAGCAGGGCGATGGCCAGGCGCATGGCCTTCAGGCGCCGGTTGTGCGTGACGTACCACTCCCGGGGCCGGCCGGCCGGCAGGGGCCGCTTCGTGGCGGGCTGGTACGGCGAGTCGAAGAGCACGGGGTGCTTGGCGGTGGACTGGGTCGGCGACGGCTTCGGCTTCAGAGCGGCAGCGGGCACGGGCGTCCTCCTGACGCGGTCAGGGCACCGGCCGGCGAGCCCGGCGGCACCCTCGAACACTGCTTCTATTCTACGGCCGACCACTGACAAAAGCCCCTGGCCACAAGGGCTTTCGAGGCCCTCGGGGCGGGGGTGGCGGACGAGTTCTCGCGTACCGTTGGGGCATGGAGATCTGGATCAATCCGGCCTGTTCGAAGTGCCGCAGCGCGATCAGCACGCTCGACGCCGAGGGTGTCGGGTACACCGTGCGGCGCTATCTGGAGGACGTGCCGAGCGAGGACGAGATCAGGGCCGTGCTCGGGCGGCTGGGCCTGGAGCCGTGGGACATCACGCGGACCCAGGAGGCGGTCGCGAAGGAGCTGGGGCTCAAGGAGTGGGCGCGGGACGAGGGTTCCCGGGAGCGGTGGATCAGGGCGCTGGCCGAGCACCCGAAGCTGATCCAGCGGCCCATCATCACGGCGGACGACGGCACCACGCTGGTGGCGCGGACGGAGGAGGCGGTGCGGGAGGCGATCGCCCACGGCCGGTCCTCGTCCTGACGGGCCGGGCCGGCAGGTGGTGGGTGGCACCCTCCCCCTGCCGGCCCCCTAGGTGATCCTGGACACAAAACCCCCAGGTAACACGGGGTTCACATAAGAGCAATGGCCGGGAAACGGCCTGTTGGCAGCCTTCGGGGCAGATCGAGGCGGCGCCCGGCGCCGCGGCACCCGCAAGTGCGCCCGAACCACCCGAAGGATGTGTCCCTCCGTGACCTTCAAGGCCGAGTACATCTGGATCGACGGCACCGCGCCGACGGCCAAGCTCCGTTCCAAGACGAAGATCATCGCGGGCGCTCCGGCCGGTCTCGACGCGCTGCCGCTGTGGGGCTTCGACGGCTCCTCCACCAACCAGGCCGAGGGCCACGCCTCGGACCGCGTGCTCAAGCCCGTCTTCACCTGCCCGGACCCGATCCGCGGCGGCGACGACGTGCTGGTGCTGTGCGAGGTCCTGAACACGGACCTGACGCCGCACGCCTCCAACACCCGCGCCGAACTGGCCGAGGTCGCCGAGCGGTTCGCCGCGCAGGAGCCGATCTTCGGCATCGAGCAGGAGTACACCTTCTTCGACGGCAGCCGCCCGCTGGGCTTCCCCGAGGGCGGCTACCCGGCCCCCCAGGGCGGCTACTACTGCGGTGTCGGCGCCGACGAGATCTTCGGCCGTGACGTCGTCGAGGCGCACCTCGACAACTGCCTGAAGGCCGGTCTCGGCATCTCCGGCATCAACGCCGAGGTCATGCCGGGCCAGTGGGAGTTCCAGGTCGGCCCGCTCGCCCCGCTGGAGGTCTCCGACCAGCTGTGGGTGGCCCGCTGGCTGCTGTACCGCACCGCCGAGGACTTCGACATCTCCGCGACCCTCGACCCCAAGCCGGTCAAGGGCGACTGGAACGGCGCGGGCGCGCACACCAACTTCTCGACCAAGGCGATGCGCGAGGGCTACGACGCGATCATCACCGCCTGTGAGTCGCTGGGCGAGGGCTCCAAGCCGCTGGACCACGTCAAGAACTACGGCGCCGGCATCGACGACCGGCTGACCGGTCTGCACGAGACCGCCCGCTGGGACCAGTTCAGCTACGGCGTCTCCGACCGCGGTGCCTCGGTCCGCATCCCGTGGCAGGTCGAGCAGGACGGCAAGGGCTACATCGAGGACCGCCGCCCGAACGCCAACGTCGACCCCTACGTGGTGACCCGCCTGATGGTGGACACCTGCTGCACGGCGCTGGAGAAGGCCGGACAGGTCTGATCCGCCCCGAAACCCTGACAGGGGCGCCCGCCACGAAGGCGGGCGCCCCTGTCGCATGCCCCGCCCCCTCCTCGGCGTCCGAATGATGAGACAGCGGTGCGACTCGCCGTGGCTTCGCCAAACCCCTGATCAGGGCCTTGACCCCGGCTCCGGCACCCCGCGCGACGCCGACTTCGCGCCAATGACACGTCCAACTCGTGAGAGGAGTCTCGTGCCCGGCACCTGCCTCTGCTTCAATGGGCGCATGGCCAGCTTCCAGAGGATCACCGCGACGGGTCGCCATGACCTTGAGCCCTTCTGGCCCTCCCGTCAGCACCACGACTTCGACCGGGTGTGTTGTCGCGCGATATCCGCGCGGGCCCTCTGAAGCCGTAACCCCCGGCCTTAGGCCAGCGCGGAACGACGTACGTCCCCGGCGCGCCCGACCACGAATCGCGGCCGTCGCCCTCTTTGACGAACCTCTCGCGCGAAAGAGCTGACCTCTCATGGCGACCACTCGTTCCGTCTCCCCCGCGTCCTCCGTCTCCTCCGCCTCCCCCGTCTCTCCGGTCTCTCCGGTTCCCGCCGCGTCCGCCCGGACCGCCCCCGCCCGGCACCGGCTGCGGGCCGTCGACCGGGACGAGGTGGTCGATGTCGCGGACTTCCTGCCGCCGGGCGCCACTTGGCTGCCGGCCCCGCAGCACACCCTGCCCGTCCTGCCCGGACGGCCCCCGATGGTCGGCTACCTGGTGCTGGTACCGGCGGACCAGCAGCCGCCGTTCCTGCCGGTCACGCTGCCGGACCGGACGAACCAGCCGGACCAGGCGCACCGGCCGGACCAGGCGGAGCAGGCGGACCGGACGGCCCCTTCCGGCCGGGCCCCCGAGCCGCTGGTGCGGATCGACCCCGTGCGGCGCACCGCCTTCGTCGGCGGCCGTGAACTCGACCTGACCTACCTGGAGTTCGAGCTGCTCGCCCATCTGGTGGCCCACCCGCACCGGGTGCACACCCGCGATCAGCTCGTCACCACGGTGTGGGGGTACGGCCATGTCGGCGACGGCCGCACCGTGGACGTCCACGTCGCCCGGCTGCGCCGCAAGCTGGGCGCCGAGCACCGCCGGACCATCCAGACCGTGCGCCGCGTCGGCTACAAGTACATTCCGCCGACCGGACGTTGACCCGCCGCTTCCGCCCTCGGCGGAGTCCCGTGCCGCCCGCCCCCGGGCCGGGCAGGCTGCCCGGTATGAGACTTCTGGTGCTGGGCGGAACGGAGTTCGTGGGGCGGGCCGTGGCCGAGGCGGCCCTCGAACGCGGCTGGGAGGTGACCGTCTTCAACCGCGGACGGCACGAACCACCGGCCGGGGCAAGGGCGTTGACCGGCGACCGCACGG
This sequence comes from Streptomyces sp. NPDC048106, assembly GCF_040706415.1. Taxonomy (NCBI): domain Bacteria; kingdom Bacillati; phylum Actinomycetota; class Actinomycetes; order Kitasatosporales; family Streptomycetaceae; genus Streptomyces; species Streptomyces sp. NPDC048106. Next base: position 156,689 of record NZ_JBEZND010000015.1, on the reverse strand, counting down.
CCGTGGGCGGGCTCGCCGCGCTCGCCGAGGGCGAGTGGGACGCGGTGGTGGACACCTGGTCGGCGGCCCCGCGGGCGGTGCGGGAGACGGCCCGGCTGCTGCGCGGCCGGGCCGGGCGGTACGCGTACGTCTCCAGCCGGTCGGTGTACGCCTGGCCCGCGCCGGCCGGGGGCCGTGAGGACGCCCCGCTGGTCGAGGGCGCGGCGGCGGACGCCGGTCCCACCGAGTACGCCCTGGACAAGCGGGGCGGCGAGCTGGCCGCGCGGGAGTCCTTCGGCGCCGACCGCTCGCTGCTGGTGCGGGCGGGGCTGATCCTCGGGCCGTACGAGAACGTCGGCCGGCTGCCCTGGTGGCTGGCCCGGATCGCCCGCGGGGGCCCGGTCCTCGCGCCGGGCCCGCGCGACCTGCCCCTCCAGTACATCGACGCCCGCGACCTCGCGAACTGGCTTCTCGGCGCCCTGGAACAGGAGTTGAGCGGCCCGTACGACCTGGTGAGCCCGCCGGGGCACACCACCATGGGCGCGCTGCTGGCGGCGTGCGTGGCGGCCACCGGCGCGGACGCCGAACTGTGCTGGGCCGACCCGGAGTCGGTCCTGGGCGCCGGGATCGAGCCGTGGACCGAGCTGCCGGTGTGGGTGCCGCCGGGCGGCGAGATGTACGACGCGCTCCACCGCTCCGACGTGTCACGGGCGTCGGCCACCGGCCTGACGTGCCGCCCGGTGACGGAGACCGTCGCGGACACCTGGCGGTGGCTGGCCGGGATCGGCGGCACCGCGCCCCGGCGCCCCGACCGCCCCGCCCTGGGCGTCGCCCCGGAGGTGGAGGCGAAGGTGCTGGCCGCGCTGCGGGAGGGTGTACCTGGCACCACCCCCGAAGAGGGGGCCTCGGGCCAGTGACCCGTGCCCGGGGACCGGCGAGACTCACCGTATGAACAGCGAAAACAAGAACGGCCGGGCCCGCGGCGCCCTGCTGGCCGCCGTGCGGGGGCTGGTGCTGGCCCTGGTCACGCTGCCCTTCGGCATCGTGTTCCTGGTGCTGGTCCCGCTGTCCCTCGCCTTCATCCCGCTCGGCATCGGCCTGCTGACGACTCCGGCCGTGCTGACGGGCGTCCGGGCGCTGGCGGACGTGCGCCGGCGGCTGGCGCACGAGTGGTGCGGGGTGCGGATCCGGGCGGTGTACCGGCCGATCCCGCGCGGCACCAACCCGTGGACCCGCACCTTCACGATGCTGGGCGACCCCCAGACCTGGCGGGACGTGCGCTGGCTGCCGGTGGACGTCACGGCGGGGTTCGTCACCGCCCTGCTCCCGGCCGTGCTGCTGTTCTACCCCGTCGAGGGGCTGATGCTGCCGGCCGGGCTGTGGCGGGCGTACACCCGGGGCGACACCTACTGGTACGCGTTCGTCCCGGTCACCGGGCAGGCCAGCGCCTTCGGCGCGGGGGCCCTCGCCCTCGCGCTCCTCGCCGTCGCCCTGCGCTACACCCCGGCGATGCTGAGCGCGCACTTCCGGCTCACCGGGGCCGTGCTGGACAACGGCGAGGGCGAACTCGCCGAGCGGGTGCGGGTGCTGACCGAGACGCGGCGGGACGCGGTGGACACCTCCGCCGCCGAACTGCGCCGCATCGAGCGGGACCTGCACGACGGCGCCCAGGCCCGCCTCGTCGCCATGGGCATGGACCTCGGCACCATCGAGATGCTGCTCGACAAGGACCCGGCGCGGGCCCGGCAGCTGCTGGCGCAGGCCCGCCGCAACTCCGTGGACGCCCTGGAGGAGCTGCGCGACCTGGTCCGCGGCATCCATCCGCCGGTCCTCGCCGAACGCGGACTCGGCGACGCCGTACGGGCGCTGGCGCTGCGGCTGCCGCTGCCCGCCGAGGTCACGGTGGAACTGCCGGGCCGGCCCGACGCGCCGGTGGAGTCGGCCGCCTACTTCGCGGTCAGCGAGGTGCTCACCAACGCGGCCAAGCACGCGGGCGCCGACCGGATCTGGGTCGACCTGCACCACACCGACGGCCGGCTGCGGATCACGGTCACCGACAACGGCGGGGGCGGCGCGGCCGTCGGCGCCGGCTCGGGGCTCGCCGGGGTGGAGAAGCGGCTCGGTACATTCGACGGCGTCCTGGCCGTCAGCAGCCCCGCGGGCGGCCCCACCATGGTGACCATGGAGCTGCCGTGCGTGTTGTCCTAGCCGAAGACCTCTTCCTGCTGCGCGACGGGCTGGTCCGGCTGCTGGAGGCGTACGGCTTCGAGATCGCGGCCGCCGTCGAGTCCGGACCCGAACTGACGCGGGCGCTGGCCGAGTCGGACCCGGACGTGGCGGTGGTCGACGTACGGCTGCCGCCCACGCACACCGACGAGGGCCTCCAGTGCGCCCTGGCCGCCCGGCGGGCGCGGCCGGGGCTGCCGGTGCTGGTCCTCTCGCAGCACGTGGAGCAGTTGTACGCGCGTGAGCTGCTCGCGGACGGGGACGGCGGGATCGGGTACCTGCTCAAGGACCGGGTGTTCGACGCGGACCAGTTCGTGGACGCCGTACGCCGGGTCGCGGCGGGCGGTACGGCGATGGACCCGCAGGTCATCCAGCAGTTGCTGGCCCGCGGTTCGGCCGCCGACCGGCCGCTCGGCAGGCTCACGCCGCGCGAGCGGGAGGTGCTGGAGCTGATGGCCCAGGGCCGGTCGAACGCGGGCATCGCCGCGCACCTGGTGGTCACCGAGCGGGCGGTGGCCAAGCACACCTCCAACATCTTCGGCAAGCTCGGCCTGGAGGTGTCCGACGACGACAACCGGCGCGTGCTCGCGGTCCTGGCGTATCTCGACGGCGGGCACCGCTGAGACCTCGAATCCGGTGGCCCGGGGGGCACGTGTGTGCGAGGGTGACGCGGTGAACCAGGACTGGGAAGACCGGGTGGCCGCCGCGTGGGCCGCCTTCGCCCGCGACGAGTATCCGGAGGAGCGCGCCGAGGAGTTCCGCGCGCTGATCGACGGCCTCGTGGCCGAACTGCCCGACGGCAGCCCGCTGGCCCCCTTCGAGCGGGCCTGCGCCTTCGACTCGACCGGGCACTCGGACCGTGCGGTGCCGCTGTACCGGGAGGCGCTGGCGCGCGGCCTCGACGGCTACCGGGGGCGGCGGACCAGGATCCAGCTTGCGAGCTCCCTGCGCAACATCGGCCGGCCGGCGGAGGGCGTCGAGCTCCTCACGCCCGAACTGGACGGTCCGAGCGACGAGTTGGACGACGCCGTGCGCGCCTGTCTGGCGCTGTGCCTGTCCAGCCTGGGCCGTGACCGCGAGGGCCTGTCCCTGGTGATCGAGGCCCTGGCCGCCCATCTGCCGCGCTACCAGCGGTCGATGGCGAACTACGCGCGGGCCCTGGTCGGTCCGGAGGTCTGAGCCGCCCCGGTCCGAAGGCCTGGACGCGTCGCTTGACGGTGACCAACCAAGGGCTCGCTCGTTCTCCTGTACGTGCAGTCACAGGATGTAGCCCCCCGTCACGCACCCGCCGCCGGACCGGCCACCGTCGAGCGGGCCGAGGCCTCGCTCGTGGAGCACTACGCACGGCTGGCCCGGCTCGCCTATCTGGTGCTGCCGCCGCGCCTCGGCCGCGGGCGCCGGGTGCTGACCGCACACGCGCTCACCCAGCGCGCCCTGCCCCGGGGCCGCGAGCTGACCGGCCGGGTCCCGGCCCAGCACTCGGTCCGCGGCACCGCCCGCCGGGACCCCGCGGACCCGGCGGCCCGCGAGTACGACGCCGGCTACGTCTTCCTCCGCGAGCGCGTCCTGCACGCCGCCCTGACCGCCGAACACCCCCGCTGGACCCTGCCCCCGCTGCTCCCCCGCGTCTGGGGCCTGCGCCTGCTGCCGCGTTCGGGCGGCGGTGACGAACTCGCCCTGGAACAGCGGCTGTCGCTGCTGCCCGCACCGGCCCGCGCCGCCTATGTGCTGCGCGGTCTGGACCGGCTGGCCGACCAGGAGATCCGCAACCTCCTCATGGCCACCGGGGTGGACGACCCGGCCGGCGCCCTGGCGATGGCGAACAGCGTGCCCACGCAGCCGGGCCTGCTCTCCTCCCCCGAGTTCGACCCCTGCGCCCTCCAGGCCCGGCCCACCGATCTGCTGCGCCGCCGCCGGCACACCAGGGCCGCCCTCGCGGCCGCGGCCGTCCTCGCGGTGTGCGGGGCGCTGCTCGCGCTGCCGCGCTCCGGCTGGGGCCCGGACGGCGCCGCCGCCCCCGTCTACGCCGGGAACCCGGCCGCCCGGGCCGCCCTCGACCCGGCCAGGCTGACCCGGGTCTCCCCCACCGCCTGGCGCTCCGCGGCCCGCACCGACTTCTCGGCCTGGCCCACGCGCGGCCCGCTCACCGGCGACAAGGAGCTGCTGCGCCGCGCGCTCGCCGTCTGGGCCCGGCCCGGACACCACGTCCAGGTCGCGGCCACCCCCGGCACCCAGACCGGCGGCCCCGCGGGCCCGCCCCAACTGCTGTACGCGGGCCAGGTCGACGCCGCCCGGGTGGTGCTCCTCTACGACGGCCTGCGCATCGCCCGCTACGCCGAGCCGGCCCACGGCACCGAGGGCGCCGCCATGGACCTCGCCCGCGTGGACGGGGCGACCGACGCCGAGGCGAGCGCCCTGGTCCTCGGCCGCGCGGACGGCAACGTGCAGTACCTGCTGGCCCCCTGGGTGAAGACGGCGGCCAGCCGCGACCTGATGACACCGGACGCCCCGCCCACCGCGCTCACGGTCACCGACGGCGTCACCGCGCCGCTGGCCAGCCCCGCCCTGAAGGACGGCCACTGCGCCTCCTGGACCGTGCTCCAGTTGTCCGACGACTCCGGCACCCGGCTCTCCACCGACCTCGGCGAGCTGGTCCCGGCCCACCTCACCGCGGGCCGCCCCGACGCGGCCGACGAGGCCGACGGGCCCGAAGGACGCCGGGCGTGGGCGCCGTTCGCCTGCTCGCTGGCCACCGAGCGCTCCTCGGGCGTGCGCAGCGTCAACGCCTGGGACTACGCGCAGCAGCCGCTGCCCGACGGCAGCGGGACCGGCCAGTGGGCGTGCACCCGGGCCGAGACCTGGCGCGGCGGCGGCACCACCACGCTGGCCCAGTTCCACCTCCCCGACGCCCGGCACGGAGCGGTCACCGCGCGCGGCACCGACACACGGGCGTGCGGTCCGCGCGATCCGCATGTGCTCTCCGGGGTGCTGTGGAAGTCCCGGGGCGGACACTGGTACCTGCTGGCCGCGGGCTCCCCCGACACGGTGGCAATCCACGCGAGCGCCGGGATCACCGCGTCGGCGCCTGGCTCGCTGCTGGTCTCCAAGGCCGCCAAGGGCGCGCGGGCCCATCTGAAGGGCACCCTGGCGGGCGGACGGACGATCGACGGGCTGCGCTGAGGCCCGCGGGCGGACGCCGCGCGGGCGTTGCTGACGCCGCCGTAAACAACCCGCGCCGGAAGCCTTCTCAGAGCGTGTACGCGTCAGTACATTGACGCCATGTCTAATACGCAGGCCCGGCCGGTGGAGTCCGAGCGCGTCGCGCTCAAGGCCCGCAACGTGTCCTTCTCGTGGGAGGACACGCCGCTGCACTGGGTGCCCGGCGACCCGTTCACCACGCACACCATCAACGTGCTGCACCTGCTGCTGCCCGCCGGCGAGCGCTGGTTCGTGCACGTCTACAAGCAGGCGCTGCCCCTGATCAGGGACGAGCGGCTGCGCGAGGACGTCATCGGGTTCATCGGGCAGGAGGCCATGCACTCCCAGTCCCATGACGAGGTGCTGCCGCACCTGCGCGAGCAGGGCCTCGACCCGACGCCGTACACCGCGCAGGTCGACTGGTTCTTCGAGAAGCTGCTCGGCGACCGCACCCTGCCGCCGGGCCGGGCGCGCCGCTGGTGGCTGCTGGAGCGGGTGGCCCTCATCGCGGCCATCGAGCACTACACCGCCTTCCTCGGCGACTGGGTGCTCGGCGCGGCCGAGCTGGACCGGCGCGGCGCCGACCCCACCATGCTCGACCTGCTGCGCTGGCACGGGGCGGAGGAGGTCGAACACCGCTCGGTCGCCTTCGACCTGTTCACCCACCTGGACGGCAGCTACCGGCGCCGGGCCCGCACCTGGGCGAGCGCGTTCTCCGCCCTGTTCTTCCTGTGGCAGCGCGGGGTCCGCTTCTTCATGGCGAACGACCCGACCCTGACCGACCCCAGCTCCTCCTTCAAGGACTTCTACGACCGCGGCCGCGAGGGCGTCCTGCCCGGCACCGGCGCCATCCTGCGGTCCATCCCGCGTTATCTGGGCCGGGACTACCACCCCTCGCGCGAGTTCTCCACCGCCCAGGCCGTCGCCTATCTGTCCGCCTCCCCGGCCGCGCTCGCCGCGGAGCGGGCGGAGCGTTCCGCGAAGGGTGCCGCCTGATGCCGAAGCCGCGTACCGTCCTGCTGATCGCGGGCGCCGCCCTGCTCGCCCGCGGCGCCCTGCGCCGCCGCGTCCAGGTCTCGCCGCTGTGGCCGATGCCCGCGCTGGACCCGCCGCTCTCCGGCCGGCCCCGCTCGCGGGCCCTGCGGCTGCTGCTCACCGCGCACGAGCGGGTCGCCGACGGGGTCGTGCGACTGCGCCTTGAGGGTGCCGGGCTGCCGCGCTGGACGCCCGGGGCGCATCTGGACCTGGTGCTGCCCTCGGGCCTGGTGCGGCAGTACTCGCTGTGCGGGGACCCCGAGGACACCTCGTCGTACACGATCGCCACCCGGCTGGTCGAGGACGGGCGGGGCGGCTCGCGGGAGGTGCACGAGCAGTTGGCCGAGGGCATGGAGCTGGAGGTGCGCGGGCCGCGCAACCGGTTCCCGCTGGTCGAGGCCGGGTCGTACGTCTTCGTCGCGGGCGGGATCGGCATCACCCCGGTGCTGCCGATGCTGCGCTCGCTACCGGAGGGCACGGCGTGGCGGCTGCTGTACTGCGGGCGGTCGCGGGCCTCGATGCCCTTCCTGGAGGAGGTGCGCAAGCTGGCCGGGGACCGGCTGACGGTGGTCGCGGAGGACGAGGACGGGCGGCCGGACCTGGACGCCCTGCTCGCCGGGGTGGCGCCGGGCACCGCGGTGTACTGCTGTGGTCCCGAGGGGCTGATGGCGGCGGTCGCGGAGCGGGTGCCCGAGGGGGCCGAGCTGCGGCTGGAGCGGTTCGCGCCGCGCGCCTCGGCGGACGGGAACACCGCGTTCGAGGTCGAACTGCGGCGCAGCGGGCGGACGGTGACCGTGCCGGCCGACTCCACCGTGCTGGCCGCCGTGCGCCGGGAGCTGCCGGGCACCGTCTACTCCTGCGAGCAGGGTTTCTGCGGGACCTGCCAGCAGCGGGTCCTGGAGGGCGAGGTGGAACACCGGGACGAGCTGCTCACGGACGCGGAGCGTGCCGACTCGATGCTGATCTGTGTGTCGCGGGCCCGCGGCGAACGCCTCGTGCTCGATCTGTGACGGAATGATGGGAACACCGGTTCGGGTCCGGACCGTTGACGGCCGGATCCGATCGGTAAGGTGTTCGTATGAGTACCGGGGTTCGCCGCAGGATGGGCGTCGAGGAGCGACGGCAGCAGCTGATCAGCGTCGCCCTCGACCTGTTCAGCCAACGCTCGCCCGACGACGTCTCCATCGACGACATAGCGGCGGCCGCGGGCATCTCGCGGCCGCTGGTGTACCACTACTTCCCGGGCAAACTCAGCCTGTACGAGGCCGCGTTGCGGCGTGCCTCCCAGGAGCTGAAGGCCCGCTTCACCGAGCCCCACGAGGGTCCGCTCAGCGCCCGGCTGCTGCATGTCATGCACCGCTTCTTCGCCCATGTGGACGAGTACGGCCCCGGCTTCTCGGCCCTGATGCGCGGCGGCCCCGCGGTGCCCGCGAACGGCGCCCGCGAGAAGGAACACGTCTCGGCCACCAACGCGCTGATCGACGACGTACGGCAGTCCGCCTACGACCAGATGCTCGCCCACCTCGGGATCGCCGAGGCGTCCCCGCGCCTGGAACTCGTCGTCCGCTCCTGGATCTCGCTCGCCGAGTCCACCGCGCTGATCTGGCTGGACGGCCGCCGCGTGCCGCGCGAGGAACTGGAACTCCAGCTGGTGCACGACTTCGCCGCCCTGGTCGCGGTGAGCGCGACCAGGGACGCGGGCATGGCGGACGTGCTGCGCACCATGCTCAAGGACGAGCCGGCCGACGGCCCCTTCGCGGAGCTCGTCGGCCGGCTCACCGCCCTGGGTTCCTGAAACCCTAGGACCGGGTGAACACCGCCACGGTCCTGGCCGGCACCGTGAAGGTGCCCGTGTCCGCCGCGTAGCCGGAGGTCTTCACCACCGGGTCCGCGCCGGACGCCTGCACCGGGTGCAGGTGGTACGACGTCCCGGCCAGGCCGGAGACCGTCTGCTTCCGCTCCTGCGGGGTGGCGTTGAAGACGACGACCAGGTCACCGAGGGTCATGGTGATCACGCCCGGCGTCTCGTCCTTGCCGGACAGCGGGAAGGACAGCTTGTCCTGCACCTGCCCCGCCGTGCCGAGCGAGAACGCCTCCTCCGTCGTACGGATCCGCAGCAGGTCCCGGTAGGCGGCCGAGGTGCCCTCGATCTGCGGGCAGCCGACCTTGACCGAGGTCAGCAGCGGCGTGGCGTAGGACCACTTGTCCTGGTTGTCGGCCGCCATGGGCAGGCCCCGGCCGAAGCCGTTGCCGTCGGCGCAGTTCCAGTGGATGGCGTTGAACCAGTCGCCGCTGTCGAAGGAGTTGCGGTCCAGCGACTTCGAGCGCAGCAGATCGGTGCCCGCCTGCGAGAGGGACGGGCCCTGCGAGAGGGCCGCCGTGGCCATCGACAGGACCTGCATCCGGGCCCGGTCCGCCGCCGACGTGTCCTTGGGCAGCTTGTAGGCGAGCGCGTCGAACAGGGACTCGTTGTCGTGCGCGTCCACGTAGGCGAGGGCGTCGCCCGGCGCGTCCGCGTATCCCGCGGGCGAGCCGTTGTAGTCGACCTCCGCGCCCGTGACCTCCTTGCCGTCGGTGTCCGTGAAGTGGTACTTGGCGAGGTTGCCGGTGAGCCCGACCTTGATCAGGTCCTGGTAGTGCAGCAGCCGGGCCTTCTGCTCGGCCGCGGTGCCGTTCGCCGACGAGCCGTTGGGGTCGGTGTACAGACCGGAGCCGAAGCCCTGGACGCCGGGGTCGGAGTCGAAGGGGCTGCCGCCGCGCACCGCGTCCCGGGCCCGGTCGGAGAAGGTGGCGATGCCGGTGCCGGCCATGTTCGCCTGCGTGGCCTGCACGAAGCGGGCGTTGTCGGCCACCTCGCCGAAGTTCCAGCCCTCGCCGTACAGGATGATCTTCTTGCCGTCGACGCCGTCCTTCTCCGGGGTGAGCGCGTCGAGCGCCTTGCGCACCGCGAGGATGTTGGCCTTCGGGTGGTGGCCCATGAGGTCGAAGCGGAACCCGTCGACCTTGTACTCCTTGGCCCAGGTGACGATCGAGTCCACGACCAGCTTGCCCATCATCGCGTTCTCGGGCGCGGTGTTGGAGCAGCAGGTGGAGTTGGCCACCGAGCCGTCGGCGAGCAGCCGCTGGTAGTAGCCGGGCACGATCTTGTCCAGGACGGAGGTGTCCGCCTGGCCGCTGGCCGAGGTGTGGTTGTAGACCACGTCCATCACGACCCTGAGGCCGTCCTGGTTGAGCCCCTGCACCATCTGCCGGAACTGGACGGTACGCGCGGTGCCGTCCGGGTCGGTGGCGTACGAGCCCTCGGGAACGGTGAAGTGGTACGGGTCGTACCCCCAGTTGTAGGCGTCCTTCGCGGCGCTCTTCGCCACGCAGGCCTGCTGCTGGTCGGAGTCGGCCGGGTAGGCGGCGAGGTCGCAGCCGGGGCTCTGCTGGTCGGCCTTCTTCTCGGGCACGGTGGCGAAGTCGAAGGCGGGCAGCAGGTGCACGTACGACGTCCCGGCCTTCGCCAGCTCCTTCAGGTGCCTGGAGCCGTCGCTGTTCCGGTCGGCGAAGGCGAGGTAGGTGCCCTGGTCCTTGGCCGGCACGGTCTTGTCCGCGACCGAGAAGTCCCGGACGTGCAGTTCCTGGATCTGCGCGTCCTTCAGCGGTACGGCCTTGGGCTTGCGCAGCGTGGACCAGCCGCTCGGGGCGAGGGACTTGTCGTCCAGGTCGGCCACGACGCTGCGCTCGGAGTCCGCGGTGAGGGCGACCGAGTAGGGGTCGGTGACCTTGTTGGTGACCATCTGGCCGACGCTGGGCGCCCACACCCGGACCACGTACCGGTAGGTCCGGCCCTTCCAGGACGCGGGGCCGGTGACCGACCAGACGCCGGTGGTGTCGTCGCGGTGCATGGGCACGACCGCGCCGTCCAGTTCCAGGGACACGCTCTGCGCGGTCGGCGCCCACACGGAGAGGGTCGGCCTGCCGTCGTGGAAGACCGGGCCCAGCTGGGCCTTGGCGGCGGCCGGGTAGAGGTCGTCCAGGACGCCCGCGGTCTGCACGCCGGTGGCGGCCAGCACGGCGCCGTCGGCGGTGCGCTGGGAGGCGACCAGCTGACCGGTGAGCGCCTCGCGCACCCGGCCGCGGTCACGCGGGTCCACGGACCAGGCGGTGTAGTCCTTCAGATACGGGAACTTCGCCTTCTGGGCGTCCGTGAGGGTGGTCTTCTCCAGCCGGATCCAGCGCTCGTCGTCGCTGGTCAGCGCCCCGTCCTTGGCGGCGATGGAGCCGTCGTGGGAGAAGATCAGCTCGGTGGAGGCGGCGCCGTCGACGCCGTCCCAGGCGACCGTGTCCCGGTCGATCCAGACCGCCTTGGAGGTGGTCAGGTCGAGGGCGGCGGCGCTGCCCGCGGGCTGCGGCAGCAGGTGCTTGTCCTGGCCGTTCAACAGCCACACCTCGTAGCCGTCGGACTTGAAATCCAGGGACTGGTCGGCGGCGAGGTCCTTCTCGTCGCCCTTGTGGATGATGTAGCTGAGGCTGCCGGCACCCGCGGCGAGCGGGACCTCGAAGACCGCGCCATAGGCATCAGTCTTCACCGGCTTCAGCGGGGCCGCCCAGTCGGTGGGGTTCGCGGCACCCGTCCAGACGTGGAGGCCCCAGCCGTCGTAGACGCCGTCGGCGCGGTGGTAGTGGATGACCGCCTTGGTGGTGTCCGGCGCGGGATACGACGCCGGCCGCTGGGTGAGGACGTCGGACTTGCCCTGCTGGACCCAGACCTCGCCCGTCCTGGTGACGTCGATGCTCCGGTCGGAGTCGACGTCCTTGGTCCCGTTCTTGTCCACGACCAGGAAGCCCACGTTCGAGGCGCCCGGCTTGACCTTGACGTAGGCGAAGGCGCCCCAGGCGTCCCGGCCGGTGAAGGGATGCCCGGCCGGCCAGGTGGTGGCCTCGCCGTCGGCGATGTCGCCCCAGGCGTACAGGCCCCAGTCGCCGTAGTCGCCGTCGGCGCGCTGGTAGTGGACGATCACGTAGTCGCGGGAGGAGGCCGTGGGCGGGGCGGGCGCGGGCACGGTGCCGGTGGTGCTGTCGGCGGTGGCGCTCGCGGTGTGCCCGGCGCTGTCGGTCACGACGGCCTTGTAACGCAGCGCGGTACCTGCCGGGACCTTGGCGCCGAGGGCCTGGGTGACCTGGTACGGCGCGTGGTCGGCGGAGCCGAGGACCTGCCACTTGCCGTCGCCGACCTGGGCGGCGAACACCACCCGGTTCAGCTGCCCGCCCTCGACGTCGGCGCCCACGGTCACGGTGCCGGTGGCGCCGGCGGCCGGGGCCTTCAGGGTGAGGGTGGGCCGGGTGGCGGGCTCGGCGAGGGTGCCGGACGCCTTGTAGACGACGGCGGACTCGGCCGGGACGGTGACGGTGACCTGGCGGTCGCCGTCGGAGGTCACGGAGCCGGTGGCGCCGTAGACGCCCCGGTACGACATCCGGGCCGAACCGGTCGCGAAGGTGGCCGACCTGGCCTCGCCGGCGTTGTTGAACGCGACGACGTACTCCTGGCCGGTCGCGGCGTCGGTGCGGGTGAACGCGTAGATCCCGGCGCCGTCGGCCGCGTACCGCTCGGTCTGGACGCCGTCGGTCAGGGCCGGGTTGGCCTTGCGCAGGCCGGACAGCGCGGCGATCTGCCGGTAGAGCGGCGCCTGCGTGTCGTACGAGTCGCTGGCGTGGGTGCGGTCGGTGCCGATCTCGTCGTCCGCGAGGTAGCCGGGCACCTTGGAGGCGAACATGGTCTGGCGGGCTGCCTTGTCGCCGCCGTTGCCGGTGAAGCCCTGTTCGTCGCCGTAGTAGACGACCGGGTTGCCGCGGCTGAGGAACATGACCTCGTTGGCCAGTTCGTCCTTCTTCAGCAGCTCGGCGTCCGAGGCGTTCGGGTTGTCCTGCTTGAGGAAGTACCCGATGCGGCCCATGTCGTGGTTGCCGAGGAAGGTGACCTGCTCGTACGCGTTGGCCCGGTCGGTCGTGTACTTGTAGTCGTCACCGAGGACGCCCGCCAGCTTCTGCGCGCTCGCGCCCTGGGAGGCGTAGCCGCGGGCCGCGCCCTGGAAGGGGAAGTCGAGGGTGGCGTCGAGGCGGCCCTGGGTGACGAACGGGGCGGTGACCGAGGTGTCGCTGTCGAACACCTCGCCGAACATGAAGAAGTTCTTCCGGCCGTGCGCCGCCGCGTACTGGTCGAGCGCGGTGGCCCACTGGGTCCAGAAGCCCAGGTCGACGTTCTTGGCGGTGTCGATGCGGAAGCCGTCGACGGCGAAGTCCTTCACCCACCGCTCGTAGATCCGCTCCATGCCGTGCACGACCTCGGGACGCTCGGTCCACAGGTCGTCCAGGCCGTCGAAGTCGCCGTAGGAGCCGGACTCGCCGGCGAAGGTCGAGTCGCCCCGGTTGTGGTACATCGTCGGGTCGTTGAGCCAGGCCGGGACCTTGGACTGGCTGGTGACCTGCGGGGTGTACGGGAAGGAGGCGTCGGAGACGGCCGGGAACCCCTTGCCGCCGTCCGCGTAGTCCGCGTCGTCGAAGGGCCTGCCGTCCTTGGTGAGGTACGGGTAGGCGCCCTTGGCGCGGTAGTCGGAGGAGTTCTCCTTGTTCGTGACGACGTCGGCGGTGTGGTTGGTGATGACGTCGAAGAAGACCTTCATGCCCTTGGCGTGCGCCTTGGAGATGAGGTTCTTCAGGTCCTGGTTGGTGCCGAAGTGCGGGTCGACCTGGGTGAAGTCGGTGATCCAGTAACCGTGGTAGCCCGCCGAGGCGTTGGCGCCCGTGCCCTGCACCGGGATGTTCTTGAAGATCGGGGCGAGCCACAGCGCGGTGGTGCCGAGGCCCTTGATGTAGTCCAGCTTCTGCGTGACGCCCTTGAGGTCGCCGCCCTGGAAGAAGCCCTCGTCGGTGGGGTCGTAACCGGTCGTCATCCGCGAACCGGTGAGCCCGCCCTCGTCGTTGGACTTGTCGCCGTCGGCGAACCGGTCCGGCATGACGAAGTAGAACTGCTCATGGGTGTCGCCGTGCCGGGCCGGCTGGGCCGCGAGGGCCGCGTCCGACGGTGGCGGGGGTGGTGCGGCGGCCTGTGCGGCGCGCGCGGCGAGCGGCTGCACGAGGGCGGCCGTGAGCGCGGCGACGGCGAGGGCCGCGGCTCTCCTGCGGTGGGTGGTGCGACGCCGCGCGGGCGTCGGCCATCTCGGTATCACAGGCAAGAACTCCTTGCGATGGCGGCTCTTTCGGGTCCGACCCCACACCGCGGCTCGGTCTTGGTGCCGGGCGCCCGCGCGACCGTACCGCTCACGAAAGGGTTGCAGCAAGAGTCGTGAAAAAGTCGGCAAGGAATTTCAAATACCGTGGCCCGCACCGCCATGGGGGCGCGGTGCGGGCCGACTCCCGATTCAGCAGGAGGACTTGCCGGCGTAGATCGCCAGCGCGGTGTTCGGGGCGACCGAGGCGGTGAACCAGCCGGTGCTGTTGACCGTCACCGTGGTGTTGTTCTGCACGTTGCAGTAGGTGCCGGCGGGCAGCGAGGTCTGGAACGAACGGCTGGCCGTCGTGCCCTCGTGGTTGATCACCACGTAGCCCTTGCTGCCGCGGCCGAAGGCGATCAGGTTGTCGCCGTCGTCCCACCAGTTGGCGACGGCCTGGCCGCGGGTGGCGTTGCGGAAGGCGACCATGGACTTGATCTCCGGCCAGGCGTGCTGGCACTTCCAGCCGTCCTGCCAGCAGGCGTTGACCTGCCCGTTGTTGGGCGGGCCCGCGTCCGCGTCGCTCCACTCGTAACCGGAGTTGATGTCCGGCGCGCCGTAGGGCCAGGCCAGCATGAAGACGTTGGCCAGCGTGTAGTTGGCGCCGTCCTTGTAGTTCAGGGTGGCGCCGTTGCGCTCGGTGTCGTGGTTGTCCACGAAGACGCCGGCCACGTTGCTGGGCATGTAGCCCCAGCCCTCGCCGAAGTTGTTCAGGTAGGCCAGCTTCTCGCTGTTGAAGACGCGCTTGAGGTCGTAGCCGTAGCGGAACTCCTGGACGTCCCCGTTGCCCGTGTACTCGGTGGGCTGCACGGCCTCGCCCGCGCCGTAGATGACCTCCTGCTTCCAGTAGACGCTCGGGTTGGTCAGCCGGCTCTTGATGTTCGCCAGGTCACTGGCGGCGATGTGCTTGGCCGCGTCGATCCGGAAGCCGTCGGCGCCGAGCGACAGCAGGTCGTTCATGTACCCGGCGATCGTCGCGCGGACGTGCTCCGCGCCGGTGTCCAGGTCCGCCAGGCCCGACAGTTCGCAGGTCTGGACGTTCGTGCGGTCCTGGTAGTTGCTGATCGACGTCCTGCAACTGTGGAAGTCGGCATCCGCGTACACACCGGGGTAGTTGTACTTGGTGTACTGCGTGCCGCCGGTGCCGGTGCCGCTGCCGGACGTCATGTGGTTGATGACGGTGTCCACCACGACCTTCACCCCGGCCGTGTGGCAGGTGGAGATCATGTTCTTGAAGGTGGTCCGGTCACCGAGCCGGCCCGCGATCTTGTACGACACGGGCTGGTACGAGGTCCACCACTGGGAGCCCTGTATGTGCTCCTCGGGCGGCGAGACCTGCACGTAGCCGTAGCCCGCGGGGCCCAGCGTGTTGGTGCACTCGCGGGCCACCGAGGCGTAGTTCCACTCGAACAGGACGGCGGTGACGTCCTTGGTGCCGGGCGGGGAGGCGTCCGCGGCAGTCGGGGTCATGACAAGGGCGGCGGCCGCGAGGGCGACCGCCCCGGAGAGCGTCTTGCGTACCATGTGGGGGTTCCTTCGTCGCTGAAGGTGCTTGCTGCAAGATTTCAGAAATCTTGCGGTCACGCAGATGTTAAAGGCCCGCTGCCGGAAAGGCAGCGGGCCGCAGAGAAGTTGATGCAAGATTTTTCGGACGGCCCGTCAGACCGCCGCGGTCCACCACACCGTGGTGTCGGCGGGCACCCTCGCCGCGCCGTCCGTCTCGCTCACCTCACCGCTCGTCAGCAGCACCCGGCCGTACGCCGGGAGCGTCACCGGCTCCCCCGTGGTGTTGGTGACGCACACGAACCCGCCCCGGCGGAAGGCCAGGACGCCCTCGGGGGCGTCCAGCCACTCCACCGTCTCGCCCGCGCCCAGGTCCGGCTGGGACCGGCGGGTGGCGAGGGCGGCGCGGTACAGCTCCAGGGTGGAGCCGGCCGTCCCCGTCTGCGCCTGCACGCTGAGCTCGCCCCAGCACTCCGGCTGCGGGAGCCAGCTGCCGCCGTCGCCGAAGCCGTACGACGAGCCCGTGCGGGTCCACGGGATCGGCACCCGGCAGCCGTCGCGGAAGCCGTCCTGGCCCTCGCCGCGGAAGTACGCCGGGTCCTGGCGCACCTCGTCGGGCAGGTCCACGACGTCCGGCAGGCCCAGTTCCTCGCCCTGGTAGAGGTAGGCCGAGCCGGGCAGGGCCAGCATCAGCAGCGTGGCGGCGCGGGCCCGGCGCAGGCCGAGGGCGCGGTCGCCGGCCGTGCGGATCTGGGTGCCGAGGCCGGGCGGGTTGGCGAAGCGGGTGGCGTGCCGGGTGACATCGTGGTTGGACAGCACCCAGGTGGCCGGGGCGCCGACCGGACGCATCGCCTCCAGGGTGCTGTCGATGACCGCGCGCAGCTCCACCGCGTCCCAGGCCGTCGACAGGTACTGGAAGTTGAACGCCTGGTGCAGTTCGTCCGGGCGGACGTAGTTGGCGGTGCGCTCGACGGTCGGGGTCCACGCCTCGGCCACGAAAATGCGCTCACCGGCGTATTCATCCAGGATCGTGCGCCACTGCCGGTAGATCGCGTGCACGCCGTCCTGGTCGAAGAACGGCATGACATCGTTGCCCAGCAGCTTCAGCTGCTCGCCCGAGCCGAGGTCGGGCAGGCCCTCGGCCTTGACCAGGCCGTGGGCCACGTCGATGCGGAAGCCGTCCACGCCCATGTCCAGCCAGAAGCGCAGGATGGAGCGGAACTCGTCGCCGACCGCCGGGTGTTCCCAGTTGAGGTCGGGCTGCTCGGGGGCGAAGAGGTGCAGGTACCACTCGCCGGGCGTGCCGTCGGGCTCGGTGACGCGGGTCCAGGCCGGGCCGCCGAAGATGGACTCCCAGTCGTTGGGCGGCAGTTCGCCGTCCGCTCCCTTGCCGGCGCGGAAGTGGTAGCGCTCGCGCAGCGGGGAGCCGGGGCCCTCGGCGAGGGCGCGCTTGAACCACTCGTGCTGGTCGGAGGAGTGGTTGGGCACCAGGTCCACGATGATGCGCAGGTCGTGCGCGTGGGCCTCGCGGATCAGCGCGTCGGCGTCCAGCAGGGTGCCGAACATCGGGTCGACCGCGCGGTAGTCGGCGACGTCGTAACCGGCGTCGGCCTGCGGCGAGGCGTAGAAGGGGCTGAGCCACACCGCGTCGACGCCGAGGTCGCGCAGGTACGGCAGGCGGGAGCGGACGCCCTCCAGGTCACCCATGCCGTCGCCGTTGCTGTCGGCGAAGCTGCGCGGGTACACCTGGTAGATGACCGCCTCCCGCCACCAGTCGCGGCGATGGCCCGGGACGGTGGCGGTGGCAGTGTCGGCGACGGAGTCAGTGACGGAGTCTGTGGCCGGGGCGGCGGTGTGCTGCTGGCTCATGGCTTCCTTGGTGGTAACGGAATCGGGTCATGGGCGCGTGGGTGCCACGGGCGCACGCGGGGAACGCGGCCGTGGAGTACGGCGGCGGAGGCGGGCCGGGGAACGGAGTGCGTGGCGGCCGCGATGTCAGCGGGGGCTGGGGGTCCCCCCAGTTCGAGCGAAGCCGAGAACTGGGGGAGGACACCGCGGCCGCCTACCCGCGCGGTAAGGCGCGCGGGAGCCTCGGGTGGTGCGGGCGCGTCAGCCCTTGGTGCCGCCGGAGGTGAGTCCGGTGACCAGGTTCTTCTGCACCAGGTAGAAGAACAGCGACACGGGTATCGCGATCAGCACCGCGGTGGCGGCCATGTAGTTCCACTCGGCGTCGTGCTCGCTGACGAAGGTCTGCAGGCCGACGGCGAAGGTGTACTTGGAGTCGTCCAGCATGAACGTGGTCGCGAAGGCGACCTCGGCGACCGCGGTGATGAAGTTGTAGAAGGCCGCGACGGCCAGGCCCGGCCGGGCCAGCGGCAGGATCAGCCGGAAGAAGGTGCCGAAGGGCGTGAGTCCGTCCACCCGGCCCGCCTCGTCGATCTCGATCGGGATCGTGTCGAAGTAGCCCTTGAGCAGCCAGGCGCTGTACGGCACCGCGGTGGTGCAGTTGACGAGGATCAGCGCCCAGTAGGAGTCGATCAGGCCCAGGTCGCTGAAGATCTGGTACATCGGCACGATCAGCACGGAGATCGGGAACGCCTGCGTGAGCAGCAGGACCCACATCAGCTGCTTGTGGCCGGGGAAGCGCATCCGGGAGACCGCGTAGCCGGTGGTCGCCGCGAGCAGCACACCGACGAGGGTGGTGCCGAGGGCCACGATCATCGTCGACTTGAACCAGCTGAAGAACTCCGTGTGCTGGAGCACGAAGCTGTAGTTGGAGAAGCTCATCTTCCCCGCGATACCGCTCGGGTGCAGGTAGTCGTTCTTGTCCGGGCCGAACGAGAGGTAGACCAGCCAGGCCACCGGGGCCAGCGCGATGAGGCTCGCGACGATGAGGCCGGCGTGCAGCAGGGCGGTTCCGAGGGGGCCGCGCTCGCCCGGACGGCGTCCCCGGCGGGCGGGCTGCGCGGCGGAGGCCGGTGCGCCGGCCCGCTTTTCGAGGGTGGTGGTGCTCATGGCGGCGGCTCCTGCGGCGTCAGACGGCGAGCTGGTCATTGCGCTTCAGCCAGCGGAAGTAGAAGGAGGTGAAGACGGTGACGATCGACAGCAGCAGTACGCCGTAGGCGGCGGACTGGGCGAAGTCGCGCGGCTGCTGGCCGAAGCCCAGGTAGTAGGCCCAGGTGACGAGGATCTGGGCGTCCGGGGCGCTGGTCGGACCGAACAGCAGGAAGATGATGGCGAACTGGTTGAAGGTCCAGATGACGCCGAGCAGGACCACCGTGGAGCTGACCGAGCGCAGACCCGGCAGGGTCACGTGCCGGAAGCGCTGCCAGGCGGTGGCGCCGTCCATCTTCGCCGCCTCGTACAGGGTGGTGTCGATGGACTGGAGGCCGCCGAGCAGCGAGAGCATCATGAACGGCACACCGCACCAGGTGTTGACCATGATGGCGGCGAAGCGCTGCCAGAAGGTGTCCTCCAGCCACTGCGGCTGCGGCAGGTGCAGCGCGTGCAGGATCTGGTTGAGCGCGCCGGAGTCGGCGAGCATGATCCGCCAGGAGAAGACGGTGACGAAGGTGGGCACGGCCCACGGCAGGACCAGCAGCACCCGGTAGAAGGTGCGGCCGCGCAGCTTCTGGTTCAGCATCAGCGCGAGGCCGAGGCCGAAGGTGTAGTGCAGGGTCACACAGGCGACCGTCCACACGACCGTCCACACGACGTGGGACCAGAAGCGGTCGTAGGACAGCGGGCCGAACAGGATGTTCTTGTAGTTGTCCAGACCGACGAACTTGTAGGTCGCCGCGATGTGGTTGACGCCGATGGTACGGGCCGAGTTGAGGCTGTTGGCGTCGGTCAGGGTGAGGTAGAAGCCGCGCACCAGCGGGTAGCCGACGAGCACGGCGAGCACGATGACCACCGGGGCGATCATCGCGTAGGCGTACCAGTATTTCTGCAAGCTGTTCTTGATGCGCTGCCCCAGGCCTGGCCGAGGCGCGCGGTCACCGCGGCTCTTGCCGGTCGCGCGGTCGATGGCGACTGTCATGGTTCGACACCTTCGAGTGGTTCAAGGATGAGGCCGGGGGCCGGGCACGTGGCGGTGGCCGCCGGCTGCCTCCTCGTGGGTGAGACAGCCGGCGGCCGACCGGGCTTACTTGCTGAAGTCGGGGACCAGCTTGCCGATGGCGATGTCGGCGTTGCTCAGGCCCTTGTCCAGCGACTCCTTGCCGCTGGCGATCTTCGGCAGCTCGGTGTCGAGCGGCGCCCACAGGGAGCCGTACTCGGGCAGCGCCGGGCGGGGCTGGGCGGCGGACAGCACGCCCTGGAAGCCGGCGGTACCCGGGTCGGCCGTGACCTTGGCGGTGTAGGCGTCCGAACGGGTCGGCAGGGTGGAGTTCTTCAGGGCGATGGTCTCCTGGGAGGAGGCCGACGTCATGAAGTTGACGAACTTCAGGGCCGCCGTCTGGTGCGCCTTGTCGGAGCCGGCGTAGACCGAGAGGTTGTGACCGCCGGTCGGGGCCTCCGCCTTGCCGGTGGAGCCGGCCGGGACGACCGCGACGCCCAGGTTGGACTTGTCCTTGAAGGCGCTGCCCTTGTAGATGTTCGTGTTCTCCCAGGGACCCTGGATGATCGAGGCGACCTTGCCGCTGGAGAACGCGTCCATGATGTGGGCGTAGGCGTCCGGGGTGGTGTCGGCCTTGTGCAGACCCTTGCCGGAGAACAGGCTCAGCCAGGTGCCGTACGCCTTCTTGGCGGCCGGCGAGGCCACGGTGACCTTCTTGGCGTTGACGTCGACGGTGTCGGTGCCCTCGCCGTAGAGGAACGGCTGGCCGTAGTAGCCCGCGGTGGAGCCCCAGTAGCCGTCGGCGCCGGTCTTGTCCTTGACCTTGGCCGCGTCGGACTTCAGCTCGTCCCAGGTCTTGGGCGGCGTGGTGATGCCGGCCTTCTTGAACAGGGCCTTGTTGTATACGAGGGCCAGGGTGTCGGTGACCAGCGGCACGCCGTAGGTCTTGCCCTGGAACTGCGCCTGCGTGATCAGGTTCGGCTCGAACTTGGCCTTGTCGGCGAGGGCCTCGGTGCCGTCCAGCGGCAGGAAGTAGCCCTTCTTGGCGAAGGCGGGGGTCCAGCCGACCTCGGAGCGCAGCACGTCCGGGGCACCGGAGGCACCCGCGGCGGTGTCGAACTTGTTCTGCGCCTGGTCGAAGGGCACGTTGACGTACTTGACCTTGATGTTCTTGTTGGCAGCCTCGAACTGCTTGACCAGGGTCTTGTACGTCGGCGCCTCGTTCGTGGCGTTGGAGGTGTCCCACCACGTGATGGTCACCGGCCCGTCCGACTTGCTGTCGCTGCTCCCGCCGCCGCAGGCCGTCGCCGCGAGGGCGAGGGACGCCACCAGCGCGGAGGCCGCTATGCCACGCCGCATGAGTTCTCCTTGAGGGTTAAGGCCCGTTTGGTACAGGGGGCGGTCCCGCCCGCCCCTGTGACTTGCCGACTGCGCCGTTGCCAGCGGCCGGGCGACCAGGAACGTAACAGCGTTGAAAGCCGTGCGAAAGACCTTGCAGAAAAAAAGTGCAAGAGAACAGGATGGTTACCCTGCCGTGACCGGCTCTCGATCTGCCCGCAACCGCACAATGGAGCCGGTGAGGCGTCGGCAGCCGACTTGTGCAAGACTCTGCAAGCTCTTGCCACCACGAACTCAAGGGAGCGCAATGAGGCAGCAACCCGCAGGGGGGCGTTCGACCGGGCGCACCCGGCGCGCGAGCGGTGTGCAAGGTGAGAGACGGCCGGTACAGTCCAGTGGCGTGACCACACGGCTTGCCGATATCGCAGCGCAGGCGGGGGTGAGCGAAGCGACCGTCAGCCGGGTCCTCAACGGGAAGCCGGGCGTCGCCGCCACCACCCGCCAGTCCGTGCTCGCCGCGCTCGACGTGCTCGGCTACGAACGGCCGGTACGGCTGCGCCAGCGCAGCGAGGGCCTGGTCGGGCTGATCACGCCGGAGCTGGAGAACCCGATATTCCCGGCCCTGGCCCAGGTCATCGGCCAGGCGCTGACCCGCCAGGGCTACACCCCGGTGCTCGCCACCCAGACCCCGGGCGGCTCCACCGAGGACGAGCTGACCGAGATGCTGGTGGACCGCGGGGTCGCGGGCATCATCTACGTCTCCGGACTGCACGCCGACACCACCGCCGACATGCAGCGCTACGAGCGGCTGCGGGCGCAGGGTGTGCCGTTCGTACTGGTGGACGGGTTCTCACCCAGGGTGCAGGCCCCGTTCATCTCCCCCGACGACCGTGCCGCGATGGCGCTCGCGGTGACCCACCTGGTCTCGCTGGGCCACACCCGGATCGGGCTGGCGCTCGGGCCGAAGCGGTTCGTGCCCGTGCAGCGCAAGATCGAGGGCTTCCTGCGGGCGATGCAGGACCAGTTGGGGCTCGGCGCCGAGATGGTGGAGCGCGAGCTGGTGCAGCACTCGCTGTACACCCTGGAGGGCGGTCAGGCCGCCGCGACGGCGCTGATCGACCGGGACTGCACCGCGGTGGTCTGCGCCAGCGACATGATGGCCCTCGGCGCCATACGGGCCGCCCGGCAGCGGGGCCTGGAGGTGCCCCGGGACGTGTCCGTGGTCGGCTTCGACGACTCCCCGCTGATCGCCTTCACCGACCCGCCGCTGACCACGGTCCGCAAGCCGGTCCCGGCGATGGGGCAGGCGGCGGTGCGCACGCTGCTGGAGGAGATCGGCGGTACGCCCGCCCCGCACAGCGAGTTCGTGTTCATGCCGGAGCTGGTGGTGCGCGGGTCGACGGCCTCGGCGCCGCATCTGCTGCGCACCTCGTAGGAGGCGCGGCCGCACGGCTCGCAGAAGGTGCGGCGCGGACCCGGCCTTGGGATGATCGGGCTCGGAAGCCTTTTCTGGCAGACTTGATGCCTATGAGTGACTCGACCGTGACGCAGAGGGAAGGTCACGCGGAGGTGGCCGGTCCGCGGGACGTCACGGGCAGAGGCGGCAGCGGCGTGCTGGGCCGGCTGCGGCGGCCGCGCAGGCCCCGGCTCTGGTTCGAGATCCTTCTGATCGCGGTGAGTTACTGGACGTACTCACTGATCCGCAACGCCGTGCCCGAGCAGCGGGCCGAGGCGCTGCGCAACGCGGACTGGATCTGGCGCGCGGAGCATTCGCTGGGCATCGACGTCGAGCGGTCGGTCAACCACGCCGTGAACGCGGTGACTTGGCTGATCATCGGCATGAACTACTACTACGCCACCCTGCACTTCGTCATGACGCTCGGCGTCCTGGTGTGGCTGTACCGGTGGCATCCGGGCCGGTACGCGGCCGCGCGCCTCACCCTCTTCACCACCACGGGGGGCGCGTTGGCGGGTTACTACCTCTTCCCGCTCGCCCCGCCCCGTCTGATGCGGGGCGGGCACTTCGTGGACACCGTGATGGCGCACCACACGTGGGGCTCGATGGCCTCCGGCGACCTCAAGCACATGTCCAACCAGTACGCGGCGATGCCGTCCATGCACATCGGCTGGTCCCTGTGGTGCGGGCTGACGGTCTTCGCGCTGGCGTCGGTGCCGTGGGCGCGGGTGCTCGGGCTGCTGTACCCGGTGGCGACGCTGCTGGTGATCGTGGCCACCGCCAACCATTTCTGGCTGGACGCGGTGGGGGGCGTGGTCTGCCTCTCGTTCGGGTTCGGGGTGGCGCGGCTCTGGTACGGGGCGGTGCCGTACGCGCTGCCGCGGGTGGC
Source organism: Streptomyces sp. NPDC048106 (assembly GCF_040706415.1). Taxonomy (NCBI): domain Bacteria; kingdom Bacillati; phylum Actinomycetota; class Actinomycetes; order Kitasatosporales; family Streptomycetaceae; genus Streptomyces; species Streptomyces sp. NPDC048106. The sequence goes on along the minus strand of NZ_JBEZND010000015.1, from coordinate 133,755 downwards.
GTGGGGCGTGGAGGCCGGCTACGAGGCGTCGCCGTAGAAGAGTTCCTCCATGACGGCGCGCGCCTTGCGGGTCGTACGGCCGTACGCGTCCAGCATGTCGCCGGCGTGGCCCTCGCCGTAGCCCAGGTAGCGGCCGACCGCCGCGAGTTCGCGGGGCTGGGTGGGGAAGGTGTCGCCCGCCCGGCCGCGCACCAGCATCACCGCGTTGCGCACCCGCGTCGCCAGCACCCAGGCCTCGTCCAGGGTCGTCGTCTCCTCCTCGCCCAGCAGGCCCGCCGCGTGCGCGGCCGCCAGTGCCGCCCGGGTGCGGGTCGTGCGCAGTCCGGGGATCTGGTGGCCGTGCCGGAGCTGGAGCAGCTGGACCGTCCACTCCACGTCCGAGAGGCCGCCCGGGCCCAGCTTGGTGTGCAGGCGGGGGTCGGCGCCGCGGGGCAGCCGCTCCGACTCCATGCGGGCCTTCAGCCGGCGGATCTCGCGCACCGCGTCCTCGGTCAGGCCCCGCGCCGGATAGCGCAGCGGGTCGATCAGCTCGACGAAGCGGCGGCCCAGGTCCTCGTCGCCCGCGAACGGCTCCGCCCGCAGCAGCGCCTGGGACTCCCAGACGAGCGACCAGCGGCTGTAGTACGCCGCGTACGACTTCAGCGTGCGCACCAGCGGGCCCGACTTGCCCTCCGGGCGCAGGCCGGCGTCGATCAGCAGCGGCGGGTCGGCGCTGGGCAGCTGGAGCAGCCTGCGCATCTCGGCGACGACCTTGTTGGCGGCCGCGGCGGCCTCGTGCTCGTCCACGCCGTCCCGCGGTTCGTGTACGAACAGGACGTCCGCGTCGGAGCCGTAGCCCAGTTCGTGGCCGCCGAAACGGCCCATCCCTATGATCGCGAACCTGGTGGGCAGGGTGTCGCCCCAGCCGGCCCGCACCACCGCGCGCAGGGTGCCCGCGAGGGTGGCCGCGGTGAGGTCGGAGACGGCCCCACCGACGAGGTCGACCAGGGCGCCCTGGTCGGCCTGCACGGGGGTGGTCTCGGTGCCGTACGAGCCGACGATGTCGGCCGCGGCGGTACGGAAGAGTTCGCGGCGGCGGACGCCGCGGGCGGCGGTGACGCCCTGCTCGGCGTTCTCCGCGCGGCGCACGGCGGCCAGGATCTCCTGTTCGAGGGCCGCGCGGCCGCGGGGGGCGAGGCCGGTGCCCGCGCCGTCGCCGTCGCCGAGGAGGGCGACGGCCTCGGGGGCGCGCATGAGGAGGTCCGGGGCGAGCCGGCCCGCCGACAGGACGCGGGCCAGGTTTCCGGCGGCGGCGCCCTCGTCGCGGAGCAGGCGCAGGTACCAGGGGGTCTTGCCGAGGGCGTCGGAGACCTTGCGGAAGTTCAGCAGCCCCGCGTCGGGGTCGGCGGAGTCCGCGAACCAGCCGAGGAGCACGGGCAGGAGGGTGCGCTGGATCGCCGCCTTGCGGGTGACTCCCGAGGCCAGCGCCTCCAGGTGGCGCAGGGCCGCGGCCGGGTCCGCGTAGCCGAGCGCCACCAGGCGTTCCCGGGCGGCCTCGGGGCGCAGGCGGGCCTCGCCGGGGGCGAGCTGGGCGACGGCGTCCAGGAGCGGGCGGTAGAACAGCTTCTCGTGCAGCCGTCGTACGACGGTGGAGTGCCGCTTCCACTCCCGGTTCAGCTCGGTGACGGGGTTGACGCGCAGGCCGAGCGAGCGGCCCAGGCGGCGGAGGTCGTCCTCGGCGGTGGGGACGAGGTGGGTGCGGCGCAGGCGGTAGAGCTGGATGCGGTGTTCCATCGCCCGCAGGAAGCGGTACGCCTCGTCCAGGCGGGCGGCGTCCTCCCGGCCCACGTAGCCGCCGGCGGCGAGTGCCCCGAGGGCGTCCAGGGTGGTGCCGCTGCGCAGGGTGGGGTCGGTGCGGCCGTGGACCAGCTGGAGGAGCTGTACGGCGAACTCGACGTCCCGCAGGCCGCCGGGGCCGAGCTTCAGCTCGCGCTCGACCTCGGCCGGGGGGATGTTGTCGACGACGCGGCGGCGCATCTTCTGGACGTCCGCCACGAAGTTGTCGCGGTCCGCCGCCTGCCAGACGAGGGGGTCCAGCGCGTCCAGGTAGGCCCGGCCGAGGTCCTCGTCGCCGGCGACCGGGCGGGCCTTGAGGAGGGCCTGGAACTCCCAGGTCTTCGCCCAGCGCTGGTAGTAGGCGAGGTGGGAGGAGAGGGTGCGGACGAGGGGGCCGTTGCGGCCTTCGGGGCGGAGGTTGGCGTCGACCGGCCAGATGGAGCCCTCGATGGTGGTCTCGGAGCAGATCCGCATCAGCCGGGAGGCGAGGGCCGTGGCCGCCTTCAGGGCCTTGGTCTCGTCGGTTCCCTCCGTCACTTCGGCTACGAAGATCACGTCGACGTCCGAGACGTAGTTCAGCTCGTGGCCGCCGCACTTGCCCATGCCGATCACCGCGAGGCGGCAGGCGGCGGCGTCCTCGGGGGCCTCCGCCTGCGCCAGGGCCAGGGCGGCGCGGAGGGTGGCGGTGGCGAGGTCGGCGAGTTCGGCGGCGGTCTCGGCGACGTCCGTGGTGCCGCAGACGTCTCGCGCGGCGATGGAGAGGAGGCAGCGGCGGTAGGCGACGCGCAGTTCGACGGGGTCGGTGACGCCCGCCAAGCCGCGTTCGAACTCCGTGACGCCGGGGTGGAGGTCGTGGGGTTCGTAGGTGACCAGGGCCTGCCAGTCGGCGGGGTGGCGGGCGAGGTGGTCGGTGAGGGCGGCGGAGGCGCCGAGGACGCCCAGGAGGCGGTCGCGCAGGGGTTTGGCCGCGATGAGGGTGTCGAGGAGTTCGCGGTGGGAGTTCGGGGCGGGCTGGGCTTCCAGGAGGCGGACGAGGCCGTGGAGGGCGAGGTCGGGGTCGGCGGTGGCGCCCAGGGCTTCGAGGAGGAAGGGGTCGTCGCGGACCGGGGCGAGTTCGGGGGTGTCGAGGAGGCGCTCGGCGGCGGTGGCGTCGGTGAAGCCGTGTCGGAGCAGGCGCGTGAAGGTGCTGCTTCTGCGGCCCGGCGTCATGTCGTGGGGCTCCCCTCGGGTCACTCTGGTCCTGGAGGGAGCGTAGTCGCCTGCGGCGGGCTGTGCCGGGTCGGATGGGGATGCGTGCGGGCGCCTGCGGCGGGCTTGGGCGGGGGGGCGTGCGGGGCGGGCGCCTGCGGGCGCGTGCGGGGGGCTTGCGCGGGGGTGCCGGCGGGCGCCTTGCGGCGGGCACGCGCGGGGGGGTGCCTGCGGGCGCCTGCGGCGGGCACGCGCCGAGGTGCCTGCGGGCGCCTGCGGCGGGCACGCGCCGAGGTGCCTGCGGCGGCCTCTTGAGCGCCGTCGTGGCTCGGGTTGCGCGTCGGGGAGGCGGTGAGTCGGTGCCCCGGCGGGTGGTGTCCGTCCTCGGTCCGGCGAACCGTCGGCTGGATGGTCCACGAGTTTCCGCCGTCCGCTGCGGGCGGACACCACCCGCCGTGTCCCCTCCCCGCCGTCGGCGACCGCGGGTCACGGGGGGCCGGGGCCCACCAATCCCCCTCCCGTCCCGGCCATCGGCGGCAGCGGGTCACGGGGAGCCGACATCGCCTGCCAGATCCCCGTCCCCGTCGTCGCCGGCCGGGGCCGGAGGGCTCGACACCACCCGACGCCCCCTCCCCGGCATCGGCGGCAGCGGGCCCGGGAAGCGCACATCGCCTGCCACGTCTCCATCCCCGCCGTCAGCGCCTGAGGCCCGGGGGCTTGGCACCACCCGCCGCCCCCATCCCCGCCATCGGCGGCAGCGGGTCACGGGAGCCGGCACCGTCCGCCGCCTCCTGTCAGCGGCAACCGGCCCAGGAAACGGACACCGCCTGCCGTGCCCGCCTCTCCCCGTCATCGGCGGCCGCAGGCCCCATGCGGCCGACATCACCCGCTGCACCGCTCCCCGCCATCGGTGACCGCGGGTCCGAGGGCGGAAAGCGGCCGTCGGGCCGCGTCTCCGCGTGGGTAGTCGCCAGTCTGGAGGTGGGCGGCGGGCGGCAGTGGGGGTGGGTGGGGAGTTCATTCTGTCTTCATGGAGGGGGTGACGGTTGGTTGATTGGCGTGGGCATGATCAGGGGGTCAGGTGCCGTTTCCTCGACTCGGAGGTCGATGTGTCGCGCAGTTCCCTGTACCGCCGTGCTTTCGCCGTACTGGCCGCCGCCGCCTTCGGTGCCGTCGGGCTCGGTGGGGCTTCCGCGCAGGCCGCGGGTGGCGTGCCCCGTCCGGATCACGTGGTGGTCGTGGTCTTCGAGAACCATGCAGACAGCCAGGTCATCGGGTCGTCCAGCGCTCCGTACTTCAACTCGCTGAAGTCCGGAGGGGGCTATCTGTCCCAGTCGTACGCCATCACGCACCCGAGCCAGCCGAACTACTTCGCCCTGTTCTCGGGCTCGACGCAGGGCATCACGGACGACAGCTGTTACACGCCGGGCTTCTCGTCCGCGCCGAATCTGGCGTCCGAGCTGATCGCGGCCGGGCGTAGCTGGGCCAGTTACAACGAGTCGTTGCCCAGCCAGGGGTCGACCACGTGCAGCAGTGGCACGTACGCGCGCAAGCACAACCCCTGGTTCGGGTTCAGCAACGTGCCGACGTCGAGCGCGAAGACCTTCGCGCAGTTCCCGACGGACTACTCGACGCTGCCCCAGCTGTCGTTCGTGATCCCGAACCTGTGCAGCGACATGCACGACTGCTCGGTGTCCACCGGTGACACCTGGCTGAAGAACAACCTCGGTGCGTACGCGAGTTGGGCCAAGACGCACAACAGCCTGCTCGTCGTCACCTTCGACGAGGACGACTCGAAGAACGGGAACCGGATCACCACCTTGTTCTACGGGCAGTCCGTGGTCGCGGGGTCCTCCAGCTCCACCACGTACAACCACTACGACGTGCTGCGCACCCTGGAGGACAGCCAGGGGCTGAGCACGCACGCGGGCAGCGCCGCCGCGGGTAAGGACGTCAGCGGGATCTGGGCCTCCTGACGGGACGGTGACGCGTTCCCGGTTCAGGCTCGCTGGGCCGGGAACTCGCCCACCGCACGCAGGAGTTGGAAGAGTTCGGTGGAGGAGGCGGCCACGCCGGTTCCGCCCGCCCCGGTGATCTCCTCGCGCCGGGAGGCCGCGCGAGCGGTCGCGTAGATGAAGACCGGGGTGTCGTCGTCCCTGGCCCGGAGCTGGCGGATCAGGTCGAAGCCGGCGGTGCGGTTGGTGCGGCCCAGCTCCTTGCGGCCCATGTCCGAGATGATCGCGTCGAACGGGCGGGGGGCGTGGGAGAGGGTCCGCAGGGCCTCCTCCGTCGTCCTCGCCAGCTTGACGTCCACGCCCAGCGCGCGGAGTTGGGCGACCTCGGTGGCGTTGTTCTCCAGGTGGTCGTCCACCCACAGGACCCGGTCCAGGGTGTGGGATCCGGCCCCTTGGGACGCCGCCGCGCCGACCGACGCCAGCCGCCCCTGGATCTCGGCCGTGGCCCGGATCAGGTTCTCCGAGTACTCCTGGACGGTCACCTCCGCCTCCCCGACCTTGATCGTGAAGCCCCTGGAGCGCGCTATCTCCTTGATCAGGGGGAAGAGGCGCCACAGGACGAACCCCGCCAGGAGCGGCCAGGCCAAGCCGCTGAGGGCCTTGATCAGTTCTGTCGCGTCCTGCACGGCGCTCCCCCGAGGTCGATGACGTGCGCCTGATTCTTCCAGGGCGCGGGGAGCGGGGCCGACGGTTTCCGGGCGCCGGCCCCGGGACGGTTACAGCACCGGCAGGTTCTTCCTCAGCTCGAACGCCGTGACCTCCGAGCGGTACTCGTGCCACTCGGCCTGCTTGTTGCGCAGGAAGAAGTCGAAGACGTGTTCGCCCAGGGTCTCGGCGACCAGGTCGCTGCGTTCCATGAGGGTCAGGGCCTCGCCCAGGTTCTGCGGGAGGGGCTCGATGCCCATGGCGCGGCGCTCCGCGTCCGAGAGGGCCCAGACGTCGTCCTCGGCGCCCGGCGGAAGCTCGTAGCCCTCCTCGATGCCCTTCAGGCCGGCGGCGAGCAGGACGGCGTAGGCCAGGTAGGGGTTGGCGCCGGTGTCCAGGGAGCGGACCTCGACGCGGGCCGAGCCGGTCTTGCCGGGCTTGTACATAGGGACGCGGACCAGGGCGCTGCGGTTGTTGTGGCCCCAGCAGATGTACGACGGCGCCTCGCCGCCCGCGCCCGCCGTGCGCTCGGAGCCGCCCCAGATGCGCTTGTAGGAGTTGACCCACTGGTTGGTGACCGCGGACGTCTCCGCCGCGTGCCGGAGCAGGCCCGCGATGAAGGAGCGGCCCACCTTGGAAAGCTGGTACTCCGCGCCGGACTCGTAGAACGCGTTGCGGTCGCCCTCGAAGAGGGAGAGGTGGGTGTGCATGCCGCTGCCCGGGTGCTCGGAGAAGGGCTTCGGCATGAAGGTGGCCTGGACCCCCTGTTCGAGCGCGACCTGCTTCATGACCAGGCGGAACGTCATGATGTTGTCGGCCGTCGACAGGGCGTCGGCGTAGCGCAGGTCGATCTCCTGCTGGCCCGGGGCGCCCTCGTGGTGGGAGAACTCCACCGAGATGCCCATCGACTCCAGCATGGTGATCGCCTGGCGGCGGAAGTCCATGCCCACGCTGGTCGGCGTGTGGTCGAAGTAGCCCGAGTTGTCGGCCGGGGTCGGGCGGGAGCCGTCCAGCGGTCGGTCCTTCAGCAGGAAGAACTCGATCTCGGGGTGGGTGTAGAAGGTGAAGCCCAGGTCGGAGGTGCGGGCCAGGGCGCGCTTGAGGACGTAGCGCGGGTCGGCGAAGGACGGGGAGCCGTCCGGCATCAGGATGTCGCAGAACATCCGGGCCGTGCCGGGGGTCTCCGCGCGCCACGGCAGCATCTGGAAGGTGGACGGGTCCGGCTTGGCGATCATGTCGGACTCGTAGACGCGGGCGAAGCCCTCGATGGCGGAGCCGTCGAATCCGATGCCCTCGTCGAAGGCCTGCTCCAGTTCGGCGGGGGCCACGGCGACGGACTTGAGGAAGCCCAGCACGTCCGTGAACCACAGGCGTACGAACCGGATGTCGCGCTCCTCCAGGGTGCGGAGCACGAACTCCTGCTGCTTGTCCATCTTCCGATTCCCCATCCTTGCTGGTCAGGAGCATCCCACCACAACCGCGTTTCATGCGTGTTGCGGACCTTGATCGCCCCGACGTCCATCTTCTGAACGCCTCACTACGGCAGGTGTACTGCCCTGCCGCCCATCTTGCCTGTCGGCGGCGGCATCCGTAACGGCCGGGCCGTACGGGGACGTGAGGCAGAACACGTCTCCTAAATTTGCATCTTAGATGCAAGTTTAAATAGCGTTCGATCAGTCGAGATCGCAAGGAGTCCGCGATGCTGTCCGAGCAGTCCGCTGCCACCGTCCGCGCCACCCTCCCCGCCGTGGGCGCGGCGATCGAAGAGATCACCGAACTCTTCTACTCGAAGCTCTTCACCGCCCACCCGGCGCTGCTGCGCGACCTGTTCAACCGGGGCAACCATGCCTCCGGCGCCCAGAAGTCGGCCCTCGCGGGCTCCATCGCCGCGTTCGCCGGTTACCTGATCGAGCACCCGGACCAGCGGCCGGACGCGATGCTGAACCGCATCGCCCACAAGCACGCCTCGCTGGGCGTCGTGCCGGAGCAGTACCCGATCGTCCACGAGCACCTCTTCGCCGCCATCGCCGAGGTCCTCGGCGAGGCCGTCACCCCCGAGGTCGCCGCCGCCTGGACCGAGGTCTACTGGCTGATGGCCAACGCCCTCATCGCCATCGAGAAGCGCCTCTACGAGGAGAGCGGCAGCCAGGAGTTCCGCGACTGGGAGGTCGTGGGGCGCGAGGAGGAGACGGCCGACGTCGTCTCCTTCCGGGTGCGGCCCGTCGACGGCGGCCCCGTGCGCGGCTTCCGCGCCGGCCAGTACGTCTCCGTGGGCGTGAAGCTGGCCGATGGCGCCCGCCAGATACGCCAGTACAGCCTGTCCGGGGCGCCGGGCGAGGACGTGCGGCAGTTCAGCGTCAAGCGGGTGCACGGCGGCACGACGCCGGAGGGCGAGGTCTCCAACCACCTGCACGCCCAGGTGCGGGTGGGTGACGTGCTCCAGCTCTCGGAGCCGTACGGCGACCTGGTGATCGACGGCGCCGCCGGGCGGCCCCTGCTGCTCGCCTCCGCGGGCATCGGCGTGACCCCGATGATCGCCATGCTGGCCTCGCTCGCGGCCGACGGGTACGCCGCGCCGGTCACCGCCGTGCACGGCGACCGCTCCCCCGCGGACCACGCCCTGCGCACCGACCACCATGCCTACGCGGACAAGCTCGCGGACTCGGCCGTCCACTTCTTCTACGAGCACGACGCCGAGCCCGGCACCCACACCGGCCTGGTCGACCTGTCCGGGATCGACATCGCGCCCGGCACCCGCGCCTACCTCTGCGGTCCGCTGCCGTTCATGCGCGCCGTGCGCACGCAGCTGATCGAGAAGGGCGTGTCGCCCGCCGACATCCACTACGAGGTCTTCGGGCCGGACCTGTGGCTCGCCGCCTGATGCCGTGACCCCTGCGAAGGGCCGCTCACCGGAGTTCGGTGAGCGGCCCTTCGAGCTGTTCAGGAGAGGCGGGGGCCGGACGGGCCCAGCGAGATGCCCAGCAGGACCGGGCCGGTGGGGTCCGTGACGAGCTGGTCCAGGGTGATCGGGTCCAGGGACGCGTAGAACGCCTCCTGGGCCCGGCGCAGGGCGCCGCGCAGGCGGCAGTCCGAGCGCAGCGGGCAGGGGGTGGCGCCCTCGCACTCCACCACCTCGTCGTGGCCCTCGAAGAAGCGGACGACCGCGCCGACGGACGCCGCGCGGCCGCGTTCGGTGAGCGCCAGGCCGCCGCCGCGACCGCGGCGGGCGTCGACCAGGCCCATGTGCTGGAGTTCGGCGACGACCTTCGCGGCGTGCGTGTAGGGCACGTCCATGTCACCCGCGACCTTGCGGGTCGCGGGCTTCTCGTCGGTGGCGACGGCGAGGCGCATCAGGATGCGCAGCGCGAGGTCGGTGGAACGCAGCAGCCGCATATCGGCGAGCGTAAATAATATGCATCTGGGATGCAATTTTCTGTTTCCGCCGCGTGCGCTCTACGGCAGGCGCCCACTCCGCCATTACGATCAGCGGGCCCCACCCCCTGTCCGCCCCCTCTCCCCCAGAAGGACATCGCCTCATGGGCTCCGCCAACAAAAGCAACAGCAAGGACCGCAAGGCGCGCATCGAGGAGATGCGGCGCGCCGAGCGCTCCCGCGAGCGCCGGAACCGGGTGCTCGTCATCGCCGCGTCCGTGGTGGTCGTCGCCGGGCTCGTCGTCGGCGGTGTCGTCCTCGTGAACTCCCAGTCCGACAAGAAGGACACGACGGCGAGCAGCGACAACGGCAAGAACGCCGACAGCAAGAGCTCCGGGGACTCCGGGCACTTCACCACCGGGAAGGACGGCGTGCGCACCTGGAGCGGCACGCTGTCGCGGACGCACGTGACGACCCCGGTGTCGTACCCGATGCACCCCCCGGTCGGCGGCAACCACAACCCGGTCTGGGCCGACTGCAACGGCGACGTCTACACCCAGCAGCTGCACGACGAGAACGCGGTGCACTCGCTGGAGCACGGCGCGGTGTGGGTGACGTACACCGCCAAGGCGAGCAAGGCCGACGTGCAGGCGCTCGCGGCGAAGGTGAAGAAGACGCCGTACTCGCTGATGAGCCCGTACGAGAACCAGGCCGCGCCGCTGATGCTGTCGGCGTGGGGCCACCAGGTGGCCGTGAAGAGCGCGAACGATCCCGAGGTGAACAAGTTCTTCGCGGCCTTCGTCCAGGGCTCGCAGACGCCCGAGCCGGGTGCCTCCTGCACCGGTGGAGTGATGAAGTGAGCCGGCGCGCCATCGGCTGGGCGGCGGGGGCCGCGGCGGCGGCGCTCGTCGCGGCCGGTGCCGTCACCTACGCGGTCGCCGACTCCGGCGACGGCCGGGCGGCGCCCGGGACGCCGAGCGCGGACTCGGCGGACGCGGGCTTCGCGCGGGACATGGCCGTGCACCACCAGCAGGCGGTCGAGATGTCGTACATCGTGCGCGACCGCACGAAGGACGAGGACGTACGGCGGCTCGCCTACGACATCGCGCAGACGCAGGCCAACCAGCGCGGGATGCTGCTGGGCTGGCTGGACCTGTGGGGGCTGCCGAAGGTGTCGGCGGACCCGCCGATGACCTGGATGGGCATGGGCGACATAGTCTCGGCCAAGGACGGCTCGCTGATGCCCGGTATGGCCACCAACACGCAGTTGAAGAAGCTTCAGACGCTCAGCGGGAAGCAGGCCGAGGTCTTCTATCTGCAGCTGATGACGAACCATCACAAGGGCGGCATCCACATGGCCGAGGGCTGTGTCGCCAAGTGCACGGTCGGCGTGGAGAAACGGCTGGCCCAGGGCATGGTCGACGCCCAGCAGTCGGAGCTTCAGGTGATGGCCGGAATGCTCAAGGAGCGCGGAGCCAAACCGCTCTCCTGACCAGGGCACAACTCACTTCGTAACACAGCCGTAAGGAAAAATGGCCCAAATCCCCCTGGTAGAAGGTTACTTGGGCTTCTCTTGACTATTCCGTTTACCTGGCATGAACGGTTCATCAGTCAGAGTGGCCCCCATCGTGTGATCCATTCGCCGGCCGTTCACCACCGCCGCCGGCCGGCCCGGAACCGCGATGTACCTACCTACTACGTGCATGCGCATCGCATCGCAGGGGGTTCTATGAGATCCAACCGCGCCAAGACGCGCGCCGTGAGCATGGCAGCCGCGCTGCCCATGATCGCCGGCGCGCTGGCGCTGGGCATACCCGCGGCCCACGCCGCGGACAGCCCCGCCCGTAACGCTCTGAAGGGCACCAAGCCGCTGTGGGCCACGGCCAAGGCGGACAAGGGCGCCACCAACAACGGCGCCCAGGTCAAGGCCCGGGTCTACCTGGCCGGCAAGAACGCGTCGGCCCTCGCGGCCTACGCGAAGGCCGTGTCCGACCCCAGCTCGCCCCTGTACGGCAAGTACCTGACTCCCAAGCAGGCCCAGGTCCGCTTCGGCGCCACCAAGGCCCAGGTCACCGCCGTCAAGACCTGGCTGACGTCGGTCGGTCTGAAGGTCACCGAGGTCACCCCGCACTACGTCGCCGTCTCCGGTGACGTGGCCTCCGTCGAGAAGGCCTTCGGCACCCAGCTGCACAACTTCGCCAAGGGCTCGAAGACCTACCGCGCCCCGGCGCAGACGGCCTCCGTCCCGGCGCGCCTCAAGGGCACCATCCTGACCGTCACCGGTCTGGACAGCGCTCCGCACAAGGCGAACCACGACGACCAGCTGCCGCCGCCGGACGCCGTGTTCAAGAACGCCGGTCCGTTCTCCTCGTACTACGGCTCGAACACCGCGAGCACGCTGCCGGAGGCGTACGGCCAGAAGCTGCCGTACGCCGTCAAGGGTTACACCGGCAAGCAGCTCCGCGCGGCCTACGGCGCCGGCGCGTACACCGGCAAGGGCGTCCGCGTCGCCATCACCGACGCCTACGCCTCGCCGACCATCGCCAAGGACGCCGCCGAGTACGCGGCGAAGAACGGCGACCAGGCGTGGAAGAGCGGTCAGCTCCGTCAGGTGCTGCCGTCCAACTACACCAAGACCGACGAGTGCGGTGCCTCCGGCTGGTACGGCGAGGAGACCCTCGACGTCGAGGCCGTGCACGCGGTCGCGCCGGACGCCGACGTCACCTACGTCGGTGCGGGCTCCTGCTACGACGACGACCTGCTCGACTCGCTGAGCAAGGTCGTCGACAACCACCTGGCCGACATCGTCTCCAACTCGTGGGGCGACATCGAGGCCAACCAGACGCCGGACCTCGCGGCCGCCTACGACCAGGTCTTCCAGCTGGGCGCGGTGCAGGGCATCGGCTTCTACTTCTCCTCCGGTGACGACGGCGACCAGGTCGCCAACACCGGCACCAAGCAGGTCGACACCCCGGCCAACTCCGCCTGGGTGACCGCCGTCGGCGGCACCTCCCTCGCGGTCGGCAAGGGCGACAAGTACCTGTGGGAGACCGGCTGGGGCACCGAGAAGGCGACCCTGTCGGCCGACGGCAAGAGCTGGGCCGGCTTCCCCGGCGCCTTCACCTCGGGCGCGGGCGGCGGCACCAGCAGCACGGTCGCCGAGCCGTACTACCAGAAGGGCGTCGTCCCGGACGCACTCGCCAAGCAGAACAACGCCTCCGGCAACCGCGTCGTCCCGGACATCGCGGCCATCGCCGACCCGAACACCGGCTTCCTGGTGGGCCAGACCCAGACCTTCCCCGACGGGTCCCAGCAGTACAGCGAGTACCGCATCGGCGGCACCTCGCTGGCCGCGCCGACCATCGCGGGTGTCCAGGCTCTCGCCCAGCAGGCGCGCGGCGGCCAGGCGATCGGTTTCGCCAACCCGTCGATCTACGCCAAGTACGGCAAGACGGGCGTCTTCCACGACGTCACGGACAACCCGACGGGCAAGGGCCTGGCCGTCGTCCGTGTCGACTACGCCAACAGCGTGGACGACACCGACGGCCTGCTCTACTCCGTCCGCAGCCTGGGCAAGGACAGCTCGCTGTCCGCGACCAAGGGCTACGACAACGTGACGGGCGTCGGTTCGCCGGCGGACGGCTACGTCACGTCGTGGACGAAGCAGCACTGAACGCTGCCGCTGAGCTGAACTGAGCTGAGCCAAGCCCGAGGGGGCGCGGGGTCCGGACGGACCCCGCGCCCCCTTCGCGTTCGTGGTACCGGACCGGTTCCCGCGGCACCGGCGGCGGGGGGCCGCCGGTTCCGCTGCCGGGACCGCGGACGAACCCGTGCGCAGGGGATGGCCGCACAGCCCCGTCACCCCGCTGGTGACGCTCGCCCTGTCGATACCCGTCGCGCTCGTCAACGAGCTGCTCAACCACGGCGGTTCGGCCCTGGCGGCGGCGGTGGTCCGCCTCGTCGGCGTCGTCATGCTCTGCACCAGCGGCTGGTGGACGGGCACGCACAAGGACCTCGGCGCGCTGGTCGTGTTCGTCCTCCCCGCCGTCGTCGCCGTGACCGCCGTGCACGCCTCGGGCCTCGGCACGGCCGCACTCATCGTCGTCAACGTGCTGCTGCTCGCACTCCCGTTGGCCGGTTGCGGGTGGCTGTGGCGGGTGCGCAGAAGCCCGGCCGGCCCCACGCGGTGATCGCGCGGGCGATCACCGGGCGGTGTGCCGGGTGTCCCGGTCCTGGATCCGGGCGGCGGCGCCGTGCAGTTCGGCGAGGACCGTCCGGACGGCCCTTCGGGTGGTGCGCTCGGGCCGGTGGAGCACGTCGATGTGGCGGCGGGCACGCACTCCGCTCAGCGGTCTGAGGACGACGTCGGGGTGCGCGGGGGCGGTCCAGCGGGGCATCAGCGCGAGGCCGCCGCCCGCGGACACGATCTCGGCGGCCACCGTGAAGTCGTTGATCCGGTGGACGATGTCGAGCCGGCGGTCGGCGAAGACGGCGATGGCCTCGATGGTGGCCATCAGCGGGAAGCCCTCGTGGACCGTGATCCACGGCTGGTCCGCCACGTCCCGGGGGGACAGCACCGGCTCGGCGGCCAGCGGATGGCCGGCCGGCAGGGCCACGTCGAGGGGCTCGCGCAGCAGCGTGGCCGAGGTCACGGTGCGCGGCCACGGCGGGGCGTGCTCCAGGCGATGGGCGAGCACCAGGTCGTGGTCGCGGGTGAGGGCGGGGAACCGGTCCTGCGCGACGTCCTCGTCGGCGAGCGCCAGACGCGGGCTCCGCGGGCCGGCGAGGCCGCGCAGCAGGAGCGGGAAGAACGCCGAGGCCGCGCTGTGGAACGCCGCCACCGACACGTCACCGTCGGGCTGCCCGGCGAATTCGGTGACGGCCTGCCGGGCCCGTGCCATGGCGTGCTCCACCTCGACGGCCGCCGCGGCCAGGGCGTGCCCGGCGTCGGTCAGCACGACCCGGCGGCCGGCGCGTTCGGTGAGCGGGACGGGGATCGAGCGCTGGAGCAGCCGCAGTTGCTGCGAGACCGCGGAGGGCGTCACGTGCAGCGCCTCGGCGACGGCGCTGACGCTGCCCAGGTCTCCCAGTGCGCGCAGGATCCGTAGCTGCCGTTCGTCCACCTCGGCAGTGTAGGGGCCGACGATGTAGGGCCACTACATGTTCGTTGTAGAAAGTGGTCCTGGCCTTCAACGTGCTGGTGAGGCAGCGTGGGGGCATGAACGTCGCCCGCCGTACCGATGCGGTACTTCTGCTGGTCGCGCTGGTCTGGGGTTCCAGCTATCTCGCGGCCAAGACGGCCACCGCCGTGCTCCCGGTCACCGCGGTGCTCTTCGCGCGGTACGCGATATCCGCGCTCGCCTGCGGAGCGCTGGCCGCCGTCCGCCGCCCGGAACGCCCCTGGAGCCGGGCGGAGTTCCGCGTCGGGTCGCTGCTGGGAGTCACCCAGGCGGCCGTGCTCGTGCTGGAGACCTACGGGGTGGCGCACACCAGCGCCGCGAACGCCGGGCTGATCATCAGCCTGACCATCGTGCTGACGCCGCTGCTGGACCGCGTCGGCGGCCGTCGGCTGCCCCGCGCCTTCTTCCTCGCCGCCGGCCTCTGCGTGGTGGCCGTCGGGCTGCTCACCGCCGGCACCGGGCTGCACGCGCCGCGGCTCGGGGACGTGCTGATGCTGGCCGCCGCCGTGGTCCGGGCCGGTCACGTCGCGCTCGTCGGGCGGCTCACGGCAGGTCGCCGTATGGACCCGATGCGCCTCACGAACGTCCAGACGGTCGTCGGCACGGTCCTGTTCCTGCCGGCCGCCGCCACCCACCTGACCGACCTGGCCCACAGCGGTGCCGCCACCTGGGCCCAGCTCGGCTATCTCGCCCTGTTCTGCAGTGTGTTCGCCTTCCTCGCCCAGACCTGGGCGGTGCAGGGCACCTCCGCCAGCCGGGCCAGCCTGCTCCTGGGCACCGAGCCGATCTGGGCCGTCGCCACCGGGATCGGCCTCGGCGGCGAACGGTTCACCCTCTGGGCCTCCCTGGGCGCCGTACTCATGGTCGCGGGAACCTACTGGGGCCAGAGCATCGAACGCGCCCACCGCGCCGTCCCGGCGAAGACGGCGGACTCCCCTACACGGACTTCCCGTACCCCGGCTTCCCGTACGCCGGCTTCCCGTACGCGGGCTTCTGGTGCTCGGGCTTCTGGTGCTCGGGCTTCTGGTGCTCGCACTTCGGGAGGGTGATGACCACCGTCGTCTCCTCGTCGGCGACGACGGTCACCGGGCCGGTGCAGGGTTTCCCGGGCCGGTGGGCGCCGTGAGGGACGCTGACGACACAGACGCGGTACGTGCCCGGCTGGAGGTTCTGGACGTCGCAGGTGCCGGCGGCGTCGGTGGTGCAGGTGCCCACGGTCTGGCCGCCGGCGTCGACGACCTTCACCTCGACGCCCTTGACGGGGGTCTTCGACTTCTCGGTGACGACCTTCACGATGATGGAGCCGGTCTCGGTCGCGGGCGGGAAGTTCAGGCAGACCGTCTGGTTGTCGATCGTGGCGCAGATCTCCTGGGGCCGGGGCTGGCCTGCGGGCCAGGTCGTGGTGGCGTTCAGCGCCGCGTCGGTCAGCACGGGGTTGGGGGTCACCGTGCCGACGTTCGTGCTGAAGGTCGTCAGCACCGGGTCGAAGAACGGACCGGGCACGAGATTGCCGTCGGAGTCGTGGTTCAGGCCGGCGGTGATCTGAGCCTCCTGCCCGGCCGCGATGTCCGCGGGCACGGAGTGGATCGTCAGGACCAGCCAGGGCCGGAAGGCGATCTCCCCGACCGCGGTACCGGCCAGGTGGTCGCACCCGGCGCCGTCCGGCATCTGGTTGCAGCCCCACCAGTTGTGGATCGCGTCGATGTGCGCGGCGGCGTCGTTGTCGACCACGCCGTTGCCGGAGCCGCTGTCGACGATCCGGTTGTTGTGGACCGTCATCGTGCCGGTGTAGGCGCCGTCCTGGACGACGATGCCCGACCCGCCCGACCTGATGATGGTGTTCCGGGTGATCGTCGCGTCGGAGCTGGGCACGGCCTGGCCGCGCGTGGTGAAGCCGATGGCGTCCTGGCCGGTGTCGGCGATGCGGTTGTGGCGCACCGTCAGGCCGCTGGTCCGGGAGACCTCCAGGGCGTAGCGGCCGGCGACCGACGCGGTCCGCTCGAAGGTGTTGTCCGCCACGGTGATACCGGTGTTCGTGAACGCCGCGAATCCGGCGAAGAGCAGGACCGCGCCGTGGGTCTTGTCCGTGATCGTGTTCTGGGTGATCTCGATGTCATGGCAGGCGCCGGACACCTGAACACCGCTGAAGCCGCCGACCATGCTGTTCTGCGTGATGACGACCCGTGAGAGCGCGACGAGGACGACGGGGAACTCGCCGGGCATCTCGTTGCGGCGGATGGTGATGTCGTGCGTCCCGCCGGCCACCTCACCGCCGGAGATGTTGAGCGGCGAGTTCTGGTTGCCCTGGAACCTGCTGTCCTCGAACACGGCGTTGGCCAGCGGCCGGTAGGTGAAGACGCCGTTGCCCTGGGCACCGGGAGTGAGCGTGGCGTTGTTGTTGTCGACGTAGTAGTTCTGCCGGAAGACCGAGGGAATCGCGCCGTTGGACGAGGGGGCGAATCCCTTGATGTTGTCGGTGAAGATGTCGTTCTGGACGACGTAACCGCTGAAGTTCTCGCTGGTGGAGACTCCCGCGCCACCGGCGTTGCCGGTGAAGGTGAAGCCGTCGATCGACACTCCGTCGGCCCGGACGATCCACGTGTCCAGGCGGAGCTGGGAGCCGGCGGGCGTCGTGATCACCGTTTCACCGGGGCCGCCGGGCGTACGGGTACGGGCGTCCACACCCGCTTTCGCCCCCTCGAAGTGCAGGTCGGGCTTGGTGATGACCAGGGGGGTGGTCATCACGTAGGTGCCGGCCTCGATCCTGATCGTGTCACCCGGCGCCGCTTCGTCGTAGGCGAACGGGATCGACGCGCAGGGCGCGGCCACGGTGCCGCACCCCGCCGTGTCGGTGCCGTTGGGCGCGACCTGGATGACGGTCGCCGCGGCGGCCGGGGGCGCGGCCCCCACCGTCACGGCCAGTGCGGTGAGACACCCCGCCAGGAGGGCGGCGAGGCGTGGTCGGTTCTTCATCTCAGGTCAGGTCTCCTCAGCCTGTCGACCAGCAGTGCGACATTCGCGAAATGCGATCATTCGACAGCGGAGAGTAACGGTTCGCGGGATGGCGCCACCCTGGACTCGCCAGGAGCGGTCACCCGTCCGGCAGCGGAGCGCGGCGCCTCGACGGTCGTGGCGGCCGGGGGCGCATCCGTCCAGGGTCGGGTTCCCGCCGACGGCAGGGTCGTCAACTGCCCCCGGAACACGGCGAGTCCGGCTCCGACTCGTCATGATCATGCCTATATAGTGCTGGCTCGGGTCGATCTTGGGCCCGCTTTGTCTGCCATCGCCCGGGCCGTCCGTGCCCGGCTGCGTTCATCTCGGGGGAAACATGCCGTCTCTTCGTCACGCCCTGGTCATCGCCGTGCTGGGCTGTGCCGCGCTCACCCTGACCGCCTGCGAGCCGGACGACACCGGCGCCGCCGACAGCGCCGTGCCGGCCGCCTCGGCGAGCCCCGGCGCCAAGGGGGGCTGCCCGACCCTCGCCCCAGGCCACAAGTACGTCCTGGTCGAAAGCGTCTCCGGCGCCATGAACACGCTCACCACCAAGGACGCCACGCAGCGCTGCAACTCCGACGAGGGCGCCTTCTACCAGGCGAACGGGAAGGAGCACGCGTACGTCGTCGAGTCCGGCGACACCCCGATCACGATCCTCCACATGAAGGAGAAGGGGTCGGGGAGGACGACCGCCGCCCAGGGCGGCCTCCAGCACATCCGCGTCTGCGTCAACGGCACGGCGCAGGACACCGACACGGCCAAGGCCGACACCAGCGACTGCTACGGCCAGAACTACTTCGACGTGGCCGTGGGCGGCGACGGCAAGATCACCGCGATGACCGAGCTGTACGGCTCCTGACCCGGCCGGATGGCCGGTCGGCGGGGGCGCGCGAGCGGATCGCCGGTGGATAGGGTCGTACGCCCCCGCACCCGGCCTGGAAGGGCAGTCGCATGACCGAGATCGTGATCGCGCAGACGACCGTCGACGACGAGGAGCAGGCGCAGGCCCTCGCGCGCGGCGCGGTGGAGGACCGGCTGGCGGCCTGCGCCCACATCGACCCGCCGTTCACCGCGGTGTACCGCTGGAAGGGGACCGTCGAGACCGCCCGGGAGTGGCGGATCTCGTACAAGACGACCACCGACCGGCTGCCGGAACTGGCGGCCTGGGTCGCCGAGCGGCACGGCTACGAGGTCCCCGAGTGGATCACGCTGCCGGTGACCGGGGGTTCCGAGGCGTACCTGAAGTGGGTGGCCGAAGAATGCGCACCGCACCCGGCCGGCTGACGCGTCGCGCCACGAACCGTGCGGGACGCCCGGCGAGTTCACTTCACGAGAAGCCGGCCCGCGGCGGGACGCGTCTCCACTCGGAGCACGCCCCGCCACGGGCCGGATTCGGTTTACTCGCCGGGGTGGGCGAGTTCGATGTCGTGGTCGTCGACACCGTCGCCGACCACGCTCAGGGCCGTCGCCACCGGCGGGTAGCCCGTCGCGATGACGGTGTACTCACCGGTGCTCAGGTCCGTGAAGGCGTACGCCCCGTCCGTGCCGGTGGTGGCCGTGCCGACCACGTTGCCCGCCGCGTCCACCAAGGTCACGCGGGCGTCCGTGAGGGGCCCGTGCGGGGCGCGGACGACACCCTGGAGCTGCGCGCCGGAGTCGAGGTCGATCTCGACGCGGGTGACCCCGATGCCGCCCACCTCGACGGGCAGCGCCCGCGGGCGGTACCCGGTGGCGCTGACCGCGACGGTCACCGCACCCGGCACCAGCTCGGCGAAGGAGAAATCGCCCGGCTCACCGGTGGTTCCGGTGGCCAGCAGGTCGCCGCGCACATCGGTGACGATCACCATGGCGTCCTTCACCGGCAGCCCGTTCTCCACGGACCGCACCACACCGGTCAGCCCGCTGGTGCCGCTGAGCAGGATGTCGTACGCCACCGGCTCACCGTCGACGACGATCGTGGACGCCTGCGGCTGAAAGCCGTCCGCCGAGGCGATCAGGACATAGGAGCCGGCACCCGGCGCGTCCACCGCGTAGGCACCGTCGGCCTGCGAGACCGACCGGCCCAGCTGGCGGCCGGCCAGCGAGATCAGCGTGACCGCGACCTGAGGCACCGGCGCGCTCTCGGCGCCCCGGACGAAGCCGCGCACCGGAACCCCGCCGATCGGCGCGGACTCGCCGGACGCGGCCACCGCCGCGACGGCCGCGGGATTCCGCGGGGCCGAGCCCTCGAGAGCGGTCCCGGTGGTCGCCGCCACCCGGCTCGGGACGTTCTCCTCCCCGGGGGCGGGAGCCTCGGCGGCGGCCGTGGCCGGTGCCTCGGCCTGCTCCGACCCGGGCGACGCGTCCTGCGCCAGCGCGCCCTTGGTCTTCAGCGGGACCTCCTTGATGAACAGCGTGATCACGAAGGCGAGGAACGCCATGCACGCCGCGATCAGGAAGACGTCCGCGATGCCGTGCCCGTAGGCGGTCTCCATGACCGTGCGCAGCGGCGCGGGCAGCTTGTCCATGTCCGGGATGGAGTCGCCGGAGCCCGAACCGGAGGCGAGGTGCGCGTACTTGGGGCCGAGGCCGGCGAGGCCGTCCTTGACGTAGTGGGTGATCCGGTTGGCCATCACCGCGCCGAGCGCGGAGACGCCGATCGCACCGCCCAGGGAGCGGAAGAAGGTGACCGTGGAGCTGGCGGAGCCCAGGTCGCTCGGGGCCACCTGGTTCTGCGTGCAGAGCACCAGGTTCTGCATCATCATGCCGATGCCGAGACCCAGTAGCGCCATGAAGATGGCCATCTTCCAGTAGTCCGTGTCGTACCGGATGGTGCCCAGCAGACCCAGACCGGCCGTCACCAGCACGCCACCGGTGACCAGCCACCCCTTCCAGCGACCGGTACGGGTGATGATCTGGCCGGAGACGGTGGAGGAGACGAAGAGACCACCGATCATCGGGATCGTCAGGACGCCGGACATCGTCGGGGTCTTGTCCCGGGCAAGCTGGAAGTACTGGGCGAAGAAGACGGTGCCGCTGAACATCGCGACGCCGACGAAGAGCGAGGCGAGCGACGACAGGGTGATGGTGCGGTTGCGGAACAGCCGCAGCGGGATGATCGGCTCGCTGGCCCTGGCCTCCACCAGCACGAACAGCGCGCCGAGCGCGACCGCGCCGACCAGCATCGCGGCCGTCTGCCACGACATCCAGTCGTACTTGTCACCGGCGAAGGTGACCCAGACCAGCAGCAGGCAGACCGCGGCGGAGATGAAGAAAGCGCCCGCCCAGTCGACCTTCACCTGACGCTTCACGACGGGCAGGTGCAGGGTCTTCTGCAGCACGATCAGTGCGATCACAGCGAACGGCACGCCGACGTAGAAGCACCAGCGCCAGCCCAGCCAGGAGGTGTCGGTGATGACACCGCCGAGCAGCGGGCCGCCGACGGTCGCGACGGCGAACGTGGCGCCCAGGTAGCCGGAGTAACGGCCCCGCTCACGCGGGGAGATCATCGCGGCCATGACGATCTGCGCCAGCGCGGACAGACCGCCGGTGCCGATGCCCTGGACCACGCGGCAGGCGATCAGCATGCCGGGGTTCTGCGAGAGGCCGGCCGTCATCGACGCGACGACGAAGATGACCAGCGCTATCTGGACGAGCACCTTCTTGCTGTACAGGTCGGCGAGCTTGCCCCACAGGGGGGTCGTCGCGGTCATCGACAGCAGCGAGGCCGTGACCACCCAGGTGTAGGCGGACTGGCCGCCGCCGAGGTCGCCGACGATCTTGGGCAGTGCGTTGGAAACGATCGTGGACGAAAGGATCGCCACGAACATGCCGAGCATCAGCCCGGAGAGCGCCTCCATGATCTGCCGGTGGGACATCGGAGCGCTCCCGGGGGAGCCTCCCGCACGCTTGGCGTGAGCCCGCACACCAGCTGGTGTGGTCGTTGCCATCAGCTTCCTTTACTTACGTTCCTTATGCGGGTGTACGGGTGGTCCGGTCAGCGGCGGATTCCGCTGCGGCCTGCGTCGGCCGGCCGGTGAAACGGCAGTCACGGAAGCTCGCCCGCAGCCGCGCCATCGAGTGGATGAGCCCGCTGACGTCGTCGTCGGACCAGTTGTTCAGCCGCTCGGCCAGCAGCGCGGCACCGCGCCGGGACAGCTCGTCGAGCTGGGTCCGGCCGAGTGCCGTCAGGTGCAGAATCCGGGAGCGTTTGTCCGCGGGGTCGAAAGAGCGCTCGATCCAGCCGCGGTCCGCGACCTGCGCGACATGACGGCTGGTGACCGACAGGTCCACGGCGAGCAGCTCCGCGAGCCGGCTCATGCGCATGTCGCCGTGGCGGCCGAGCAGCGTCAGCACAGCGGCCGAGCCCGCCGGACAGTCGGACGGCAGTATCCGCTCCATGTCCCGCTTCACGGCTCCGATGGCGCTGAGCTGACGCGCCAGCTCCTCGTACTGCGCCTGCTCGGCCATCACACCTCCAAGTTCGTTGCCTGAGGCAACCGTAAGCTTAATTGGTTGCCGCAGGCAAATGAAGTCGATGGGCGACCAGGTAAAGACTAGGCAAAGTGGCAGCGGACTCGGCGGCTCGTCGCTTCAGGCCGAGGCGCGCGGGCGTTCGCCGGGCTCGCGGCGGGCCGGTGCGGTGGCGGACAACCGGCGGCGGGAGCCGCGGCTCGTCGGTGAGGAGCGGCGATGACACGGGCCCTTGGGCGGACCATGCGGGACGCCCGCCAACTGTGCTTGATACAGGGCGAGTTCACTTCCCGAAGGGCTTGACGCGAAACATGCGGAATGCTTGTCTGATTGTGCGTTAGCTGCATATGACGGATCACGCAGCGCCATGCATCACGACACGGCAGGGGGAGCCGCATGTTGGGGTCGGGCGAAAGATCATCGGCACGCGTCCTGTTCACCGGAGACCGTCCCAACGGCCCCATGCACCTGGGGCACTACGTGGGTTCGATCCGGAACCGGCTCGCGTGTCAGGGCCAGGGCGAGCAGTACATCATGATCGCCGATCACCTGGCGTTGACGGACAACATCGACGACCCCGGTTCCATCGCGCGCAACGTCGTCGAGGTCGGTCTGGACTACCTGGCGACGGGGATCGACCCCCGCCTGAGCACACCGTTCATCCAGTCCACGGTTCTCGAACTGGCCGCGCTCACCACGCTGTACATGAACCTGGTGTCCGCGTCGTACATCCTGGAGAACCCCACCAAGAACGAGGAGGTCTCCCGGCGCGGCTTCGGCGACGACGCGCCGGCCGGGATGTTCACCTACTCGGTCAGCCAGGTGGCCGACATCACCGCCTTCGACGCGGACTCGGTCCCCGTCGGGACCGACCAGGTGCCGCTCGTCGAGTTCTCCGCGCACCTCGTCCGCGCGTTCAACGAGCGCTTCGGGCCGGTGATCGTCGTCCCGCGGGCCGTCGTCCCGCCGATGGGCCGCCTGCCCGGCACGGACGGCCGCCCGAAGATGGGCAAGTCCCTGGGCAACGCGATCTATCTGTCCGACGCCCCGGACACCGTGCGCGAGAAGATCCTCGGCATGGCGACGCGGCTCACCGGGACGCCCGACGGCGAGTTCGACCCCGCGGTCAGCCCGCCCTTCCTCTACCTCCGCGAGTTCCATCCGGACTCCGCCGAGGTCGACGCGCTGGAAGAGCGCTACCGCTCCGGTGTGCTGAGCGACGACGCGCTGCGCCGCGCGGTGCTCGACGCCGTCGAGACGTTCCTCGGCCCGGTGCGTGACCGGCGCCGCGCCTACGCGGACGACCCCGCCCAGGTCATGGCGATGCTGCACGAAGGCGGCGACCGGGCCCGCGCCAAGGCCGCGGCCACGTACGACCGTGTCAAGGCGGCCATGGGGCTCCGCTACCCCTGACGGCCGCGGGCACGGTCCGCACCCACCCTTTTTTCCCCGCCGACCCGCCTCGGCGGCTGGTTCGTCCTGCCCGGACCGCCCGGCCCGGCACGGGACCCCGTACTCGCTCCATCACGTTCGCTGACGAAACGGATGAGCTCATGACGGATCCACTGAACCCCGGCCTCCCCTCCCCCCGGCCCGCGCACCCGGTCGTCCCGGCGCGCCACGCGGACCTCGACGCGCGGATCGCCGGCACCGACGGCCTGCTCGACCGGCTGACGTCCCTGGAGGAGCACGGCATCCGCCGCACCTTCCACGGCTTCTACTACATCTCGCACTACTACCCGCTCCGGGCGATGACCCCGGTCACCGCCGCCGAGGTCGAACGGACCGTCAGTACGCTCCGGGGCTCCTCCTTCGAGACGTACATCCACTTCCCGTACTGCGAGTACCTGTGCACCTTCTGCCACTTCTACAAGAAGCCGACCGGGAGCGGCAGCCTGCTCGACCGTGAGGACGCGGCGCTGCGCCGGGTAGAGGCGGAGATGGCCCTGTACCACCGGATCCTCGGGGCGCCGCTGGACGCCCGGTCGCTCCAGATCGGCGGCGGGACGCCGTCACTGATCAGCAACCAGCGGCTGGTGACCCTCCTCGGCAACGTCCGCGAGCACCTCAGCCTGCGGTCCGACGCGGAAGTGAAGATCGAGATCTACCCGCAGGACTACGACGAGCGTCAACTGCGCGAGAAGCTCAGGATCCTGCGGGACTTCGGCTTCACCGACCTGGTCATCGACCTGGAGAGCGGCAACAAGCAGACGCTCGACTACATCGTGCGGCCCCGCTCCTCGCTCGACGCCTACCTGCGCCTGATCGACATCTGCATCGAGGAGGGCCACACCTCCTTCATCACCGCCCTGATGGCCGGACTCCCGCACGAGACGTACGAAAGCCTGGACCGCACCCTCCAGACGCTCATGGCCATCGACGAGGTCAAGGTCGTCAACGTCTTCCCGGTGATCATGCGGGAGACGGACGCGATCTCCGCCCAGTTCCGGCGCGAGCCGGAGGTGTTCCACGACGCCCGCGAGCGGGACCGGATGTGGCTGTTCGCCCGGAACACGCTGCGCGAGCGCGGCTACGTCGAGGGCCCGATCTCCTATCTGCACCACCCGAGCGTCCGGCCCGCCCAGCAGTCGGACAAGTTCGAGTGCGTCAACCTGCTCGGCTTCGGCGCCTCCGGCTTCGGCTACCTCAACGGCGACGACTGGGCCGCGCAGTACTTCAACTTCTGCAACGAGAAGGACTACCAGCGGCGCATCGACGCCGGGGAGCCGGCGATCTGGCGCATGGGCGTCTACGACCAGGCGGAACGCGCCCGCCGCAAGGTCATCTTCGGTCTCGCCAACGTCAAGACGGAGGATCTGCTCGAAATCGAGGCCCGGTTCGGAGTCGACCTCGACGAGATCTACGGCAAGACGTTCAACGCGCTGCTGGACCTCGACCTGATCGAGGTCGACCGGGCCGGCCGCGGCGTCCGCTACACCGAGGCGGGGCTCGCCCGGCTGGAGGAACTCACCTACTTCCTCCAGAGCCCGTTCGCCCGCGACCGGTGCGACGAACTGCCCGCGGCGGACGACCCGCACCGCAAGGAGCTGATCAACCAGCACTACGCGGTCACGATGCCGCCCGAGGACCGCGCCCGGTTCGAGGCGTTCGTGGACAGCCGGCCCGCCGCGTTCATGCACCGGCTGCGGTGACGGCAGCCGATGACCCAGCAGATCCCCGGCACGGGCCCCGAGCCCGTGCCGCCCACGCTCCCCGCCCGCCCCCTCGCCCTGGTGACCTCGGACGACGACGCCCTGGTCAACGGCCTCCCGCGGCGCCTGCGCAGCCGGCATCTGAGCATGATCGGCCTCGGCGGTGTCATCGGCGCCGGGCTCTTCGTCGGCTCCGGGGCGGGTGTCGCGCTCGCCGGTCCCGGGATCCTCGTCTCCTATCTCGGGGCCGGGGCCCTGGCCATGGCCGTCATGCGGATGCTCGGCGAGATGGTCGCCCTCTACCCCGCCAACGGCTCGTTCTCCGTCCACGCCGAGAAGGCTCTCGGCCGCTGGGCCGGCTTCACCCTCGGCTGGATGTACTGGGTGATGCTGGTGGTCGTCCTCGCCATCGAGGCGACCGCCGCCGCGGCGATCCTGCACGGCTGGGTCCACGCGGTGGCGCCCTGGGTGTGGGTGCTGGCCCTGGTGACCGTCTTCACGCTGACCAACCTGGCCGCGGTCGGCACCTACGGGGAACTGGAGTTCTGGTTCGCGCTGATCAAGGTGGTCGCCATCATCGGCTTCGTGGCGCTGGGGCTGGCGGCGGTGTTCGGCTGGCTGCCCGACCCCTCCTCCGCGAGCCTCTCGGACACCCTCTCCGGTCACGGCGGCCTCCTGCCGCGCGGCTGGGGCGGCGTCCTCAACGGGCTGCTCGCCGTGGTGTTCTCCTTCGGCGGCATGGAACTGGTGACCCTCGCCGCCGCGGAGACCGGCGACCCGTCGCGGGCGATCGGCCGGGCCGTCTCCAGCACCGCCTGGCGCATCCTGCTGTTCTACGTCGGCTCCATCACCGTGGTGGTCATGCTCCTGCCCTGGAACTCCTCCGGCATCGGCGACAGCCCGTACGTCGCGGTCCTCGACCGCATCGGCGTCCGCTCCGCCGGGCAGGTGATGACGGTCGTGGTCCTGGTCGCCCTGCTGTCGGCCCTCAACGCCAACCTGTACGGCGCCTCCCGCCTCCTGCACTCGCTCGCCCTGCGCGGCGAGGCACCCAGGCAGCTTGCCCGCCTCAGCGGCCGGCAGGTCCCGCGCGCCGCGATCCTGTGCTCCGTGCTGGTCGGCTACGTCTCCGTCCTGCTCAACGTGTTCTGGCCCGACTCGGTCTTCCTCTATCTGGCGGACGCGATCGGAGGCGTCGTCCTGGCGGTGTGGGCGATGATCGCCTGCACCCAGCTACGCATGCGCCGCCTCATGGCCCCCGGGCAGGCGGCGGCCTCCCTCACGGTGCGGTCGTGGGGCTACCCCTACGCCAACTGGGCCGTGCTCGCCGCGATCGCCGTCATCGTCGGGCTGCTGCTCCACCAGGGCGGCGGGGTCAGCCTGTTGTGCACCCTCGTCCTCCTCGCGGTGTTGCTCGCGGCGGCCCTGCTCCGCGAGGTCCTGCTCCGGCGACGCGCGGAGCCGGACCGGTCTTCGGACCCGGGTGCGGGAGAGTCGTGAGCCATGAGCCCCGGCAGGTGGACCTCGCGGACCGGCCCGTCACTCGTACCGATACTTCAGTGAGTCCGCCTCCGCCTGCTCGATGTCGGCGATCGTCAGCTCCGGCATCCGCAACTGGCCCAGCGTCACCTCGGCCGAGGTCGGCTGGGCGTCCGCCGGCAGCCACTGCTCCGGCTTCCAGGCCCCGCTGCGCAGGAGGGACTTGGGGCAGTGCGGGTAGACCTCCTCGATCCCCAGCACCAGCGCGCTGGCCGGCGGCTTGCCCACGGCGGTCAGCCGCGACAGCAGCTCCGGGCGGGTGGAGACACAGGCCCGGCCGTTCACCCTGAGCGTCGTGGTGCGCCCCGGGATGACGAACAGCAGCCCGGCCCGTCCGGTGGCGATGACGTTCTTCATCGTGTCCAGCCGCTTGTTGCCGGTCGCGTCCGGTATCGCCACCGTCCGTTCGTCCAGGACGGCGACGAACCCGGCGGGGCCGCCGCGCGGGGAGACGTCGCAGTTGCCTTCGGCGTCCACGCTGGCGACCAGGACCAGCGACGAGCATCCGATCAACCGCCGCGTCTGTTCGGTGAGTTCGGTCATCTGCTTGCGCACGGCCGCGTCGCTGGGGAGTGCGTAGACCCGGCGCAGCGCCTCCTCGTCGGTCACGGCGTCGAGACGCAGCGAGTCGAAGGCACTGCCGGCAAGGGATGGCGTCATGCCCCGACACTAACGGGCCGACCCTCCGGTGCGTGAAAGATCAACCAAGCCCCCGGGGCCAGGCATCCTCCGCGTTCAGCCGACCGGCAGCCCCAGGGAACGCAGCGTGCCTGGGGGCACGTCGACGCCTTCGAGGGCGTCGGCCAGGCGCAGGGCACGATCGGCGACGAGGAGGCCGGGGGGCGCCTCGGGCACGTCGACGCCGGCACGGGCCAGCCATTCGGCGATCTCGCGCCAGGAGTAGAACTCCGTACCTCCCGCGCCGGGTTCCGGGTCCGGGAACCCGGCGAACTCCTCTCGCATCCGGGAAAGTTCCCGCCCGCAGCGCTGTGCGGCCTCCTCCAGGGTCACGAGGTCGTCGTAACGAACACCGACGGCCCTCAGTCCAGGTACGAGCCGGACGTCCCGGGCCGCCTGGGCGACGGCGTCCAGGAGCGTCGGGGCGTCGATGTCGCACGACAGTTCCCTGAGCACGCCCGGACGCGGAACGCACGCGTGATCCTCCGGGTTCCCGGGACCCAGCGTGTAGGAGACGGACCCGTCCGCGAAGGCATCACAGTGATCGAAGACATCGGCCTGCTCGGCGGTGAGGGGCTGATTGACCAGGAGAGTGAAGCTCCACTCTGGCACGGCGGCGGTCCTTTCAGTCCGGGTGGAGGCGGGCGCCCGCTCGGTGGTTCGCTCAGCCCAGATACGTCTGCTGCCACTCGATCGAGGTCATGTCGAGCGCGGCCTCGGCGAGGGCCTGAGCGGCGGACGTCTTCAGCTTCGCGATGCTGCTGTCGATCCACGGCTGGACGTTGGAGCACCCCTGCTCGCGGTACTCGACGGCCTGAAGAAGGCATTCAAGCTTGTCGGCGTCGTGCGCGCAGATCACTTCGAGGGAGTCGCCGTTCTCGTACTCCTCCACGATCCGCTGGGCCCCGGCCTTTACCGCCGGGTGCGCGGCGGACACCTGATCCGCGGTGACCTTCTCGTTGTCGGCGGCTTCGAGGTAGCGCCGGCCGATGTGCGGGATGTCGCCGACCCGGGTCTCTTGAGTGTCGTGCCACAGTCCGAGGAGGGCCGTCCTGGCAGGGTCGGCACCTTCCATCATGGCGAGCACGGAGCCGATGAGCGCGACCCTGAACGAGTGCTCGGCGATGGTCTCGGGGTCCTTGACCCCGGCGATCCACCAGCCGGACCTCTTGGCTCGCTTCAGCATCCCCATCTCCAGCAGGAAGCCCGCCGTGCCCCTCGTTTGCTCCTGCTCGGTGTCCGCCATGCGTTGTGACCTCCGGTGAGTCATGTGCGGTTCTCTCGTAGAACGTATTGCACCGCATTCAGTTCCCGCCGTGCTCGCGGAGAGGTTCCGTTGTTGTCGAGCAGTTCGGCGGTGCGCGCGCGCAGCATGCCCGTCACCGCGTGGTCCGCCAGCGGCAGCCACCGGTGGGTGGCCAGCAGAGCCCACAGCGAGTGGACATAGAGGTCCTCGTACGCCGGGGCCTGTCGGAGACCTGCGGTGAGCCCTCGGAAGAGGCATACGGGCTCCCAGTTGCTTACCCCATGCCGCATGAAGCCGTCGTTCGGCTGCGGCTCTCGGATCGAACCGAGCCAGTAGGCCCAGTAGTTGAGATTGGCTGTTTCGGCGGCGTCGTCGTCCGCCATCGCCCTGTCGATGAAGTCCAGCAGAGGCTGACGGTCACCGAGCCGTACGAGGGCGGTGGCGGTTGACCGTGCTGTCGGCCAGTGGGGTGTCCAGCCGCGTACTGCGATGAGGTCACGTCGAGCGTGCAGCGCGTGGCCCATCCACGATGTGGCCTCCGGCGATCGGTCGTACGAACACAGGTAGAGCGCCTGGCGATGCAGGAGCAAGCCGCCTTCCCCCGTCCGTACAGCCGAGTCCGCCGTCTCCCGGAGCTGAGAGAAGAACACGCTTCGGTCAGACATGGGCAGCAGTGGCGCCTTGGCGACGGGACCTCGGCGTCCCGATGACGTCCTGCGTGCGAGGGCGGGCGGGGTGGTTCCGTTCAGCGCCCACGCGAGCATGTGTGCCGTGTCACGGGTGTGCACCCAGTCGGCGAGGGGATGCGGGGTGGTGTTCTCCGGGAAGAGCGTCGCGGAGACGATGCGGTCCGCGTCCATCGCCGGATCGAGGAGCTGGAGAACCTGGGGGTCGGAGCCCAGGGCCAATAATCGACGCCGCAGGTTCAGCAGGGCCCCGGCCTTGATGTTGGCCAGTGGCCTTCGCCCGGTCTCCCAGCCCTGCCACGTCGCGAGGTCGACGCCGATCGCCTCGGCTATTGCGGCCTGCGTGCCATGCGCGCTCTCGCGTGCGATGCGGAGTACGTATCCGGCGATCGTGCCCGTCGCCGCACGTCCCCGTGCAGTTCCGTTCGCGGCCATGCCGCCCCCTGCGTCCTCGGTCGTCCAACCCGTACTCACAGTCAGTCCTACTCCATGCACGGTGACCGTAGCTTCTGATTCGGCAACAGCCACCGCTGCCAGGGAGGCAGAAACGATGAGTACCGCAGTCCGGACCGCCGTACGTCCTTGGGGCGCCGGTCGCCTCGCCCCCTACCCGACCGTCACCCGTCTTCCCTTCGTGTCGGTCGGTCTCGATCCCGACACCCAACTCGGCGTCTACACCGGCCACGACGGCAAGCCGGTCGAGATGGGCAAGCACGGCACCAGTAAGGGCACCGAGACCAGCACGAACACGAACTCGGACTCCGCCCCGGACCAGGGGCACGACCAGGACTCCGAGCAGGACTGACCGATGACCGACGAGAGGCCGGTGCTCGTGGCCACAGAGGCGGACGACCTCACCGCCGACATGGTGATCACCGAGCTGAACCGGCGGCACGTGCCGGTGGCCAGGTTCAACCCAGCCGACATCGGGGCGGACCTGACGGTCTCCGCTCGGTTCGGAAGCTGCCCGGCCCCTGTGGCCGGGCGGATCCGCACTCCGTCGCGGACCGTGGACCTGTCCCGGATCCGGTCGGTGTACTGGCGTCGCCCGGTGTGGCCGGCCTTCGACCACCTCGACGCGGACGACGCGCGCTTCGCGGCAGCGCAGGTCCGTTACGGGCTCGGTGGTGCTCTGTACGCCCTCGACGGCCCCCTGTGGATCAACCACCCCCTGCGCAACAACGCCGCCGACTACAAGCCCGCCCAGCTCGCCGTCGCCCAGCGCCTCGGCCTGACCGTGCCGCCGACGCTGGTCACGAACGACCCGGCCGAGGCGCGGACTTTCATCACGAGCCACCATCAGGTGATCTTCAAGACGCTCCGGTGGACGCCCTACCGGCGGGACGGCGTCGCGGTCACCGGTTGGGCCGAGCCCGTCACCGCGGCCGAGATCGACCAGAGCGTGCTCGTCGCACCCCACTTGTTCCAAGCCGTCGTCGACAAGGTGGCCGACCTCCGCGTACTGGTCGTCGGCCGCAAGGTGTTCGCCGTGCGGATCGAGTCCGGGCTGCTGGACTGGCGCAGGGATTACTCGGCCCTGACCTACCGCGTGGTGGACCTGCCAGGCCGCATGGAGAAGGCTCTCCTCGCGTACCTGGGCCACTTCGGTCTGATCTCGGGCAGCTTCGACCTGGCGGTGGGTCAGGATGGCGGCCTGTGGTGGCTGGAACTCAACCCGAACGGACAGTGGGGGTGGCTGGAGGAGGCCACCGGACTAGCGATGTCCGCCGCATTCGCAGAAGTACTGACGCAAGAAGAAGGTAGAGCCGCATGACCGACACCACCCCTCAGCGTCGCGCACTCGCCGAGCGGCTCACGCGGCTCGGTGTGCTTGTCAGCCCCCGGTGGCGGGCCGCCGTGGAGGCCGTGCCTCGGGAGCTGTTCCTGCGCCCCGGCGTGTTCCTTCCCGTGGAGGGCGGGCGGTGGCGTCCGGTCACGGCCGTCGGAACCGATCCGGAGGAGTGGGTGCGGATCGCCTACCGCGACGAGTCCTTGACCACCCAGCTCGACGGACACCTCACCGCCGATCAGGTCAGCGGCCCGGTCGAGGGCTCGCCGACCTCGTCCTCCACCACCCCGGTCACCGTCGTGGACATGATCGAGAAGTCGGAGCTGGAGGACGGGCACCAGGTGCTGGAGATCGGCACGGGCACCGGCTACTCCTCCGCCCTGATGTGCTCCCGCCTCGGCGAGGACAACGTCACCACGATCGAGGTGGACCCCGCGGTCTCGGCCCGTGCGGATGCGGCGCTGGAGACGGCCGGGTTCTCCACCTGGACCGTCACCGGAGACGGGCTCCTCGGTCACCCTCGCCGCGCCCCGTACGACCGTGTCATCGCCACCTGTGCCGTACGCCGCATCCCCTACACCTGGATCCGGCAGACCCAACCGGGCGGCATCGTCCTCGCGACGGTCGGCGGCGCCTGGCATTACGGCACCGGACTCGCCAAGGTCACGGTCACCGGGGACGGCACCGCCGAGGGCGGGATCATCGGCCGCAGCTCGTTCATGCAGGCCCGGTCCCAGGCGGAGGTGCCGATCGCCGGTGACCTGTCCGCCCGTACCGCCTACGCCGACAGCGAGCGGCAGGTTGAGCTGTCCCCGTTGCTGCTGGAGGACTGGATGCCGGCCTTCCTCGCGCAACTCGCCGCACCGGGCGCACACTTCACCCGCGCCACGTCGCTGGAGGGGGACCGGCTGTTCTACCTGTTCGACCCGGACCGTGAGTCCTTCGCGGCGTTCACGGAGAACAAGGGGGCCTGGACGGTCCGCCAGGGCGGCCCGCTGCCTCTGTGGGACACGATCGAGCAGGCCCTCATCGACTGGCAGGAAGCGGGAAGCCCGGACATCACCCAGGTGCGGCTGCGCATCACGCGAAACGCGCACACGTACTGGATCGAAGGTCACCCGGCGCTCCGCTGGCAGCACCGGCTTCTCTGAGGCCAGGTGGCCCCGGTGGGTGCCCGGGGCTCTGGCGTCAGTGCATGCCGTGACCGGCCCGACTACGCCGACTTGAGCGAGGCGATGAAGGGGGCCCAGGCGGTGGCGGGGAGGAGGAGGGCGGGGCCACCGGGCGTCTTGGAGTCGCGGACGGGGACGAGGCCGGGGATGTCGTCGGCGACTTCGAGGCAGTTGCCGCCGCTCTCGTTGCTGTAGCTCGACTTTCGCCAGAGGGCAGCGCCGGGGAAGTCGCTGGCGACCTCTAGGCAGTGTCCGCCGTCGCCGTTGCTGTAGGTGGACTTGCGCCAGAGAGCGTCACTCAAGTCGATGGAGATGCTTGCCATTTCGGTAGTCCTCAGCTGCTTGCTCGATGAGTTTCAGGGACGTCTTAGGGTCCAGCGCGGCGGCCCTCAGACGCCCGTATGCCCTCGAGTATTGCTTCACGAGCCCCGGCGCATCGACCAACTGCCCGTGGTACATCCCCTCCGTGTACATGACCGGAGGGGCATCA
The DNA here is from genome assembly GCF_040706415.1 of Streptomyces sp. NPDC048106. Taxonomy (NCBI): domain Bacteria; kingdom Bacillati; phylum Actinomycetota; class Actinomycetes; order Kitasatosporales; family Streptomycetaceae; genus Streptomyces; species Streptomyces sp. NPDC048106. The sequence goes on along the minus strand of NZ_JBEZND010000015.1, from coordinate 101,342 downwards.
CTGAAGGTCAGGAACCTCGACATGGCCATCATGAAGGGGTGAGGACCCGAATTCCGCGGAACGATTTGCGGAAACGCCCGACGCTTGCTCATCACCTCCACCAGGTGGGCCAACTGCTCGGCCATCTCGTCGGGTGGAAGGATCGGCTGCCAGAGGACCGCCTCGTGCAGCACCACCCAGCTCTCCGGCGATACCTTGTCCTCGAAGAGCCAGGCTCGGGCTCGCCGGTCAGCCACCTTGGCAGCCAGCACCTCCTCGGACTCCCTTGGGTAGGCGGAGAGGACCACGGCCCGGATGTACGGCTCCAGTTGAAGCGGCCCGGGGATCAGCATCGGATCCCACTCCTCGATCTCCACCGCCACTTTCTCCAGCTCAAGCACATCCGCGAAGTACTCGGCGTGGCTGCCCTTCCTGGCCTTCTGCACATCCTCACAGTTGCGTTCGAAGAAGCCGTCGGTCTTCAGCACCCGGTCCGCATGCCGGGCCAGTTCCAGCGGCATCCTGCGATTACCGTGTTCGATGTCGCTGAGGTAGGTCTTCCCGTAGTAACTGCCCTCAAGAAACGTCTCCAGCGACAGCCCCGCCGCCTCCCGCTTCCACCGCAACTCCTTGCCGTAGAAGGTCGGGACGCTCATCGAGCCGTCGATGTCCTTGCGTCGCACCACGCGCTCACCGCCGTAACTCACCGTGCCGATTCCGCCGTTCGCGTCGTGGACGCGAAACGGCTTCCACGGTAGCGGTCCGGGCGACACTCTGTGAGGTGTTCGTCACACAACGCACAGAAGGCAGACAACCCCCATGCCGGAACACTCCCCCACTCCCTACGACGTGAGCCTCTGCGTGGAGGAACTGCGCGCCGCCCTCGCCCTGCACGGCGTCAAGTTGCCCTCCCTCACCGTCCACCTGCCGAGTTTCGCGGCCCGGTACGGGGAGTCGACGGGGCTCGTCGCGCTGGGCAACTGCGACATGGCCACCGCGCGGGCCCTCGCCGCCGTGCTCAGGAAGACGGCCGGCGAGTGAGGGGGGCCGTCGAACTGCGCGTCACGGCCACGCCGAAGGCCGTGCCGGAGCTGCGGCATCAACTCCGTGGGTACGACTACGACGTCCGCCTGTGCGCGACGGAGCTGCTCACGAACGTCATCGAGCACGTCGGCGAGGGAACTCCGGTGCGGGTCAGGGTGGTCGGCGGACGGCGGTCCGGGCGCACCCGCGTCGAGGTGACCGACTCCGACCCGCACGGAATGCCCACGCCGCTGGCGGCGACGGAGACGGAGGAGTCCGGGCGGGGGCTCGTGCTCGTCGCCGCGCTGGCGGAGCGGTGGGGGACGGAACGGGGGCCGGGCGGCAAGACGGTCTGGTGCGAGCTGGCCGGGGAAGGGGAGTCGGCCGACCTCGGCGAGGTGGGCGCCTTCGTGCCTCCGGATGGCGGGTGGGACGACGTCGATGTCACACGGACGAAGGACATCCCTGGGCCATCCGAGCGACACGGTGCGTGTCCCCGTTTGTCGGTCGATGAGCTGGAACATCACTGCCTCGACCCCGTGCTTCCGGGTCGTCCCGATTCACTGGCGTGAAAGGTGATCCCTCAATGACCCTCGGACTCCGTAAGGCCGTCACAGTGGCCGCTCTCGCGGTGACGGCCTCGTTCCTGCCTGCCGTCGACGCCACGGCCTCCGCGCCGAGCGCCGGCAGCCGCGCGGCGGGCGGCTACTGCCTCGCGAACACCTGGAACACCGCCGAGGTACGCACCCGAGCCTGCGACGACTTCGACCGCGGACAGCACTGGACCATCCGCGGCCAGCAGATCAGCCTCACCTATGCGCCCGGCTACTGCCTCGCCAACACCTGGAACACCGCCGAGGTACACACCCGTCCCTGCGACGACTTCGACCGCGGACAGCACTGGACCATCCGCGGCCGGCAGATCAGCCTCACCTACGCGCCCGGCTACTGCCTCGCCAACACCTGGAACACACCGGAGGTACGCACCCGAGCCTGCGACGACTTCGACCGGGGGCAGCACTGGTCGATCGAGGGTCAGGAGATCAGCCTGACCTACGCCTGATCCGCTCCGGCGCCGGCCGGCCCGCGCATGCCCGTCAGGGGCGGAGCGCCTCCGCCCCCTCCGGCACATGGGAGGTCACGACCCGCCCCACCGACGGAGTCGCCCGGCGCCGGTCCACCGCGTACGACACCCATGCCACGCCCAGGCCCAGCACCGCCAGCCCCGCGCCCGCGACCGCCGGGGAGGTCGTACCGAAGCCCGCCGCCAGGGTGACGCCGCCCACCCAGGCGCCGCCCGCGTTGGCCAGGTTGAAGGCGGCCTGGTTGGCGGAGGAGGCGAGGGAGGGGGCCGCTGCGGCCTTCTCCATGACCATCAGCTGGAGAGGCGAGCTGGTGGTGAAGGCGGCCATGCCCAGCAGGGTGACCGCCAGGGCCGCGCTCCACTGCGCCCGCATCAGCAGCGGGAAGAGCAGCAGGACCACGACCAGGCAGGCCAGGCCGCCGAACAGGGTGCCGCGCAGGGAGCGGTCGGCCAGCCGGCCGCCGAGCAGGTTTCCGGCCGTCGCGCCCACGCCGAACAGCCCCAGGAGCAGGGTGACGCTCGTCTCGGCGTAACCCGCCGCGTCCGTCAGCATCGGGGTCACGTAGCTGTACGCCGCGAAGAGCGCGCCGCTGCCCACCACCGTGGTGGCGAAGGCCAGCCAGACCGGCAGCGGACGCAGCGCGGCCAGTTCGCCGCGCAGGCCCGTCGAGGGGGTGTGGGCGCGGTCGCGGGGGATCAGGAAGGCCAGGGAGGCGATCGCCGCGAGGCCGATCACGCTCACGCCCAGGAACGTCGCCCGCCACCCCAGGCGCTGGCCCACCAGGGTCGCCACCGGGACACCCGCGACGTTGGCGACGGTGAGGCCGAGGAACATCAGGGACACCGAGCGTGCCTTGCGCTCCGGCGGGACCACGGTGGTCGCCACCACCGCGCCGACCCCGAAGAACGCGCCGTGCGGCAGCCCGCTGAGGAAGCGCGCGGCGAGCAGGGAGCCGTTGCCGGGGGCGAACGCGGACAGCGTGTTGCCCACGACGAACAGGACCATGAGGGCGATCAGGACCGTGCGCCGGGACATGCGGGCCGTGACGGCGGCCAGCAGCGGGGCGCCGATGACCACGCCCAGCGCGTACGCCGAGACCAGGTGGCCGGCGGAGGGTATGGAGATGTGCAGGTCGGACGCGACGTCGGGGAGCAGCCCCATCATCACGAACTCGGTCGTACCGATACCGAAGGCGCCGACGGCCAGCGCGAGCAGGGCCAGGGGCATGACGGGCCTGTGCCTTTCGAAAGCGTAGAGAGTCGTACCTGTTAAGTTCAGGTACGGAACAAAGTCTCTCAGGCCCGCTATTCCGCCAGGTTACGAGGTGGTGTCCAGGTCCACACGGGCGGCCACCGGCAGGTGGTCGCTGCTCGTGCGCGGCAGGTTCCAGCTGCTCTCCGGCTCGATGCCCTTGACCATGATCTGGTCGATCCGCGCCATCGGGAACGCCGCCGGCCAGCTGAACCCGAAGCCGCTGCCCACCGCGCCCTGGGTGGAGCGCAACTGGGAGGTGACGCCGTTGAGCGCGCGGTCGTTCATCGTACCGTTGAGGTCCCCGAGGAGGATGACCCGGCTCAGGGTCTCGTCGGCCACGGCCTCGCCGAGCGCGTCGGCGCTGGTGTCCCGCTGCCGCGCGGTGAAGCCGGCCTTCAGCTTCACCCGGACCGAGGGCATGTGCGCGACGTACACCGCGACCGGCCCCTCGGGCGTGGTCACGGTCGCCCGCATCGCCCGCTTCCAGCCGAGCTTGATGTCCACGGCCCGTACGCCGCTCATCGGGTACTTGCTCCACAGCCCGACGGTGCCGACCACCGCGTGGTACTTGTACGTCGGCGCGAGCGCCTTCGTGTAGAGGGACACCTCGGAGCCGGGGACCTCCTCCAGGGCCAGGAGGTCGGCGCCGGAGGCGGCGACGGCGCGGGCGGTGCCGGCCGGGTCGGCGTTCTCGGCGTTGACGTTGTGCGTCACCACCATCAGGTCGCCGCCGCCGGTCGACTTGTCGGTGAGCAGCCCGCCGAAGAGGTTCAGCCAGACGATCGCCGGCAGGAGCACGGCGATGAGCGCGATGGCCGACCTGCGGAGCAGGCCGAGCAGCAGCAGGACGGGCACGGCCACGCCCAGCCAGGGCAGGAAGGTCTCGGTGAGGCTGCCGAGGTTGCCCACGGTGTTGGGCACGTGCGCGTGCAGCAGCATCACGAGCGCGAGCAGCAGCGCGAGCGCGGCGAGGACGGCGCCCCGGCGCCAGATGCCGGGGTCGCCGCGCCAGGGGCGGAGCAGGCGGTGCAGCAGGCGCCGGAGCCGGGATCCCGGTCGCTCGGGCCCCGAGCCGCCGTCCGCCGTCTCCGTCATGTACGCCTGCTGCGCCATACCGTCTGCCTCACTGCCTGCCGTGCACACCGTTCGCCCCCCGCAGTTCCGACCCTAGGGGATGATCGGCTCCGTTCCGCCGTCCCATGACGGCCGTACGGAAGACGATGACGAACGGGTGATGCGGGGAGTTCCGGTCAGGCGTGCGGCGGGCCCGGTCTGTGACAGAAAATGCACATCAGTGCGACGAGACTGTGGATCTGACGGGCCGTAGACCTTCGAGGACGGTGTCCACGATGCGTTCCGCCAGGTCCTCGGGCAGGTCCCCATCGGGGCGCATGATGGTGCGCACCAGCATGGCGCCGACGAACATGTCGTTGGCCAGGTCGAGGTCGATGTCGGTGCGCAGTTCGCCGTCGCGCTGGCCGCGCCGCAGCACGTCGAGCATGAGGACGCGCCGGGGGGTGACGACGGCAGCGTGGTACTCCCCCCAGATGCGGGGGCTGGACTTCATCTGCACGTACACGTTGTGCAGGATCGCCGACGAGCGGCTGACCAGGCCGCGCTGGCGCAGGGACTCCAGCAGGACGATCAGGTCGTCGCGCATGGAGGTGCCGGGGAGTTCGGGGTCGGGGGGTTCGGCGGCGCGCAGGACGTCGACGAACAGCGCCTCCTTGCCGCTCCAGCGGCGGTAGATGGTGGCCTTGCCGACACCGGCGGTGCGGGCGATGCGCTCGATGGAGAGTTCGGCGAGGGGTACGCCGTCCTCCAGGAGCTGCATGACGCCTTCCAGGATGGCCTGTTCCACGGCCTCGCTGCGGGGCCGGCCCCGGGCGGGACCGGCCGGGCACGACCGGTTGTCGGCAAGGCTCACGTCAAATCCGTCCTCTCACTGCGCTGCGGAAGATTCTCCCGCAGCCGCCTCCTTCCCCCGTGGAGTCGCGCTGGAGCCGTACTGGAGTCGCACTGGAGCCGTTCACGGAAGCCGGGTCGGCCGTTCGGCCGACGCCTTCCGCTCCCTGGCTCAGTCCATGGCGGCGACCAGCTCCTTCTCCTCATTCTCCTGCTCTCCCGCGCGCGGCCTGCCGGGCAGGTACAGGGCCGTGACCACGGCGCCGACCAGGGCCACGGCCGCGCCCCACCAGGCGGTGACGTGCATGGCGTGCAGGAAGGCGTCGTCGGCCGGGCCGACCAGGAGCTTGCCCTGCGGGCCGAGCTTCTGGGCGATGCCGAGGGTGGCCTCGATGGAGTCGCCGGCCTTGTCGCGCAGGGCGGCGGGCAGCAGGCCGAGCTTGTCCTCGATGCCGTTGCGGTAGGCGGTGGCGAGCACCGAGCCGAGGACGGCGATGCCGAGGGCGCCGCCGACCTGGCGGAAGGTGTTGCTCAGCGCGGAGGCGGAGCCGGCCTTCTCGCGCGGCAGCGCCTGCATGATGACGACCGAGGTCGGCGTCATGATGTGCGCCATGCCGGTGCCCATCAGGAAGAAGACGACCTCCAGCAGCCAGATCGGCGTGTCGGCGTCGAAGGTGGCGAAGGCGGCGAGCGTGCCGGCCATCACCACCAGGCCGACGGTCGTCGTGGCCTTGTTGCCGAACCGCTGGACCACCAGGCGGGCCCGCGGCGCGAAGATCATCTGCGCGGCGGCCAGCGGCAGCATCAGCAGGCCGGACTTGAGCGGCGAGTAGCCCCGCACGCTCTGGGTGTAGAAGACCGAGAAGAAGGTGACGCCCATCAGCGCGAAGAAGACCAGCGCGATGGCGGCCATGGCGGCCGAGAACACCTTGTTCTTGAAGTAGCTCACGTCCAGCGACGGGTGGTCGCTGCGCTTCTCGAACACCACGAAGGCGATGAGCACGACGACACCCGCGCCGATCGTGGCGAGCACGGTCGGGTCGGTGAAGTCTGCGAGCTGGCCGCCCTTGATGATGCCGTAGACCAGCAGGACCAGGCCGACGACGGACAGGACGACGCCGATCGGGTCCAGGCGGCCCGGACTGGGGTCGCGGGAGTCGGGCACGAGCCAGATCATCAGCCCGAGGGCGAGGATCACGATCGGCACGTTGATCAGGAAGACCGAGCCCCACCAGAAGTGGTCGAGGAGGGCGCCGCCGGTGATCGGGCCGATGGCGATGGCGAGGCCGACGCCGCCGGCCCACATGCCGATGGCCTTCGGCTGCTCCTCACGCTCGAAGACGTTCATCAGGACGGCCAGCGTGGCCGGCATGACGAACGCGGCACCGAGGGCCATCAGCGCGCGGTAGGCGATGAGCTGGCCCGGGGAGCCGGACTCGGCGGCGAGGGCCGAGCCGACGCCGAAGACGGCGATGCCGCCCAGCAGCACCTTCTTGCGGCCGAACCGGTCACCGATCAGGCCGGCGGTGAACAGCAGGCCCGCGAAGACGAGGGTGTACGCGTTGATCGCCCACTCGATCTGGCTCTGAGTGGCGCCCAGGCCGGTCGGGGCCGGGGTGGAGATGGTCTTGATGGCGACGTTCAGGATCGAGTTGTCGAGCACCACGATGAGCAGGCTCAACATCAACACGCCGAGGATGGCCCAACGGCGGCGGTGCACCGCCTCCGGAATCCTGGAGACAGGGACGGAAGTTGTCATGTGTTCGAGCCTAGTGCGATTCCGATACGGAACCGTCTCGTATCTTAATGCCTTTACCAAGAACTTACCTGTTCGGGGGCTTGACGTTGCGCGAAGCGGAGGGGTGGGTTCGGGGGCGGGGAGGATCACAGGGACCCCCCTGGCCCTGGATGGCACGAGGTGCCACCATGGAGTCGGTCCGGAGACGCCGTACGGGCGCTTCGAGATGACTTGAAGGAGCCGTTGCCATGACGCAGCTTTCGGCTGCCCAGAACAACAAGCCTTCCGACGGCAGCAAGGCGCTGTACGGGGGGAAGGGCACTCGCCGCATCACGGTCCGCGACATCACCCTCGCCAAGGAGCGGGGCGAGAAGTGGCCCATGCTCACCGCCTACGACGCGATGACCGCGTCCGTCTTCGACGAGGCCGGCATCCCGGTCCTGCTGGTCGGCGACTCGGCCGGCAACTGCCACCTCGGCTACGACACCACGGTGCCCGTCACCCTCGACGAGATGACGGTGCTCTCGTCGGCGGTCGTCCGGGGCACCAGCCGCTCCCTGATCGTCGCCGACCTGCCCTTCGGGTCGTACCAGGAGGGGGCGGTGCAGGCGCTGCGCTCGGCCACCCGGCTGGTCAAGGAGGCCGGGGTCGGCGCGGTCAAGCTGGAGGGCGGCGAGCGCTCGCACGAGCAGATCCGGCTGCTGGTCGAGGCCGGCATCCCGGTCATGGCCCACATCGGGCTGACCCCGCAGTCCGTCAACGCGATGGGCTACCGCGTGCAGGGACGCGGCGAGGAGGCGGCGGCGAAGCTGCTCCAGGACGCCAAGGCGGTGCAGGACGCGGGCGCCTTCGCCGTCGTCCTCGAACTGGTGCCGGCGGAGCTGGCGGCCGAGGTGACGCGTTCGCTCCAGATCCCGACGGTCGGCATCGGCGCAGGTCCGGACACGGACGCGCAGGTCCTGGTGTGGACGGACATGATGGGCCTCACGTCCGGGCGCGTCCCCAAGTTCGTCAAGAAGTACGCCGATCTGCGCGACGTGATGGGCTCCGCGGCGAAGTCCTTCGCGGAGGACGTGGTCGGCGGCGCCTTCCCGGCGGAGGAGCACTCCGTCCACTAGCCACTACGGCACCCCGAGCCACCACGGCACCACCCGGCAGCCCCGCTGATCTTCCCCCGTCGGCGGGGCTGCCCCCTTTTTCGGCGGGGCTGCCCCTCTTTTGGCGCGCGGCCTCGCGTCAGTGGCTCTCGGCGACGGCCACGCGCCCCGACCCGAGGGAGGTCCGGCCCCGCGCCGGGCCGCCGACGGAGCGGGCGAGGGTCAGGAGGTCGTCGTCCGAGGTCACCCGCAGGCCGTACCCGGCGAGCAGGTCCGCCATCCGCCGCGGCTTCCACAGGGAGCGCCAGGGCTCGCCCGCGGTGACGGAGCTGCCGAGCACGCGGGCCAGCAGTCGTCCCGCGGCCGCTTTCGCCGACGGTGCCTGGTAGTTGACGACGAGGGTGCTGCCCGGGGCCGTCCGGGCGGTGAGCGCGGCCAGCGTGGCGCGCACCTGCTCGCGCGTCAGATAGGGGACGACGCCCTCCCACAGCCAGGTCGTCGGCGCCGACGGGTCGTGCCCGGCGGCGTCCAGCGCCGCTCCGAGGTCGTCGGTGGCGAAGTCGACCGGCGTGAACCGCACGGAACGAGCCAGGGCCACCAGCTCCCCGCCGTCGTGCGCGGCCTCGCCGAGGCGGGCGCGTTTGTCCTGCTGGGAGGCCGGATGGTCGACCTCCCACACATCCGTACGGGCCAGCTCGGGCAGCCGCCACGCGCGGGTGTCGAGGCCGGCGCCGAGGATCACGAGCTGGCCGGCCGGGCGGGCGCGCAGGGCCTCGTCGATCGCGACCGTCCGCGCCACCACCACCTCGGCGCACGCCCGCACACCCTCGTACACCGCGCGCGCCTGCCAGCCCTGCGGCGGAGTGCTCGCGCGCACCTCGTCCACGGCCACGCGTTCCGCGGCGCGCAGCAGCCGTACCGCCACCGGATCGGCGAACCGGCCCACCGCGGCCCGGCCGTCGGCGGCCGCCCGTCCCTGGCAGACCAGCACCGCGGTGCGGCTCGCGGGGCGTTCGCTCTCGTCCATAGGGCCGTATTCAACACCACCGGACGGGGGTCCGACGGCGTGTCGGCGGGCTGTCGGCACCCGTCGGTGGTTTGTCGGCGGTTTGTCGGCGGGGCCTGTCAGAGTCTGGGACATGACGCGAATCGATGAGAACCCCGGCGGCGGACGCGACGCCGTGACTGTGCGGGGACTGGTCAAGCACTACGGCGAGACCAAGGCGCTGGACGGCGTCGACCTGGACGTGCGCGAGGGCACCGTGATGGGCGTGCTCGGGCCGAACGGCGCCGGCAAGACCACGCTCGTGCGGATCCTGTCCACCCTGATCACGCCGGACGCCGGCGAGGCGACGGTGGCCGGGTACGACGTCGTACGACAGCCCCGGCAGCTACGGAAGGTGATAGGCCTCACCGGCCAGTACGCCTCCGTGGACGAGAAGCTCCCCGGCTGGGAGAACCTGTACATGATCGGCCGGCTCCTCGACCTGTCCCGCAAGGACGCCCGCGCCCGCGCCGACGAGCTGCTGGAGCGGTTCTCCCTGACGGACGCGGCCAAGCGCCCGGCGAGCACGTACTCCGGCGGTATGCGCCGCCGCCTGGACCTCGCCGCCTCGATGATCGGCCGCCCGGCGGTGCTGTACCTGGACGAGCCGACGACCGGCCTCGACCCCCGCACCCGCAACGAGGTGTGGGACGAGGTCCAGACGATGGTCGGCGAGGGCGTGACCGTGCTGCTCACCACCCAGTACATGGAGGAGGCCGAGCAGCTCGCCTCGGAGCTGACCGTGGTGGACCGCGGCAAGGTGATCGCGACCGGTGGCATCGAGGAGCTGAAGGCCCGGGTCGGCGGCCGCACCCTGCGCGTGCGCCCGGTGGACCCGCTGGAGCTGCGCCCGCTCGCCTCGATGCTGGACGAGCTGGGCATCACCGGCCTCGCGTCCACCACCGTGGACAGCGAGACCGGCACCCTGCTGGTGCCGGTCCTCAGCGACGAGCAGCTGACCGCGGTGGTCGGCGCGGTCACCGCGCGCGGCATCACCCTCTCCTCCATCACCACCGAACTGCCCAGCCTGGACGAGGTGTTCCTCTCCCTCACCGGCCACCGCGCCGGCGACCCGCAGGACACCACGCCCGCCGACGCCCGCCAGGAGGTCGCCGTATGAGCGCCGCCGTCACTACTCCCGCCGCCGCCCCCGCCGCCGACGCCCGGATTCCGCTGCGTGGGCACCTGCGGCACACCGGCGCGCTCATCCGGCGCAACCTGCTGTGGATCCGGCAGGACCCGGAGTCGATGTTCGACGCGCTGCTGATGCCGATCGTCTTCACGCTGCTGTTCGTGTACGTCTTCGGCGGCTCGATCGGGCAGGCGCTCGGCGGCGGCCAGGAGAGGTACGTCCAGTACGTCATCCCGGGCATGCTGGCGATGATGAGCATGACCCTGTCCCAGGGTGTCGGCACCGGCTTCAGCCAGGACTTCAACAGCGGTGTGATGGACCGGTTCCGGTCGCTGCCGATCGGGCGCGGCTCGGTGCTGTTCGCGAAGATCGCCGTGGAGCTGGGCCGGATGCTGTTCGCGACCGCCGTGCTGATGGTCGTCGCCGTGCTGGTCGGTTTCCACATCACCAACTGGCCGGGGCTGCTCGCGACCCTGGGTCTGTCGGCGCTGTTCGCCTCCTCGATCATGTGGGTGTTCCTCACCCTCGGCGTGATCCTGAAGAGCGCGCAGTCCGTGCAGGGCGTGGGCTTCCTGGTGCTGTTCCCGCTCCAGTTCGGCTCCTCGATCTTCGCGCCGACCGCGTCGATGCCGGGCTGGCTCCAGGCCTTCACCGACTACAACCCGCTGTCCACGCTCGCGGACGCGGCCCGGGGCCTGATGGTCGGCGGCCCGGTGGCGCACGACCTGTGGGTGACCGTGGGCTGGTCGGTGGCGATCACCGCGGTGATGGCGCCGGTCGCGATCCACAAGTTCCGTACGAAGAGCTGACGTTCACGAACGGGCGACGCGTACGCCGGTTCACATCAGGGCGGTGGCCTCCGCGAGGGAGAGGCCACCGCCCTCGGCGTACGCCGTCTCGTACGACTCCTCGTCCAGCACCTCGCGGATACGGGCCTCGGTGATGTCGCGGGCCCGGCGCTCCATGCCGGAGGGGATATGGCCGACGGGCAGCAGACGGTCGGCGGCGGCCAGCGCGCGGGCCGCGTCGGTGGCGCGGGCGCCGGAGTCGACGCGGGCGAGCGCCATGGCGCCCACGTTGAGGACGGCGGTGGGGAGTTGGGGGACGACGGCCTCGACGAGCGGGTCGGCGGCGAGCCCGAGTGCCCTGCGGATCCGTTCGAGCGAGTCCTCGTTGCAGTCGTCCATCGCGTCCACCCAGGCCTCCTGGCAGAGCAGCAGCGCGTCGAAGACGACGAACCTCGCGATCCTGAACTCCTCGCGCAGCAGCGCCAGTTGTTCGCGGGCCTCGCCGGTACGCCCGGTCAGGCCCAGCCAGCAGGCCAGGAAGAGCCGGGCGGCGGGCATCGCCTCGCTGTGCGCGAGGTCCTGGCTCGCGACCACCTCCCGCAGCAGCCGTTCGCCCTCCTCCACCTCGCCCGACTCCATGAGCACACTGCCGAGGCGCGCGCCGAGTACGGCCGTCTGGGCGCGGGCGCCGAGGCGTTCGGCGTGCTCGGCGGCAGCGCGGTAGTCGGCGGCGGCCGCGTCGTAGAGACCCTTGCGTTCGTAGGACTCGCCGCGCGCGGACAGCGCCTCGGCGGTGCCCCAGTCGTCGCCGAGGCGGCGGTAGATGGCGAGCGCCTCGTCGGCGTCGCGGGTGGCGTCACCCGCCGAGGAGGTGCGGTTGGCGAGGAAGTTGGCGCGCATCTGGAGGGCGCCGGCCAGCTCCCACTCGAAGCCGGGGGTGTTGCGACAGGTCTCCACGTTGGCGTCGGCGATCGCCCGTATCCGCTCCACCCCGCCGGTGAGCATCACGGCGAAGAACCACACCACGCCGGGCGCCCGGCAGGTCTGCGGCATCCCCGGCTCGTAGACCTGGGCGACGACGCGCAGCTTGGCCTGGGCCTCGGGGGTCTGCCAGGCGTCCATCTCGGTTTCCATGCAGGCCAGATGGGCGAGGTGGAGGCTGCGCCTGGCCTCTTCGAGGACCTCGCCCGCGTAGGGCGGCGGGGTGTCGGTGCAGCGCTGCCACACCGCTTCCGCGCGGCGCACCGGTTCGGCGAACGGATCGGGGCCGAGCATCATGACCTCACGGCACCAGGCGCGGGCCTCCATGCGCTGGTCCCGCATCTGCCAGAACCACACCAGGGACAGCACCAGACACAGCCCCTCCTGCTCGTCGCGCGCGGCGACGGCGTGTCTGAGGGCGGTGCGCAGGTTCTCGTACTCCGCCTGGAACCGGGCGATGGCGGCGCGCTGTCCGGGGCCGCGCAGCAAGGGGTCGGTGGCGCGGGCGAGTTCGCGGTAGTACGTCAGATGGGCGCGCTCGGCCTCGGCGCGCCGGCCGGTCTCCACCAGGCGCTCGGCGGCGTACTCGGCGACGGTCTCCAGGAGGCGGTAGCGCATGGTGCCGTCGGCCGAAGGGGCGGCCACCACCAGGGACTTGTCGACGAGGGAACCCAGCGCGTCCAGGGCGACGGGCCCGCACACGGCCTCGGCGGCGGCCAGGTCGCAGCCGCCCGCGAAGACGGACAGCCGGGCCAGCACCTCGCGTTCGTCGGCGTCCAGCAGGTCCCAGGACCAGTCCACGACGGCCCGCAGGGTCTGCTGGCGGGGCAGCACGGTCCGGCTGCCGGAGTTGAGCAGCCGGAACCGGTCGTCGAGCCGGTCCGCTATCTGACGTGGTGTCAGCATGCGCAGCCGGGCCGCCGCCAGCTCGATGGCGAGGGGCAGTCCGTCCAGGCGGCGGCAGATCTCGGCGCACGCCTCCGGGTCGTCCTCGACCCGGAAGCCGGGCCGCGCCGCCGCGCCGCGCTCGGCGAACAGGCGCAGCGCGACGGGTTCCGGCAGCGGCTCCACCGGGCGCAGCAACTCCCCCGGCACGCCGAGGGGTTCGCGGCTGGTGGCGAGGACGGTCAGCTCGGGGCAGCGGGCCAGCAGCCGCTCGGCCAGCCGGGCGGCGGCCTCGATGACGTGCTCGCAGTTGTCGAGGACGATCAGCATCCGGCGCCGGGCGCAGTGCTCCACCAGCCGGTCCAGCGGGTCGTGCCCGTCGACCACCGCGCGCATGCCCTCGGCGCCGGCGCCGTGCAGCACGGTCTCCCGGGCGCCGATCGCGGTGAGCACGGCCTGGGGTACGGCGTCCGGGTCGTCCACGGGCGCGAGTTCGGCCAGCCACACCCCGTCGCGCACGGAGTCCCGTACCGCCTCGGCGGCCTCCTGCGACAGCCGGGTCTTGCCCGCGCCGCCGGGCCCGAGCAGGGTGACCAGCCGGGCGGTCGCGAGGTCGGCGCCGAGGGCCGCGAGGTCGGCTTCCCGGCCGACGAAGGAGGTGAGCCGGGCGGGGAGGTTGCCCTGACCGGCCCGGTCGGGCGCACCGCTCCGGGCCGCGTGCGTACCCCGGCCGCCGGGGGCGACCCGGCCGGCATGGGTGTCCCGGTCGGCATGGGTGTCCCGGCTGCCGCGAGCACCCCCGTCGCCGTGCGCGGACCGGCCGGCGGGGGCGCCGCCCGTGCCGAGCAACTCGGCGTGCAGGGCACGCAGTTCGGGTCCGGGGGCGGAGCCAAGCCGGTCCGCGAGGAGGCGTCTGACCTCCTCGTACGCGGCGAGCGCCTGGGCCGGGCGGCCGAGGTCGCGCAGGGCGCGCAGGCGCAGCGCCTGGAGTGGTTCGTCCAGCGGGTGGGCGTCGCACAGGGCGATCAGTTCGGGCAGCGCGCCTTCGGCGTGGCCGAGGGCGAGGGCCGCCGTGTGCCGGGCGCGCTGGGCGTCGAGGCGGCGGGTCTCCCAGCGGGCCGCCTCGGCGGTGCGGTCGGGCAGGTCGGCGAGGGCCTGGCCGTGCCACAGCGCGAGGGCGTCGTCCAGCAGACCGGCAGCCTTGGCGGGATCGCCCTCGGCGAGGGCGGCGAGGCCGTCGCCGGTCAGCCGGTCGAAGCGGGTGAGGTCGACGTCGTCGGCGGTGGCGGCGAGCCGGTACCCGCCGTCGGTGGAGGCCACCGCGTCCGCGCCGAGCGCACGCCGCAGCCGGCCCACGAGCGCCTGGAGCGCGCCGGCGGCGTCGGCGGGCGGCTCGTCGCCCCACACCTCGTCCACCAGCACCCCCACCGGCACGGGCCGCCCGGCCCGCAGCGCCAGCACGCTGAGCAGCGCGCGCAGTCGCGCCCCGCCGACCTGGACTGCCGTACCGTCGGGGCGGAGGGCCTGGGTGGGGCCGAGAAGGCGATAGCGCACGGGGTCCATTGTCTCCGGAGGCTCGGGAAGCGGTCAGGGGGTGGTCACCGGCCGGGGCGGACGCTCCCGGTTGACGTCCGGGGTGACGGGAAAGCCCACGGTACGACGGATCAGAACCGGGGTTCTCCGCCGTGCCGTGGAGCTACCCGTCGCCGGTCCGCGGAGAACACACTCGTCCGTGGCATTGACCCACTCTCCAGGAACCCGGGGGCGCGTGCGAGACGTTTTCCGCGTGTCGGCCGGGAACTTCCCGGATCAGGCCGCCCGTCCGCCCGACCGTTCGTCCGCCCTTCACAGGAGTCGCCCATGACCACCGCCACCACCCGACGCCCCGCCGACCGGAGGGTCAGCCCGGTGTTCGTCGGGATCCTGGCCGTCGCGGCGGTGGCCGGCTGGGCCACCTGGACCGGGTTCTCGACGCGGCCGGGCGTCGCGGTGTTCCTGTTCGTGACGGCGGCCTGGATCGTCTCCCTGTGCCTGCACGAGTACGCGCACGCGCGCACCGCCCTGCACAGCGGCGACATCACCATCGGCGCGAAGGGCTACCTCACGCTGAACCCGCTGAGGTACACGCACGCGCTGCTCAGCATCGTGCTGCCGGTGCTGTTCGTGATCATGGGCGGGATCGGTCTGCCGGGCGGCGCGGTGTTCATCGAGCGGGGCCGGATCCGGGGTCGCTGGCGGCTGAGCCTGATCTCGGTGGCGGGCCCGCTGACGAACGCGCTGTTCGCGGCGGTGTGCACCGCGCCGTTCTGGCTGCACGCGCTGGACGGGGTGCCGATGGCCTTCCGGTTCGCGCTGGCCTTCCTCGCGCTGCTCCAGGTGACGGCGGCGCTGCTGAACCTCCTGCCGGTACCGGGCCTGGACGGGTACGGCGTGCTGGAGCCGTGGCTGCCGGCCGGGGTGCGGCGGCAGGTGGAGTCGTTCCCGATGCTCGGGCTGCTGATCGTGTTCGCGCTGCTGTGGATCCCGTCGCTGAACATCGCGTTCTTCGACCTGATCCACACCATCCTGCGCGGGCTCGGGGTGGACACGGCGTACACGGACTGCGGGTACTGGCTCTACCGCTTCTGGAGCGGCACCCCCGGGATCTGCCTGGTCAGTTCGTGACCGGCCCGTCCTGCGCGGCGGCGCGGGCGCGCTTGACGTAGTACCAGGTCATGTTGGACGACAGGCCCGCCAGCAGCACCCAGACGATCCCCAGCCAGCTTCCCTGCACGAAGGAGACCACGGCCGCGGCCAAGGAGAGGACGCAGACCACGAGGGTGTAGAGGGCGATGCGGGGCATGACGGGTGGCTCCTGTCGGGGGACACTGCTACGGCGACCAGTGTCCCCCATGGCCACGGGCGGCTCACAGGAAGGTCGGCCCCGCCTCGCCGGAGAACGGCCTCACACGTCGGTGAGCCGGAGCCCCGCGTGCGCCTTGTAGCGGCGGTTGACCGAGATCAGGTTGGCGACCAGGGACTCGACCTGGTGGGCGTTGCGCAGCCGGCCCGCGAAGATGCCGCGCATGCCGGGGATGCGCCCGGCGAGTGCCTGCACGATCTCCACGTCGGCGCGCTCCTCGCCGAGCACCATCACATCGGTGTCGATCCGCTCGATCTCGGGGTCCTGGAGCAGGACGGCCGACAGGTGGTGGAAGGCGGCGGTGACCCGGGAGTCCGGGAGCAGCGCGGCGGCCTGCTCGGCGGCGCTGCCCTCCTCGGGCTTGAGCGCGTAGGCGCCCTTCTTGTCGAAGCCGAGCGGGTTGACGCAGTCCACGACGAGCTTGCCGGCCAGCTCCGCGCCGAGCGACTTCAGCGTGTCGCCGTGCCCGTCCCACGGCACGGCGACGATCACGATGTCGCTGCGGCGCGCGGCCTCGGCGTTGTCGGCGCCCTCGACGCCGTGGCCGAGCTCCGCGGCGGCGGCCTGGGCGCGGTCGGCGGACCGGGAGCCGATGATCACCTTCTGGCCGGCCCTGGCGAGCCGGTAGGCGAGGCCCTTGCCCTGCGGGCCGGTGCCGCCGAGCACGCCGACGACGTACCCGGAGACGTCGGGCAGGTCCCAGGGGTCCTTGGCGGGGGCCTTCTGTGCGCTGTCGGTAGAGGTCATGGGGCGACTCTACGTCGCCGGGCGCGGGCGGCGACCGGGGAAAGCGGCGTCGCGCTCACGGCCAGGCGGCCGGGGGCCGCTGGCCAGGCGCCGGGGGCCAGGGGCCAGGCGCCGGGGGCCAGGGGCCAGGCGCCGGGGGCCAGGGGCCAGGCGCCGGGGGCCAGGGGCCAGGGGCCAGGCGCCGGGGGCCAGGCACCGGGGGCCGGGGGCCAGGCGCCAGGCGGCCGGGGGCGGCCGGGCACCGGGGCCGGGGGCCAGGCGCCAGGCGGCCGGGGGCCAGGGGCCAGGCGCCGGGGACCAGGCGCCGGGGGGCCAGGCGCCGGGCATCGGGCGTCGGGGGCCAGGCGGCCGGGCGCCGGGCATCGGGCATCGGGCGCCGGGAGAAATGAGTTGCCTCCCCACCCCCGTCGCCCGAGCATGCCCGGGTGACCTCCGCCCTGCTGCCCGACCTCGCGCCCTGGAAGGCCTCCGCCGACTTCCGGCGGCTGTGGAAGTCCGGCCTGATCAGCAACTTCGGCAGCTTCCTCACCCTCGTCGCGCTCCCCGTCCAACTGAAGGACCTCACGGAGTCCACCGCGGCCGTCGGCGCGATCGGCGCCGTGGAGCTGCTCCCGCTGATCGTGTGCGGCCTGTACGGCGGCGCGCTCGCCGACGCGCTGGACAAGCGGGCCCTGATCGTGTGGACGGAGGCCGGCCAGGGCCTGCTCAGCGCGGTGCTGCTGCTCGACGCGCTGCTCCCGCACCCCGCGATCTGGCCGCTGTACGCCGTCGCCGCCCTCTCCTCCGCCCTCGGCGCGGTCCAGCGCCCGGCCCTGGACTCGCTGTGGCCGAGGATCGTCGCCCACGCCGACATGCCCGCGGCGGCCTCGCTGAACTCGCTGCGCTGGACGGTGGGCGGCGTCGCGGGCCCGGCGCTCGCGGGGGTGGTGGTGGCCTACGCGGGCCTGGGCTGGGCGTACGGCGCCGACCTGCTGACCTTCGCCGTCTCGCTGGCGTACATCGTGCGGATCGCGCCCTCCCCCGCGTCCCACGAGGCCGCCAAGCCGTCGCTGCGGGCCGTCGCGGAGGGCGCCCGGTACGCGTGGAGCCGTAAGGAACTCCTCGGCACCTACGTGGTGGACCTCGCGGCGATGTCCCTGGCCATGCCGCTGGCGGTGCTGCCGTTCCTGGCCGACGAGCTGGACGCCGACTGGTCGCTCGGGCTGATGTACGCGAGCATCCCGGCGGGGTCCCTGGTGGTGAGCCTGACCAGCGGCTGGGCCTCGCGGGTGCGCCGGCACGGGCTGATGGTGGTGCTGGCGGCGGCCGGCTGGGGCCTGTCGGTCGCGGCGGTGGGGCTGACCCGCCACGTCTGGCTGGTGCTGCTCCTGCTCGCCGTGGGCGGCGGGTTCGACATGGTCAGCGGAATCTTCCGGGCCGCGATGTGGAACCAGACGATCCCCGACGAGCTGCGCGGCCGGCTCGCCGGGATCGAGCTGCTGTCCTACTCGGTGGGCCCCCAACTGGGCCAGGTCCGCGCGGGCGGCCTCGCCGCGTGGGCGGGCCTGCGCACCTCCGTCGCCGCCGGCGGCCTGGCCTGCGCGGGCGCGGTGGGCCTGCTCGCGCTGTGCCTGCCGGGCCTCATGACGTACGACGTGCGGACGAACGAGCACGCGGTACGGATGCGGGAGCGGCGCGCCGGAGCCGTGTCCGCGCGGGCGTGATCACTCCTCGTCGGAGTCCGCCCCGGAGCCCGCCCCGGAGGCGTCGTGCCAGCGCGGGTCGTTCTCCCACCGCAGATTCCGCTCGGCCGCCCCCTCCATCGCCCGCTGCGCCTCCTCCGGCGAGGCGTACGGCCCGAAGCGGTCCTTGCCCGGACAGTCCGGGCCCTCCTCGACCTTCTTGTGCTCCAGGCAGTAGTACCACTCACCCGGCTTGCCCACAGTGCGCTTCTTGAACAGGGCCACGGACCGCTCCTCTCGCCTCCCAACGACATGTTGCCCCATCTCCGCTGGATAGACTCGCCGGTATGTCTGGCCAGTCGCTGCTCGTACCGGGGGAACAGTCCCCCACCCGTTCCGTCCCGGGGAACATCCGTCGCCCCGAGTACGTCGGCAAGCCCGCGCCGACGCCGTACACCGGGCCCGAGGTGCAGACCCCGGAGACCGTCGAGGCGATGCGGATCGCCGGCCGTATCGCCGCGCGGGCGATGGCGGAGGCCGCGAAGATCATCGCGCCCGGGGTCACCACGGACCAGCTGGACAAGGTGGCCCATGAGTACATGTGCGACCACGGCGCCTACCCGTCCACGCTCGGCTACCGCGGTTTCCCCAAGTCCCTTTGCACCTCGGTCAACGAGGTCATCTGCCACGGCATCCCGGACTCGACGGTCCTCAGGGACGGCGACATCGTCAACCTGGACGTGACCGCGTACATCGGCGGGGTGCACGGCGACAACAACGCCACCTACCTGGTCGGGGACGTGGACGAGGAGTCGCGGCTGCTGGTGGAGCGCACCCGTGAGGCCCTGAACCGGGCGATCAAGGCGGTCCGGCCCGGCCGGCAGATCAACATCATCGGCCGGGTGATCGAGTCGTACGCCAAGCGCTTCGGCTACGGCGTCGTACGGGACTTCACCGGACACGGCATCAACTCGTCCTTCCACTCCGGGCTGATCGTCCCGCACTACGACAGCCCGCACGCCACCACGGTGATGCGGCCGGGGATGACCTTCACCATCGAGCCGATGCTGACGCTGGGCACCCACGAGTACGACATGTGGGACGACGGCTGGACGGTCGTGACGAAGGACCGCAGGCGCACCGCGCAGTTCGAGCACACGCTGGTGGTCACGGACGAGGGCGCGGACATCCTGACCCTGCCGTAGCCCGTACCCCCCACAGCACACCGGCCCGCTCTCCTCGGAGGGCGGGCCTTCCTCGTGTGTGCGGGCCGGGTCAGCGCTCCAGGAACACCCGGCCGCCCACCTCCACCCAGCCCTCCGGCTGGGGCGCGGTGAGGAGTTGGGAGCCAGCGCCCTGGGTGATGTTGAGGGCGCGGCCGAGCCGGGCGGTGAGCTGGAGGGCGGCCGCGCCGGTGGCCTCGTCCTCCTCGATGCCGTCGCCGCGGCCGGGGAAGGCGCGGGCGCGGACCCGACCCGCGGCCTCGTCCTCCCAGGCCCAGGCGTACACCCACTCGCCCGGCGGAGGAACCTGGAGCGCGTCCACCTCCGCGGGGGTGGCGTACTGGCGCAGGGTGCGCGGCTCGGGCCACTCCGGGCGGGCCTCGATCCAGCAGAACTCGCCGTCCTGCCGGGCGCTCACCACCCCTGCGGGGACGACGAGTTCGGGCACGTCCAGCAGCCAGGCGGCGCCGACGCACGGATATCCGGCGAACGGCAGTCGTACCGAGGGCGTGTAGATGTCGATCGCGCCGCGCTCGGGGTCGTCCACGAACACGGTCTCGCTGAAGCCGAGTTTGGCGGCGAACGCCTGCCGGTCGGCGCGCTCGGGCAGCGTGGAGCCGTCGCGGACCACGCCGAGTTCGTTGCCGTAGCCGCCGTGCGGGGCGCAGAAGACGCGCAGTACGTCGTAGTCAGTCACCCGGGAATTGAAACACCGCGTGCGGCTCCCTGCCGCCCGTCCTGAGATCCGGATCACGCACCCCGAAGGTATGGGAACGGTAAACCTCAGGTAAGTTAGGGAAGCCTCACCAAACTGGATCGCAGGGAGCCCGCATGCGTGCCGTCCGTCCGACCGTCATCGCCGCCGCGACCGCGGCCGTACTGACCGCCCTTTCGGCCTGCACCGCCAAGAGCGAGGCCAAGGACGGCGACGCCGTCCAGGTCACCGCCGCCGACTCGACATGCGAGACCTCCGCCAAGTCCGTCCCGGCCGGCCAGGTCACCCTCCAGATAGCGAACAAGGGGTCGAAGGCCACCGAGGTGGAGATCCTGTTCCCGGACGACCGGATCGTCTCCGAGAAGGAGAACATCGGTCCGGGCACCCGGTACACGCTGACCGCCGAGGTGAAGGCGGGGGCGTACGAGATAGCCTGCCGCCCCGGCATGAAGGGCCACGGCGTCCGGCAGCCGCTCACCGTCACCGGTGGCTCGACGGCCGCGAAGCGCGACCCCCGGCTGGACAAGGCGGTCGCCGAGTACCGGCAGTACGCGCAGGAGCAGGCCGACGCCACCGTGCCGCTCACCCAGAAGTTCGCCGACGCGATCAAGGCCGGCGACCTCGACGCCGCGAAGAAGGCGTACGCCCCCTCGCGCCTCGGCTGGGAGCGCACCGAGCCGGTCGCCGAGTCCTTCGGTGACATCGACCCGAAGACCGACGCGCGCGCCGACGGCCTGGAGAAGGGCCAGAAGTGGACCGGCTGGCACCGCCTGGAGAAGGCGCTGTGGGCCGACAAGAAGATCGGCGCCGAGGAAAAGACCCTCGCCGGCCAGCTGGTGAGCGACCTCAAGGACTGGCAGCAGCGGGTCGGCAAGGCCGAGATCACCCCGACGTCCATGGCCAACGGCGCCAAGGAGCTGCTGGACGAGGTCGCCACCGGCAAGGTCACCGGCGAGGAGGACCGCTACGCGCACACCGACCTGGTCGACTTCCAGGGCAACGTCGAGGGCGCGCGCAAGGCGTACGAGCTGCTCAAGCCGGTCGCCGCGCAGCACGACCCGGCGCTCGCCAAGGAGCTGGACAAGCAGTTCACCGCCCTCGACGGCGTGCTGGACAAGTACCGCGCGGACAAGACGTCGTACGACTTCGTCTCCTACGACAAGGTCACCGGCGAGCAGCGCAAGGAGCTGTCGGACGCGGTGAACGCGCTCGCCGAGCCGCTGTCGAAGCTCGCCGCGGCGGTCGCGAAGTGAGCGCGGAGGAGATGACCGGGGCGCGGCGGGCGCGGCCCTCGCGCCGGGCGCTGATCGGCTGGGGCGGGGCCGGGATCGCGCTCGGCGCCGCGGCGGCCGGGGGCGCGGTGGCGCTGACGGACGAGGGGTCCCAGGAGGCGGACGCGGCCGGGGGCGCGGTGGAGTTCCACGGCGCCCACCAGGCGGGCATCGCGACTCCGGTGCAGGACCGGCTGCACTTCGCCGCGTTCGACGTGAAGACCGACGACCGCGAGGAGTTCGTCCAGCTGCTGAAGGACTGGACGGCCGCGGCCCGGCGGATGACCGCGGGCCGGACGGTCGGCGGGGGCGCCTACGGCGGGCTCGCCGAGGCCCCGCCGGACGACACCGGCGAGGCGCTGGGCCTCACCCCCTGCCGGCTGACCCTGACCGTCGGCTTCGGGCCGTCCCTGTTCGACAAGTTCGGGCTGGGCGCCGAGCGGCCCGCGGCCCTCGTCGACCTGCCCGCCTTCCCCGGCGACAACCTGGAGAAGTCCCGCACCGGCGGCGACCTGTGCGTGCAGGCCTGCGCGGACGACCCCCAGGTCGCGGTGCACGCGATCCGCAACCTCGCCCGCATCGGCTTCGGCAAGGTCGCCGTGCGCTGGTCCCAGCTCGGCTTCGGCAAGACCTCCTCCACCACCCCGGACGCGCAGACCCCGCGCAACCTGTTCGGCTTCAAGGACGGCACCCGCAACATCGCGGGCACCGAGAGGGGCCGGCTGGAGAAGTTCGTGTGGGTCGGCGACGGGGACGGGCCGGACTGGATGAGCGGGGGGTCGTACCTCGTCGCCCGGCGCATCCGCATGAACATCGAGACCTGGGACCGCACGTCGCTCCAGGAGCAGGAGGACGTGTTCGGGCGGGACAAGCGCGAAGGCGCGCCGGTCGGCAAGGCCGGCGAGCACGACGCGCCGTTCCTGAAGGCGATGAAGCCCACCGCGCACGTGCGGCTCGCGCACCCGGACGCCAACGGCGGGATCACCATCCTGCGCCGCGGCTACTCCTTCACCGACGGCACCGACGGTCTCGGCCGCCTCGACGCGGGCCTGTTCTTCCTGGCCTACCAGCGCGACGTGCGCCAGGGCTTCATCCCGCTCCAGCGCAAGCTGGCCGCGCACGACGCGCTGGGCGAGTACATCCAGCACGTGGGTTCCGCGGTCTTCGCGATCCCGCCGGGCGTCCGGGACGCCGACGACTGGTGGGGCCGTTCACTGTTCTCCAAGGAGGCGTAGCCCGTGTTCTCCAACTACCTGATCGGCCTGCGGGAAGGGCTGGAGGCGTCGCTCGTCGTCTGCATCCTGATCGCGTATCTGGTCAAGACCGGCCGCCGGGACGCCTTTCGGCCCATCTGGACCGGCATCGGCATCGCGATCGCGCTGGCGATGGGCTTCGGCTGCGCGCTCGAATTCGGCTCCCAGGAAATGACGTTCCAGGCGCAGGAGGCGCTCGGCGGCTCGCTGTCGATCGTCGCCGTGTGCCTGGTGACCTGGATGGTGTTCTGGATGCGGCGCACCGCCCGGCACCTGAAGTCGGAGCTGGGCGCCAAGCTCGACGCGGCGCTCGCGATGGGCACCGGCGCGCTCGTCGCCACGGCGTTCCTCGCGGTCGGCCGGGAGGGCCTGGAGACCGCGCTGTTCGTGTGGGCGTCGGTGCACGCGGCCAGTGACGGCACCCCGCGCCCGCTGATCGGCGTCGCCCTCGGCATCGCCACGGCGGTGCTGCTGGGCTGGCTGTTCTACCGGGGCGCGCTGCGGATCAACCTGGCGAAGTTCTTCACCTGGACCGGCGGCATGCTGGTCGTGGTCGCGGCGGGCGTGCTGGCGTACGGGTTCCACGACCTCCAGGAGGCCGGCTGGGTCCCCGGCATCAACCGCCTGGCCTTCGACATCAGCGGCACCATCGCGCCGGACAGCTGGTACGGCACCCTCCTCAAGGGCGTCTTCAACTTCCAGCCGGACCCGACGGTCGTCCAGGTCACGGTCTGGGCCCTGTACTTGGTCCCGGTGCTCACGGTGTTCCTCGCCCCGGTAGGGTTCGCCTCCGGGACGGGGAAGGTGAAGGAGCCCGATGACCAGGGAACGCAGCCCTCGACGGCTTCGTCGGCGTGACCGGAACGCACTGATGGCGGCCGCGCTGACCGCCTTGTCGCTCACGGCGAGCGGATGCATGGTGGTGCACGGGGAGCGCGAGGTGCTGCCCGGCGCCACCCCGGCGGAGGCCGCGAAAGCGCTCGCCGCGTTCACCGACGCGTACAACAAGGCCGACAAGGCGTACGACAGTTCGCTCGACGCGCCCTATGTCACCGGGCCGCTCGCCGACATCGACGCCGCCCGGCTGAAGGCGGGCCACGTCAACAGCCCGTCCGGCAACGCGAGTCACGTGCCGCTGAAGCTGTCGGACGTCAAGATCACGATCCCGAAGAAGGCGGGCTGGCCCCGCTGGTTCCTCGCGGACGCGCGGGGCAACAAGGGCGGCGACTACCGCTGGCTGCTGGTGTTCACCCGGGCGGACCTGGGCGAGCGGTGGCGGGTGGCGTATCTGACGCTGGCGGCTCCGGGCGCCGTACCGGAGTTCAAGAAGGACAAGGACGGGTGGGGCGAGGCGGTACCGGCGACCTCGTCCCAACTGGCCATGAATCCCAGTGACTTGAGCCGTTCCTACGTCGACTACCTGAAGCGGGGCGGCAAGGCGTTCGCCGACGGGCCGAGTACGAGCGAGCTGCGCGCCTACCGCCAGGCCCAGGCCCGCAAGCCGGGCCTCGTGCGCCAGTACATCGACCAGCCCCTGACCCGGGGCGACTACGCCCCGCTCGCCCTGCGCACGGCGGACGGGGGCGCGCTGGTCTTCTTCACCACGCACCACTACGAGAAGGAGACCGCCGCCGCGAACACCTCCGTGCCCACCCCGAGCAAGGCCATCCAGGCCCTCACGACGGGTGAGATCCACCAGTCCCTCACGCTGGAGTCCACGGCCGGCCAGACCGCGCTGGACCCGGCGGGCGGGGGGAAGGTGTCGATCGTGGCGAAGGTGACCGGGGTGACGGGGGCGAAGGGCGAATAGCCCTCCGGGTCAGTGGCGCAGGGGCCAGGGCTGGTCCTGCTGAGGGGCGGCTTCGGAGGCGTACCGGGCGCAGGCGTCGGTGAGGGCTTCCAGGAGCGTCAGGGGCTCGGGCAGCGGGTGCTCCGGGCCGCGCACCCAGCGGACCCGCTGGTCGTCGCCGGGGAGGCGGGCCGGGGGCACGAGGACGTAGGAGCCCCGGCAGTGCCAGCGCAGGCCGGGGTGCTCGGCCATCGTCTCGGGGTGGCAGTCCAGCTCGCAGGGCCACCACTCGTCCTCGTCCTCGGGGGTGCCCCGGGTGAGGGTGAAGAACAGCATCCGGCCGTCGTCGCTCTCGGCGACGGGGCCCACCTCCACGCCCTCCGCGAGCAGCCGCTCCAGCGCCTCCCGCCCGGCCTCCAGGGGCACGTCCAGGACGTCGTGGACCATGCCGGTCGCGGTGATGAAGTTGGCCTCGGGCTGGTGCCGGGCCCACCGCTCGATCTGGGGGCGGTCGATCGTGGACTGGGTCTGCCAGGCGAAGGACACGGGGTGCCGGGCCGGGGTGGGACAGCCCACCCGGTCGCAGGAACACCGGTAGCCGGGCGCGGGGTGCGCGGCGGGCGCGAGCGGCAGTCCCGCCTCGGCGGCGGCGAGCAGCAGGGCCTCACGGCCGCCGTCGTCGGCGGCGCCCTCCTTCGGCCGGCGTCCACGCAGCCACTGGGAGAGTCTGCCCTGCCGGCCGCCCCGGCCGCCGAACGTCCCGCTCATCTATCCCCTCGCCTCTGGTGTGCGGACAGCATGCCCCATGGTCCCACCTTCGTGCGCTTCGGGGGACGGCGGGTGGATACGGGAGGAAATCAGAGGGATCAGTCAGGGGGCTCAGGGGGCTCAGATCTCAGAGGGCTCAAGGGTGGAGACGTCCGTCATATCGTCTCGTCCGGGGGCCAGGCGGCGCCCCAGTCCGTGTCCCGCGCCGCCTTGTACAGGTCGCCGTGGCGCTTGGTGACCGTCGTACGGCTCAGTCGCTCGTCGCGTTCGCACAGGTCCAGGAGGACCTGGCCCTTGCGGATCTGGGGGCGGCGCACGACGCGGGCGGGGGCCGGCTCGGCGGGCAGCCGGGTGGCGGCGACGTAGGAGAACTTCTCGTCCTCGTAGGGCAGGGAGCCGCCCTTGACGCGGCGGTGCAGGGAGGAGCGGCCGACGCGGGCGGCGAAGTGGCACCAGTCGGTGCCGGGCGCGATCGGGCAGGCGGCACTGTGCGGGCAGGGCGCGGCGACGCGGAACCCGGCGCCGACCAGCCGGTCGCGGGCCTCGATCACCCGGGCGTACCCGGCGGGGGTGCCGGCCTCCACGATCACCACGGTCCGGGCGGCGGCCGCGGCGGCGTCGACGAGCGCGGTGCGGTCGGGTCCGGCCAGCTCGTTGAGGACGTACGACACCGTGAGGAGGTCCGTGGGCTCCAGGGTGAGCCCGGAACCGATCCGGGCGCGCCGCCACTCGGCGCCGGCCAGGGCGGGGTTGGCGGCGGCCAGCTCCCGGCCGAGGGCGAGCGCGGGCTCGGCCCAGTCGAGGACGGTCACCGGGCGGGTGCCTGCCCAGGTGTCGGTGACCGCCCAGGTCGCGGCGCCGGTGCCGCCGCCGACGTCCACGTGGCTGCCGGGGGCCCAGCCGGGGACGGTATCGGCGAAGGCCGCGAGGGCCGAGCGCACGGCCTCGAAGGTGGCCGGCATGCGGTAGGCGGCGTAGGCGGCGACGTCGGCGCGGTCGCGCAGGATCGGGGCGTGCGTCGGGGTGTCGCCGCGGTAGGCGGCGATGAGCCGTTCGACGGCGCCGGCGGCCTGGGTGGGCGGGAGCCCGTCGAGCAGCTCGGCAAGGCTCCGGCGGAGGGCGTCGGCCGGTGGTACGGGGGCGGTCACCTGGAGATTCTATGGCGCCCGGTGGCGGTGCCGGTCCCCGGCGAGGGACCGCCCCTCAGACCACCGCCCGGGCCAGCCACGTCCCGATCGCCGCCCTCGGCGCGCTGTCCGCCGGCCGCCGGCGCGGGTGCACCGTGTTGGCGAGCAGCACCACGAACGTGTCCGTGGCCCGGTCGAGGACCAGGGACGTGCCCGTGAAGCCCGTGTGGCCGGCGGCGCCGCGGCCGGAGAGGGCGCCCATGAACCAGGGCTGGTCCAGGGCGAAGCCGAGGCCGGGCGGGCCAAGAAGGAGGTCGGTGAAGTCGGGGGCGAGGATGCGGGCAGGGCCGTAGGAGCCGCCCGCGAGCAGGGTGCGGCAGAAGACGGCGAGGTCGCGGGCGGTGGAGAAGAGACCGGCGTGGCCGGCGACGCCGCCGAGGGCCCAGGCGTTCTCGTCGTGGACGACGCCCCGCAGCATCCCCCGGTCTGCCTTGGCCCACGGCCGCCACTGGTCCTCGGTGGCCGCGGCCCCCGGGCAGGGCCCGAACCCGGTGGCGGTCATGCCGAGCGGCCGGGTGATGCCGTTGCGCACGAGGACGTCGAGGGTGCGGCCGGTGACGCGCTCCAGGACGAACTGGACGAGCAGCATGTTCAGGTCCGAGTAGCGGTAGGTGCCCGGGGGGCTCGTCGGCGCCTCGGCGCGCAGCATGGTCAGGCGGGCGGCGCGGTCCGGGCAGTCGTACAAGGGGAGTTCGGGGCGGAGCCCGGAGGTGTGGGTGAGCAACTGCCGTACGGTGACGCGGTGTCGGGTCAGGACCCGGAACTCCGGTAGGTAGTGGCCCACTTGGGCGTCCATGTCCAGGGTGCCGCGCTCGATCTGCTGGACCGCCGCGACCGAGGTGAACAGCTTGGTCAGGGAGGCCAGGTCGAAGGGGGTGTCGACGGTGACCGGCACCCGGTCCTCGGGCGGCAGTTCGACGCCGCTGTCGGTGCGGGGGTCGTAGGCGGAGTAGCGGACGGCCCAGCCCGCCGCCTCGGCCACGGCGATCACGGGTCCGCGGCCGGCCGTCACCACCGCGCCGGCCGCCCAGGGGCGCGGTCCGGTGGTGAGGGCGTGCACCTCGCCGACCATGTGCCCGAGCGCCTCGGGGGCCAGCCCGGCCCGTTCCGGTGTGTCGGCGCGCAGTCTCGGTGCGCTCAGAGCTCGTCTCCTTCCGACCCCGCACGGGTGTTCCCCCGCGTGTTCCAGGGACGGCACATTCCCACGAAGCAGGCTCCGGCGACCAGTGCGGCCACCAGTTGGACGACGGCCATCGGGACGGCCGTGTGTTCGCCCGCGATCCCGACGAGCGGCGAGGCGACCGCGCCGACGAGGAAGGAGGACGTGCCGAGCAGCGCCGACGCGGAGCCGGCGGCGTGCTTGGTGCGCAGCAGGGCGAGGGTCTGGGCGTTGGGCAGGGTCAGGCCCATCGCGGACATCAGCACGAACAGCGCGGCGGCGACGGGCGCGAGCCCCACCTCGCCGAAGACGCCGGCGGACATCAGCAGCAGCGCGGTCGCGGCGAGCGTGATCACCGCGAGCCCGGTGGCCAGCACCTTGTCCAGGCCGACTCGGCCGACCAGCACCTTGCCGTTGACCTGCCCGACGATCACCAGGCCGACGGAGTTCAGGCCGAACAGCAGGCTGAAGGTCTGCGGGGAGGCGCCGTAGATCTCCTGGATGACGAAGGGGGAGGCGGACACGTAGGCGAACAGCGCGGAGAAGGCGAAGCCGCCGGCCAGCATGTAGCCGGTGAAGGGCAGGTCGGCGAGGAGCGCGCGCATCGAGCGCAGCGCGTGGCCCACTCCCCCGCTGTGCCGGTCCCTGGGCGGCAGCGTCTCGGGCAGCCGCAGCCAGACCAGCGCGCCGAGCAGCGCCCCGACCACGGTGAGCACCATGAACACGCCGCGCCAGTCGGTCACCCGCAGGATCTGCCCGCCGATCAGCGGCGCCACGACCGGCGCGACCCCGGAGATCAGCATCAGGGTGGAGAAGAAGCGGGCCATGGCGACGCCGTCGTACAGGTCGCGTACGACGGCCCGGGATATGACGATGCCGGCCGCGCCCGCGAGGCCCTGGACCAGCCGGAAGGCGACCAGCGTCCCGACGTCGGGGGCGACGGCGCACAGGGCGGTCGCGACGAGGTTCACGGCGAGGCCGATCAGCAGCGGCCGGCGCCGGCCCCAGCGGTCGCTCATCGGGCCGACGACCAACTGGCCCAGGGCCATGCCCAGCAGACACGCGGTGAGGGTGAGCTGGACGGTGGCCGCGGGCGCGTGCAGGGACCGGGTGACCTCCGGCAGGGACGGGAGGTACATGTCCATGGCGAGCGGAGGTGTCGCGGTGAGGCCGCCGAGGACGAGGGTGACGAGGAGGCCGGTGCGGCGGGAGGCGGACGGCGGCGCGGGCGGCACGGCGGTGTTCTCCGTGTGCTGGACGCGCTCGGTGCGCTCCGCGTGCTCGGACATGAGTCCCCTCCC
Organism: Streptomyces sp. NPDC048106; assembly: GCF_040706415.1. Lineage (NCBI taxonomy): Bacteria > Bacillati > Actinomycetota > Actinomycetes > Kitasatosporales > Streptomycetaceae > Streptomyces > Streptomyces sp. NPDC048106. Next base: position 72,454 of record NZ_JBEZND010000015.1, on the reverse strand, counting down.
TGGGCGAGGCGTCCCGGCCGAGGGGCCCCGGCCAGGACGCCTCGGTTGAAACTTCCACCAAAACGTGGCTCCCATGTTCCCAGCTCAGACAAACTGCCGGGGAACATGTGAGCGACGAAACGGCCGCCGCCGGCGCGGTGGGACGACCGGCGCCCGATCGGCGTCAGCGCCGGTGGCGCCCGCCGTCCGGCTGCTCGGTGGGGGCCGGGGGGTCGGCGGGGGCCAGGGGCTCGATGGAAGCCGGGGGTTCGGTGCGGGCCGGGGAATCCGTGCGGGCCGGGGGATCCTGGGGGTCCGGCTCCGCCGCGCGGGGCGCGGGGGGCGCGGGGGGCTTGGGGGCGGCGGTCGTGCCCCGGGCCGCGAGCGCCTGGCGGCGGCGCCGCAGCAGGAAGCCCCCCGCCGCCGCGAGCAGGGCCGCCGTGCCGGCCGCGCCCTCCACGAGGCGTACCCCGGAGGGACCCTTGGCCGGTGCGCCCGCCGCCCCGGCCGCCACCTGCCCGGTCCCGTGCGCGGGCGCCGGGGACGCGGTCGCGGTGGCGCCGCCCTCGCTGAGCGGCTTGACCAGCGCGCCCACCGGCTGGGCGGTACGGCCCTGCGTGAAGCCCCAGTCGAGGAGGGCGGCGGTCTGCTCGTACACGGCGTTGCTGCCGGTGACCGGGTGCATGACCGTGACCAGCAGGGTGCGGCCGTCACGCGTGGCGGCGCCGGTGAAGGTGTTGCCGGCGTGGCTGGTGTAACCGTTCTTCACGCCGATCAGGCCGTCGTACGTCTTCAGGCCCCACGCGCCGGTCAGCAGGCGGTCGGTGTTCTGGATCTGGAAGGTCTTCTTGCCGCCCGCCGGGAAGTCGGCGACGCGGGTGCCGCAGTAGCCCCGGAAGTCGGGGTCCTTCAGCCCGTGCCGGGCGAAGAGCGTGAGGTCGTACGCCGACGACAGCTGGCCGGGGTGGTCGAAGCCGTCGGGGCTGACCACCCGGGTGTCGAGGGCCTGGAGGTCCAGCGCCCTGGCCTGCATCTCGGCGACGGTCTTGGCGATGCCGCCGTTCATGTGCGCGAGGACGTGCACGGCGTCGTTGCCGGAGCGCAGGAACACGCCCTGCCAAAGCTGCTCGACGGTGTAGGTGATGCCCGCCTTGATCCCGACGAGGCTGGAGCCGGCCGGGACGTCCGCGATGTCGGAGTCCTTGACCGTGTACGTCTGCGTGCGGTCGAACTTCCTCAGCACGGTGTCCGCGAACAGCATCTTCAGCGTGGAGGCGGGCGCGAGGCGCTGGTGGGCGTTGAAGGCGGCGAGCACCTCACCGGTCGTGCCGTCGGCGACGAGCCAGGCGCGGGCGGTGAGCAGCTTCACGGGCACCCCGGTGGCGCCGTCCACCTGGAGCCCGCCGCGGGCGAGCCGTTCGCCGCCGATGGCGGTGGCGGGCGCGGCGAGGGCCGGAGTGGCCGCGGACAGGGGAAGGGCGGCGGCCGTCAGCCCGAGGACGGCACGCCGGCTGAGCCGGGAAGAATCGCGCACCCCGGGACGGTACACCGCGCCGAGCAGCGGATTCGGCAGTGGAGGGCGGTGACGGACAGGGAATTTGCCACGTTATGAAAATCTGACTGAATAACGTGAGGTGGCCGACGTGAGCGGCCTCACGCCTGACCGGTTTCGAAGCGCGCGATGCGTCCCTCCTCGTCGACGGTGAAACTCCACCTGGTGTTCATCTCGCCCCAGGTGTCGTTGCGGTAGCGGGCGACGAGGGCGCGGCCGCCGCGGGACTCGTTGTCGACGTCCATATGGCCGTGGGACGAGAAGATCTCCCGGTCGATCCAGTCGGCGAGATCGCGGTCGGAGCCGTCGTCGGCCATGGTCGCACCGGGCGCGAGCAGGGCCAGGAAGCCCTCGCGATCATGGGCGTTGACGGCGTTGACGAACGCCCGGACGGCCGGATCGCGGAGTTTGGCTGGCTGAATCGTCATGGCGCCAGGCTCACACCGGGCCCCGTGCTCCGCCACCGGAGGGCACGCGGGGGCGCGTCCGATGGTGTGACCGATGTGGCGGTGGTACCAACGAGAAGGGGTTCTGTCGCATCGGCTTGGGAGTCATCGTGACCTGTTACGACCGGCGTGATCTGGGCCTGCTGCTGCTCCGGCTGGGGACGGGCGGGGTGCTGGCGGCGCACGGCGCGCAGAAGCTGTTCGGCTGGTTCGGCGGGCACGGCCTGGCGGGCACCGGCCAGTTCATGGAGTCCGTCGGCTACTCCCCCGGCAAGGCGAGCGCCACGGCCGCGGGCCTCGCGGAGACCGGCGGCGGGGCGCTCCTCGCGCTGGGCCTCGCCACCCCGGCGGCGGGCGCGGCTGCCGCGGGCGCGATGACCGGGGCGGCGGCGGTGCACGCGCCCAACGGCTTCTTCGCCCAGGAGGGCGGCTACGAGCACGCGGCGATCCTGGGCCTCGCCGCCGTCGGCCTCGCGGTCACCGGTCCGGGCCGGCTCTCCCTCGACCACGCGCTCGGCCATGTCCTCGACCGCGGCTGGATGGTCCCGGCGGCCCTCGCGGCCACGGCCGCGGGTACGGCCGTGGTGGTGGGCGCGCGGGCCAGGCGGGTGCGGGCGAAGACGGTGGGGGAACAGGAGGCGCTGTTCGAGGAGGAGTGAGGGCCGCCGACGGCCCGAGGGCGCGGAAGGGTGGGCCCTGAGGGGATCCGAGCGGGACCGGCCCCGAGCGCCTCGGGTTCACGGCGTGCCGCGCGGCCTCGCGTGGCAGGCTGCCCCGCATGACCGACCAGCGCCCCGCCCCCCTCCCCCTCTGGCCCACCGTGGACGAGCTCTTCTCCCGTCTGGAGGCCACCCAGCCGGCCCATCCCGGCCGGGAGGGCCTGCTCCTGCGCATCCTCAAGCTGTCGGAGGAGGCCGGCGAGGTCGCGGAGGCGGTGATCGGCGCCACCGGGCAGAACCCCCGCAAGGGCGTCACCCACACCTGGGACGACGTCCAGGCGGAACTGTGCGACGTGGCCATCACGGCCCTGGTCGCCCTGCGCACCCTGACCCCAAAGGCCCAGGAGGTCTTCGAACGGCACCTGAAGGGGGTGCGGGACCGCCCGCTGAAGCCGTCGTCGTGAGCCTCCCGGCCCCGCCGGTTTTCCGTCAACACGCCCCGGACCAGGGAGGGTTGACGAGTGGTCCAAATCACGTATGATCTTGTTGACCCTGAGCTGACACCGTTGTCAGGATGTACGACACCGAGCACTCGAACAGATGAACGGCCGCCTGGGCGGTAGCCGGACAAGCCACCGGCCGCGCCGGAGCCCGTCCGTTCGCCCTCGCCATGCGCCCCGGTCCTCCAGTGACCCAGGCCCACGGCGCGAGCCGGGAAACCCCCGGACGCCGACGACATGGCCGTCTCGCACGCTCACCTCTGCTTCCGTGCCGCCGCCACCGATGCCGGCGGATCGAACCCGTGGGAAGTACCGCGGCCTTCGACCTGTATCCGCGCTGTAGGCGTCACCGAAGGGAACTCCGCGTTGTTATCCGAGCGGATGATCCGGTTACCGGACGTGGACCGGATCCGTACCCAGGATCCGAACAACCACCTGAACTGCCGCAAAGGACAGCTGCTGGCGTACGCCGCCGGCCGTACGCCCTGGTCCGACCTGCTGATGTACGGGGCACTCGGCTCCACCTCGGCCGTCTACCGGCACTGCTACCTGCGCGGCGAGGACCGCTGGGCGTTCGACACCCCCTACGTGAACGACGCGGACCTGCGCCTGCTCGGCTTCGAGGTGCTCTCGGCCGGGACCGTGGACCTGCCCCGCGTCGAAGCCGGTCTGGCCGACTTCCTCGCCGCGGGACAGCCGGTGTTCTTCTACGCGCCGCGGCACCACTTCCCCTACTGGGTGGAGTTCATGCGCCGGTCCGGCACCGTGCCCGAGGAGTTCGGACTCCTCCACTCCTACTTCGTCTGCGGCGCGAGCGCCCGCGACGTCCTGCTGGTCGACAACACCACCGACGACCACGAGTACGTCCCGCTGACCGTCGGCTGGGACGTGCTGCGGCGCGGCTACGCCCGGGAACCCGAGCGCTGGTTCGTCGACTGCACCACCGTCCGGCAGGTCGCCGAGCCCGACCGGGACGGGTTCGAGGCCGCGTACCGCGCGTTCCTGGCGGGCTTCCACGACGGCTTCGAGCTCTACGACATCATCGGCGACAACCTCGTCGGTGAGCGCGCCTCGGCCGGCACCGTCTACCGCGCGCCCGGCGTCAACAGCCTTGCGCTGCTGGCCGGTTCGCGGTCCCTGTTCGGCCGGTTCCTGGCGCACACCGCGCACGGCGAGCAGGTGCGCGCCGCGTACGCCCGGATCGCGCAACTGGCCACCGTGCTGACGGACCGGGTCGGTTCCTTCCACGCCGGGTCCCTCGCGCTGCCGGTGGACCGGATCCGCCAGGGCCTGGCCCAGCTGCGGCTGCGCGAGCAGCAGGCGGCACGGCTCCTCCTCGACGAGGCGGCGAGCCTGCCGCACCTCCTGCCGGTGGCGGTCGGCAGCCGGTGACCACACAACACGGGGCGAACGTGCGACAGTTGTTCCTGTTCAGCGGCATAGCCGGCATGTACGGACCGCCGCTTCCCGCACTCCGCGCGCTGTACGCGCGGCCGGAGAACGCGCGGTACTTCACCACCGCCGCCGAGGCGCTGGCGGAGGTGCTCGACCATGTCGGGGCGGACGCCTACCGCGGGGAGCTGCCCGGCGGCATCCCGCTGACCGACTGGCTGCGCGGCGACACGCCGTACCCCGGCGCCCTGGAACACTCCGTCGTGGACGGCCTGTTGGCGCACATTTACCAACTCTGCCTGCTGCAACCGGCGTTGGGCGGCGGAGCCCGCGACCGGCTCTCGCCGGTCGCCGCCGTCGGCCACAGCCTGGGGCTGATCGGCGCGGTGGCCGCGGGGATGCGGCTGACCGGCCGCCGGGAGTACCTGGCGCTGTGCCGCGACCTGATCACGATGACCGCGCTGACGCTGATCCGCTGCCACCAGCAGGCATCACCGCGCACGGACGCGGCCACCCCGATGGCCTCCGTGCTCGGCATGCCGGCCGAGGAACTGGACGAGCTGGTGCGGGGCACCCCGGTGCACCTGGCCCTGGTCAACTCCGACCGCTCGCACGTGCTGGCCGGAATTCCGGCGGACCTCGCCGACTTCCGGGCCCGGCACGCCCGGCGGCTGGCCGGGGCGGGGGTGCAGTGGGCCTATCTGCGCAGCACCGCGCCCTTCCACACACCGCTGCTGGAACCGGCGGTGCGGGCGGCGCTGGAGGACCGGCACCTCATGGCGGCGCCACCGCTGACCGGCGACCGGCTGGCCATCCCGGTGTACGTCTCCGACACGCCGGTCAATCTCCAGCACCGCGGCGACCTGCTGGCCGACCTTCTCGGCCACGCGGTGAGCCGCCCGCTGAACTGGCCCGGCACGCTCGGCGCCGCGCTCGCGAACAGCCGCCCCGACCAGGTCGTCGACTTCGGGCCCGGCCCGTCGGCCCTGCTGTTCACCCGGGAAAGCCTGCGGGACCACCACGACGCGTTGCGCTACCGCCGCGTCCCCGCACCCACCGCCTGACCGACGCCGTTCAGGACCAACGCCGTTCAGGCACCGATCGTTTGAGGAGCGTTCGCACATGCACTGTCTGGTCTTCCCCGGTCAGGGCGTACAACGCAAAGGCATGGGGGGAGAACTGTTCGAGCGGTACCCGCGGCAGACCGCGGCCGCGAGCGAGCTGCTCGGTTACTCCGTGACGGAGCTGTGCCGTGACGACCCCGGCAACCGGCTCTCCGACACCCGCTACGCGCAACCGGCCGTCTTCCTGGTCAACGCGCTGTCCTGGCTGGACCTCGCCCACGCCGGCCGGCGCTACGACTACGTGGCGGGGCACAGCCTGGGCGAGTTCAACGCGCTGGTGGCCGCCGGCGTCATCGACCTGATGGACGGCCTGGCACTGGTCCGGCACCGCGCCGAGCTGATGGCCGGCGTCACCGGCGGTGCGATGGCCGCGGTGATCGGGCTGAGCTCGGCGCGGGTCGAGGCGGCACTGCGCGGCGCCGGGCTCAACCTGGTGCACGTCGCCAACCGCAACAGCGACCGCCAGGTGACGGTGGCCGGGGAGCGGCCCCAGCTCGCGCTCGCGGTCAAGGCGCTGCGCGGCGCGGGCGCCCGGGTGCTGCCGGTGTCGGTCAGCGGCCCCTTCCACACCCCGCTCATGGCGTCCGCCGGCCGCGCCTTCGCGACGGTCCTGCGCGCCCACGAGTTCCGCACCGGGCACACCCCGGTGATGTCCAGCGTCTCCGCGGCGCTGTTCGACCCCGCCGAGGCGGTCACGCTGCTCAGCAGGCAGATCCACCGCCCGGTGGAGTGGGTCCGCACGGTACGGGCCCTGCGCTCGGCCGGCGTCGACCACTTCACCGAAGTCAACGGCACCACCCTCACCGCCTTTATCGACCGGATCGCGGCGCAGCCGACGGAGGAACACGTATGACCACGGACATCGCCATCATCGGGCTGTCGGTCGAGGTGCCGGACGCACCGGACCAGCACGCGTTCTGGGACATCGTCCGCTCCGGCCGCAGCCTCACCCGGCCCTTCCCGCCCCGGCGCCGCCGAGAGCTGGAGGACTACCTGCGGTACTACTGGGAATCGGCGCTGGTCCCGGACACCGAGGACGGCGTCTCCTTCCACGACGGCAGCTTCCTGGACCGGGTGGACCTGTTCGACCACGCCTTCTTCGGCATGACCCCCAAGCAGGCCGCGGTCACCGACCCGCACCAGCGGCTGGTCCTGCGCACCATGTACCGCGCGCTGGAGGACGCCGGCTACACCGGCGACCGGCTGGCCGGCAGCCGCACCGGTGTGTACGTCGGCTACGCGGGCAACCCCGGCATGACGTACGCGGAGTACTTCAGCCGCGTCGACCCCGCGCTGGGCCAGCTCGGCATCACCGGCAACATCGTCACGATGCTGGCCAACCGGCTGTCGTACCTCTTCGACCTGCGCGGCCCCAGCATGGTGATCGACAGTGCCTGCTCGGCATCGCTGCTGGCCCTGCACCAGGCCAGGTCCGCGCTGATCCTCGGCGACTGCGAGATGGCCGTGGTGGCCGGCACCCGGATCGTGCTGGCGCCGGTGAAGCACCCGCACACCAGGATCGGCATCGAGTCGTCCGACGGCGTGACCCGCACCTTCGACGAGAGCGCCGACGGCACCGGCTTCGGCGAGGGTTCCGGGGTGGTCGTGCTCAAGCGGCTGGACCGGGCGCTGGCCGACGGCGACCAGGTGTACGCGGTCGTCAAGGGCAGCGCGGTCAACCACGACGGCCGCTCGGAGATGATGACCGCGCCGGACGCCCGCGCCCAGTCCGAACTGCTCCAGGACGCGTGGCAAAACGCGGAGGTGGACCCCCGCACCATCGGCTACCTGGAGGTGCACGGCACCGCCACCCGGGTCGGCGACCCGATCGAGTTCGAGGGGCTGCGGCGGGCGTTCGCCACCCGGACCGACGACCGGCGGTTCTGCGCGGTGGGCACGGTGAAGGCGAACATCGGCCATCTCTTCGAGGGCTCGGGCGTGATGGGCGTGATCAAGGCCGCCCTGGCGCTGCGGCACCGGGTGATCCCGCCGCTGGCGAACTACGCGCGGCCGAACAACGCGATCGACCTCAACGACGGCCCGGTGTACGTGCCGCGGGAGGCGGAGCACTGGCCCGAGGGGTCCGGCCCGCGCCGCGCCGGGGTGAGCGCGTTCGGCCTCGGCGGCACCAACGCCCACGTGGTGCTTGAGGAGTTCGTCCCCGAGGAGTCCGGCCCCGAGACGTCCGCCGGGGGCGAGGACCTGCCGGCCTACCTGTTCACGCTCAGCGCGCAGAGCCCGGCCTCGCTCGGCCGGCTGGTCACCCGCTACCGCCAGGCGATCGACGAGGGCCGGATCACCGGGGACATCCGGGACGTCTGCCGGACCTCGAACCTCTCCCGCGCCGGACACCGGCACCGGCTCGCCTACCAGGTCGCCGATCTGGCCGCGCTGCGCACGGCCCTGGCGGCCACCGAGGCCGGTGAGGTGCCGGACGCCGCCACCGGCGCCGCCCGCGACTGGGCCGAGGGCGCCGACGTCGACCTGCTCGCCCAGTACGCGGGGCAGCGCGCGCGGACGGTGCACCTGCCGCCGTACGAGTTCGACGAGACCCGGGCCTGGATCGACTTCCCCGAGACCTGGCGCGACCGGTTCGCGCTGGCCGCGCCGCGGGTCGAGCACCCGGTGACGCACGAGGCGGGATTCGCGCCCGCGCCGCTCGCCGAGCCCGACGGGTCGCCGACCCGGGTGCTGGCCCTGGTGAGCCCGGCCGCCGCCCACACCGTGGCCGCCGCCCTGCCGCCGGACGCGGTGCTGCGCACGCCGGGCGGCGAGGAGGCCGACCTTGAGCGGCTCGCCGAGGAAGTCCTCGACGAGGGATACACCCACCTGGTGTACGCGTCGGCCTTCGACGCCGAACCCGCCGCCGATCCGGCGGAGCTGGACCGGCGCCTCGACCAGCATCTGATCGGCCTCTTCCTGCTGGCCAAGGCGCTGATGGAGGCGGGCGCGGCGATCGAGCTGGTGGTGCTGACCCGGCGCGCGCTGGCGGTGGCGCCGGGTGAGGCGGGCGTGGTCGCGGAGAACGCGGCGCTCGCCGGACTGGCCAAGGGCATCGCCCGGGAGTTCCCGTACCTGACGGTCCGGTTGCTCGACATCGACGACGCGGTGCCGGCCGCGCTGCTGGGCGACGAGATCCTCGCCCCCCAGGCCGGCGTGTACGCGCTGCGCGGCACGGACAAGTACGGCGAGTTCTTCGCCGAGCTGCCGGAGATCCCGGCGGTCCGTGACGAGTACCTGCGGCCCGGCGGCGCCTATCTGATCACCGGCGGTCTCGGCGGCATCGGCCTGGAGACGGCCCGGCACTTCGCGGCCGCCGCCCCCGGCCTACACCTCTACCTGCTCGGCCGCACCGCGCTGCCGCCGCAATCGGAGTGGGACGCCGTGGCCGCCGACCCGAAGCACCCCGCCGCGGCGCGCGTCACCGCGGTCCGTGAGATCTCCGCGCTCGGCGCCACCGTGCACCCGGTGGCCGCCGACGTCGGCGACGAGGCCGAACTGGCCGCCGTACTCGACGGGATCCGCGCCGCGCACGGCCGGGTGGACGGCATCGTGCACACCGCCGGGGTGCCCGGCGAGAACCTCATCGTGTACCGGGACACCGCCAAGTTCGCGTCGGTCCTGCGGCCCAAGCTGCGCGGCGCGTTCCTGCTGCACCACCTGACCCGGGCGGACCGGCCCGACTTCGTGCTGCACATGTCCTCGGTGGCCGCGGTGTTCCCCGCGCTCGGGCAGGCCGACTACGCGGCGGCCAACGTCTACCTGGACCACCTGGCCCGGACGCTGGACACGCCGGAGCACCGGGTGGTCACCGTCCAGTGGGTGGCCTGGCGGGAGGTCGGCATGGCGGTCGCCACCGGCGCCAACGACGACCTGGCGTTCCGCTCGCTGCGTACCCGCGTCGGCGTCGGCCTGATCGACGCGGCGCTGCGCGGGGACCGGGCGGGCTTCTTCGCCGGCGAGGTCAACTACGACAGCGAGCTGATGAGCGTCCTGCCGACGTACCACGTCCGCCTCACCGGGGACATCCAGGACAAGATAGACAAGGGGATGGCGGCGCTCACGCAGCGGACCGACCAGAAACACGCTCGCCTGCGGGAGGCCGTGGAGTCCACCGAGGTGCACCTCACCGGGGGCACGGACGGCACGTACACCGACCGGGAACGGATGGTGGGCCGCTGTCTGGCACACGCCCTCGGCTACCCGACGATCGACGTGCACGCCGACTTCCGCGACATGGGCGCCGACTCGATCATGGCGATGACCATCGGCAACAACGTCTCCGCCTGCCTCGGCCGCCCGTTCGACACCCTCGACCTGATGAGCGAGCGCACCGTGGCCGCCGTCGCCCGGCTCATCGAGACCAAGTACGACACGGACGCACCGGACGACGACGCGTGGCTCGACGACCTGCTCGCCGTGCCCGGAGACTGACGTGCCGGACGTCACGCGGGGCCCGGTCCTCGGCGGCATCGTCCGGATCGCGGCCCCCCTGGCCGTGGCCAGCCTGCTCCAGCAGGGCTACCTGCTGGTCGACAGCGCGGTCGTCGGCCGCTGCGTCGGGGTCTCCGGGCTGGCGGCGATGGGCGCGGCGCAGCCGCTGTACACGATCCTGACCTCCCTGTTCACCGGGGTCTCCAACGCGTTCTCGGTACGGATCGGCAACCTCACCGGCGGGCGGCGCGACGACCGGAGCGCCCTGCTGGCGCTCTCGGTCTGCACCCTGGTGTGGTCGGCGCTCTGCGCCGTGGCCGCCGTACTGGCCTCGGGCCCGCTGCTGGCGCTGACCGGGGTGAGCGGCGAGGTGGCCGACGAGGCCCGCACCTTCGTGGTGACGCTGTGCTCGGGCATGGTCGCGGTCTACGCGCTGGGAGCGGTGTGCGCGGTCCTGACCGGCCGCGGCGAGGCCCGCCGCGCCACCGCCCTGATGATCACCTCCAGCGGGCTGAACGCGCTCTTCGTCTGGCTGTTCGTGGTCGTCTGGCGGTCCGGGATCGCGGGGGCGGCGCTGGCCGTCGTGGCCGCGAACGCGCTGACCGCTGTGGCCGGCCTGCTCCGCCTGGTGCGCGAGCAGCGGCGGCGGCCGTCCGGCGCGGCCCCGGTCACCGCCGCCACGGTGGGCGCCGAGGTACGGCGCGGCCTGCGCGTCGGCACCCCCATGTCCGCGCAGTACCTGCTGATCGGCGTCGGCGTGCTGGCGCTGGTGTGGATCATCATGCCGTTCGGGGAGGAGGCCCTCGCGGCGCTGACCGTCGTCTCCCGGCTGGAGTTGCTGACCACCGTGCTCTTCCTCAACCTGTCCGGCGCGCTGATGGTGTTCACCGCGCAGAACACCGGCGCCGGCCAGGACGCGCGGATCCGCGAGGGGGTCCGCGGCACCGTGTGGCTGGGCACCGCGCTCACCGCGCTGGTGTGCCTGCTGCTCCTGGCCGGACGCGGGCCGATCGCCGGCCTGTTCTCCGGCAGCCCGGAAACCCGGCTGATCACCGAGCGGTACATCCTCATCACGGCGCCGTTCTTCCTGTGCTACACGCTGACGATCGTGCTGCACGGCTGGTTCAACGGCGTCGCCCGCGCCGTCGTACCGCTGATCTGCACGGCGGTGTCCTTCGGCGTGGTCCGGCTGCCCCTGTCGTACTTGCTGGGTCACGCGTGGGGGGTCGACGGCGTCATGTGGGCGGCCGTCATCGGCTGGGCCGTGGGACTGGGCTACACGCTGCTGGCCACCTGGCACTCCGCCGTCACCGCCGCGCGCGGACAGCGAAGGCAGCTCCTGGCGGAGGCGGAGAGCGGGGTGAGCCCGTGATCCGGTCGCTCTTCGTCAGCGACGTCCTGCCACGCCGCCCCGCCGGGGGCGCGGAGCAGCGCATGGAGGTGGTCACCGGAGCACTCGCCGCGCTGGGGCCCGTCGACGCGCTCTTCCTCGCGCCGCCGGACACCGTGCTGCCCCCCGAGGAGACCGCCCGCTTCGCCCGCACCGGGTTCGCCACCGTGCCCCCGTACACGGGCACCCGCGCCTTCCTGGAGATCGCCGCGCGCGGGCCGTCCGCCGCCTACGCCGCCCACCAGCGGCGTTCGCTCGCCACCGCCGTACCGCGCTGGGCGACCGGCACCCGCTACACCCTGGTGTGGTTCAACCGGGAACGCGCCTGGCTGCCGCTGCGCGGCCGCTTCACCGGCCGCTCGGTGGTCGACGTGGACGACTTCGAAGAGGTGCTGATCCGCCGCTGGGCGCGGCTCGGCCGGGGTGTGTGGGGGCGGGAACTGACGCCGTGGCAGCGGGTGCAGGCGCGCCGTTCGATCGCCTGGTGGGGCCGCGTCCACCAGCGGGTGGCACGGGAGACGGACGTGGCCGTGGTCGCCTGCGCCGACGACGCCGCACGGCTGGGCGCGGAGCGCACGGTGGTCATGCGGAACACGTATCCAAAGCGCCCGCCGGGTCCCGCGCGCCCCGGCGGCGGCCGTACGACGATCCTGTTCCAGGGCTCCTTCGACTGGCCGCCCAACGCGGACGCCGCCCGCTGGCTGACCGGCGGCATCCTGCCGCTGATCCACCGGCGGGTGCCGGACGCGAGGGTCGTACTGGCGGGCAGAGCCACCCAGGAGGTCACCGCGCTGGCCGGCCCGCACGTCGAAGTCACCGGCAGGGTCCCGGACATGACGCCCTACCTGCGGGAGGCGGACCTGGTCGTGGTCCCGCTGCGGGTCGGCAGCGGCACCCGCATCAAGATCCTCGAAGCGTTCGCCCACGGTGTCCCCGTAGTGAGCACCACGATCGGCGCCGAGGGCCTCGACGTCGTGCCCGGTGAGCACCTGGACATCGCCGACACCGCCGAGGACCTGGCCCGCGCCTGCGCGGACCTGCTCACCGATGCGGCCCGCGGCAGCGCGATGACCGTGGCCGCGGGCCGGTTGCACCTCCGCCAGTACCTGCCCGAGCACGCCGCGGCCCAGGTACGGCTGGCCGCCCGGCGGGCGACGGCAGAGCGGCCGGGGGCCGGGGCCGTCGCCCGCTCGTCCCCTCCGGGGACCCCTCAGGGCGTCTGAACGGGGGCGGGCGGCGCGGATGCCCTGTGTGACGGCGCGTCAGCGACGCCGCCCCCGTCTCGGGAACTGCTTCTCGGGAACTGCTTCTCGGGAACTACTTCTCGGGAACTACTTACGGCCGAAGGACCGCAGGAAGTTCTCGTTCGGCGAGCCGACGCCGGTGGCGTCGTCGTAGCCGCGGACCGCGTTCAGCGAGGTGTCCTGGCCGAAGGCGACGAGCTTGACGTTCAGGACGCCGTTGACGGTGCCGAAGTCGGCCACGTTGCTCAGCGGGGTCTCGCCGGCCTGGGCGGCCTTGTCCACGACGTCGGTGGCGCGGTGCGAACGGGCGTAGACCGCCGGGTTGGCGAAGCCGAGCGGGTGGTGCGCGGCCTGGATGGCATCGGCCTGCACGGCCGCAAACTCCGGCGCGGAGACGCTGGTGCCGCCGTAGCCGCCCTCCGAGTAGTCCGCGCCGTCGGAGATGCCGACCAGCACCGAGGTGTACAGGTCGCCGACCATCGACACGTCGGGGGTGACGCGCCGCGCGCTGCTGCTCCGGGCCCCGGTCATCAGGGTGTGGGACAGCGCGTGCGGGACGACGCCCCGCTGGTAGGACGGCTGGGCGAAGTCCTCGCTGGTGCCGCCGCCACCGCCGAAGTAGAACGGCGCGGGCACGGCCGGGGTCCAGCTCTTGCCGTCGGCCGACAGCTTGGACCGCAGGGTGCCCATGTCGGTCTCGAAGCCGTACGTGCCGCTCTTGTCCCCCAGGCCCAGCGCGGTGCCGCCGACCGAGGTCACCCACGGGTCGGAGTCCGGCCAGTCGGCCTGGGCACGCGCGGTGTCGGCCTGGCAGTTGGCGCCGGTCGCGGCGGCCAGCGGGCTGCTGTCACCGCAGTCGCCCGCGGAGAAGGTGACGCCGATGCCCTCGACCGCGGCCTGCTTGAAGACCTGCTCGTACGCGGCGATCACCGACGCGGGCACGTCGGCGCCGTCGGTGGTGTGCATGATCTCGCCCCAAGAGTTCGAGACCACGTCGGCCAGGTGGTTGTCCACGATCTTGCTGATCGCGCCCAGCAGGTCGGTGTCGTCGCAGGAGTCGGCGCCGACGTAGACGACGTTGGCGTCGGGCGCGAGGCCGTGCGCCATCTCGACGTCCAGGGCCTCCTCGGACGCCCAGCCCTCGGGGCCGCCGCACAGGTCCTCGTTGTTCCACTGCGAGGAGTCGACGACCTCCGTGTACTGGCCCTTCCGGAACGGCTTGTCGCCGTGGTTGACCGCGTACTGGTCGGCGTCGGCCTGCATGGTGGAGCTGCCGTAGGCGTCCACGATGGCGATGGTGGCGCCCTTGCCGGTCAGCTTGGAGGCCGTGATCCCGTACGCCTTGCGAATCTGCGACGGGTAGAACGAGCACTGGTCGAACGCCACCGGCTTCGTGCCGTAACCCTGCGGCGCGCCCGTGGCGGTCTTCTCGCCCCAGTAGTCGGAGCAGGTCGCCGTGGTGGGCAGGGTGCCGTCGTCCGCGGCGGAGGCGGCCGAGCCTTCGGGGGCGGAGGCCCGCCGCGAGTCCGGCTTGGCGACGTTGGCGCCGGGCGAGGTGAAGCCGGTGACGCCGAGCACGTCCGCGGCGATGGAGCCGGGCACGGTCATGTCGTGGGCGGGCGCGTGGCGCACCTTGCCGCTGACCTTGTAGTTGTGCACCGCGGTGCCGAACGCCTCGGCGATGGCGGCGTTGCCGCCCTTGACCGTGATGGCGTGGCGCGTGGCGCTCACCACCGTCAGGCCGGCGTCCTGGGCCCACTTCTTCACGGCGGAGACCTGCGCCTGCGTGGCGCCGTACTTCGCGTCGTACTGGGCGGGGGTGAGGAACTTGCCGTAGTCGGCGCTGCCCGGCGTGGAGACCGAGGTGGCGTAGGCCGTCAGGCCCGCGGTGTCCTGGCCTGCCAGGAAGATCGTGCCGGTGAGCTGCGTGCCCGAGGAGAGCGTGCCCGCGTCGGCCGACGCGGTGGCCCAGGACGGGTGGCTGTCCGAGATCGTCTTGGGGGACGCGGTGGGCGTCGCCGCCTGGGAGGGTGCTGCGAGGATCAGTGAACCCGAAAGCGTGGCAAGCGATGCCACCGCCACGGCTCCGGCGCGTACACGGAGCGTTCTGGGTCTGCGTATGTCGGTGATGGCTGCTCCAACGTAAAGCGAACGGGAAGGAGTTGGCCGCACGCGCGGCCGAGACTGCGTGCAGTGTGCATGCGCATGACGGGATGTGGGAATGGTGAACAGCCCGCGAAGAGAGGGCTTTTACCGGATCCAGGGAAATCCGTTCCCTTTACATGGCATCAGGGATCGGCGAACTGAACGCCCTACGCCCTGACGTGCGGCTTCGGCGGCATTCCCATTTGCCGAATGGGGCTTCAATTCAGTGACGGGACGGTCGCGATGCGCGACCAAGGGCCTCGTTTACTGCCTCGTTTACTGGCGGACGCCGGGTTCTGGGAGGGCTGAACTCCAGGGCGGTGGGCGCCGGGTGAGCGGGGCACCCCGGTCGCGACGGCCGGTGGTCCGTGCCGGACAGCGGGGCGCTCGCGTCACGTCAGCTCGCGTCACGTCAGCTCGTGCACGCGGCGGCGCGTGAACGAGGAGCGCCGCCCGGCGTCTCGCGCGGTGCCGGGCGGCGCTGGTGGCGCTGGTGGCGCGGCGGTCGTCCGCCGCGCCGACCGGTCTTACTCGACGACGAGGTAGAACTTCTCGTTCTCACCGCCGTTGGCGTTGACCTGGCAGTTCACCGTTCCCCCGGGACCGGTGGCGGTGGTCACCCCGCTGCCGGTCACCATGCGCAGGTAGATGCCCGGGAAGCTCGCCGACTCGAAGGAGACCGAACCGTCGTCCTGGGGCAGGACCTTGAACTTCTCCCAGGGACCCAGGCCGTACTGGCAGTTGACCGTCCCCCCTCCCGCCATGGTGGTGGGGACCCCGTTGCCGTCCATGCGCAGGTAGACGTTCGGGAACGCCACCGACTCGAAGGCGAACGAACCGTCCGTCTGCGGGTGCACCTTGAACGTCGTCCACGGACCGGCGCCGTACTGACAGTTGACCGTCCCCCCTCCGTTGTCGGCGGCGGCGGTCACCCCGGTGCCGTCCATGCGCAGGAAGACGCTCTGGAAGAACGTCGACTCGATCGCGACCGGCACGTCGCCGAGCTTCGCGAGGTCGGCTACAGATAACGGCATGGTGGCCTCTCTCTTTCCGTCCGCGTACGCCGCGGACGCGATGGGGGCCAGGGCCCCCGGATGACAACAGCGAGCAGCATCGGGGAGGCCACCCTCTGTTGTCGACAGGTCACCCAGCGCGGGCATCTGAACCGGCCACGAGTCCCAGGACCCTCAGAGGCCTCTCATGCAGCAGGCAAGTCGAGCAGTGCTCTACCGACGAGTTCGCCACGCCTCGCCCCACCGGCAATCACTCGCCGAACGGACAGCCACACGGAGGATCGCGACGGTCGCCTCAGTCCGGACAGGCGGCACCGCGGGCAAGCACGGCAAAGGCGCGTCGCGCCGCACCCGAAGCCGCCGGGCAGCACCCACCACGCCGCCCGCGCCCCAGGTGAACGCCTATTCACCGGCTCCTCGAACCGCACGGCCGGCCGATGGGGCCACCGCTCTCACCCTGACCGAATAACCTGCGGCCGCGACCGCCACGGCGAAGGCTTCCGGGCGACGGGGCGCTGCGGTAGGCGGGTCTCCGGACGGGGGCGCTCCATGGTCATGCCGAAGCCGGTAGCACGGATCCGACTTGAGGTGTACCGCCAGACCCCTTGAGACCTGGTCCCCCTTGCCGGATCTCTGTGGCCCGGGGCGTCGGGTCATCCGCCGGGCGAAACGGCACTTGGAGTGCGGGGTCCATGCCGGCGGGCGCGGGGAGCAGCGCAATGGGCCGACAGCGACAGTGACGGTTGCGGGTCCATCCCCGCGGACGCGGGGAGCAGTTCAGCGGGGTCAACACCTGGGACGGCGCCCGGGGTCCACCCCCGCGGGCGCGGGGAGCAGAGCCGGAGCCGGTCGCTGGCGTCGGCTGTGTTGGGTCCATCCCCGCGGGCGCGGGGAGCAGTGTGGGGGTCTGAAGTCGGCGGCCGTAGAGGGGGGTCCATCCCCGCGGGCGCGGGGAGCAGTCTTGCCGAGCTGCGGGTTTAGGCCGTGCCGAGCGCGGTTTCAGCAACCTTCATGGATTTCGGCAAATCGGACATCAAGGGATCCCCGTCTGGGATGTGCGCAGTGGGTCGAGGAACAGGCCGTTCCCCAGTATCCCGTCCAGCACACCCAGTTTGCACGGTGCCCGCCAGCGTCGAGCCCGGACTCCGTTGCGCCGACTTCTGCGCGATGGTGTCTCGTGCGGGCACAGACAGTCTGGGGTGACGTTCGGGTTCAGGTAGTCCTCCGAGAGACGGAGAGTTGGAAGGGCGGCGCGGCTCCGAAACACTGTGGTTTCTCAGGGGGTTGCGGGAAAGCGCACGAGGGCCTGCGGCCGCGCACTCGCTCAGCCGGCGGTGCCGGGCGAATCGCTGTGCGGCAGGATGCTCGGCCGGACGACCCGCGCCGTATCCCCCGTGCACCGTCCGCGCATGCCGCTCTCATGCGCCAGGCGGCTGCGGCGGGCGCCATCGACCCGATCGGTACTCGTCCATGAGCCGACGGCTCGCGACGGTGAAGGGGTGCTCGGCGCCCAGGCCGCGTTCGCGCCGTGCGACGACATCGGCCATCAACTCGATCCCCGCGTCCACGTGGCCGAGCGCGGACCGGGTCCGGGAGAAGAGCTGGCGGGCCGCGAGCACGATCGGGTACTCAGGCCCGAAGCGCCGCAGATAGGCCTCCGCGACCAGCCGCATCTCCTCATCGGCCGCCTCGAAACGGCCCAGGAGGTACAGCGCCCAGGCATGGTTGTGTCCAGCGCCCAGCGTCACCGTGTGATCGGGGCCGAGGAGCCGGGCGCATTCCGACGGCAGCGACAGCAGCGAGCCGCCCTCTTCGGTGACCACCTCGGACGCGGGCAGCATCTCGAGGAGACTGGCACGGGCGCGCAGGGTCAGTGGGTGCGCGGGGCCCAGTGCCGTGCGCCGGCCGGCGACGGTGGCCCGAAGGAGTGCGAGCGATTCCTCGCGCTTGCCGAGGTTCGCCAGCACGAGCTGAAGGCCGTAGCCGCTGTCCAGGGTGTCGGGGTCGTCGGCCCCGAACAGCCTCTCCTGGAGGGCGCGGACACCGCGGAGCGAAGACTCGGCTTCGGCGTACCTACCCAACCGGAACAGCGCCCGGCCGGCCCTGGAACGGGCGGCCAGTACCAGACGGTGATCCGCGCCGAGCGAGTGCTGCGCGAGGTCCGCCACGGCACGGGAGGTGTCCCACGCCGAGAGGTAGTCCCCGGTGCGGTGCAGGGCGACCGACAGCCGAGTCGCGACGGCGAGGGCAGCGGCCACGGTCGACGGTTCGCCGATGCGGCGTAGCAAGGCGAGCGCATGAGGTACGAGCAGTCGTAGCTGCGGATCGTAGGGGCCCGCGTCGGGTACGGCGGGAACGGCTGCGTCGAGCAGCCGGACGGCCGTCGTGTCGAGAGCGGGTAGCCGTTCCGCGGGTGTCGCCGCCGAGACGCTGTCGAGCAGCACTCCATGGCTCTGTACACAGCGCACACCGACGTCGACCAGTTCGGTCAGCGACTGGTCGAGAAGGGCTCTCAGCGCTGCTTCGGTACGGGCGCGGGGGAGGACTCCACCGATGTCGGCACGGTTGAGCAGGGACAACGGCAGCGGCTCCGGAGCGAACCGCGCCAGCAGCCTGAGCAGCGCCGCCGCCTCGGGCAGCCCGCGCGCCTCGAACGCGTCGAGTGTCAGCTGCCAGGTGAGACCGACCAGGTGCCGCGGGTCCGCCTCGGACAGCGCGTCGGCTCCCTGGTCGATGAGCTGGACCCGTTCGTCTTCGTCGAGATGATGCGCGTAGGCGTCCAGCGTCCAGGGATCGAGCACCTGGTGGGAGAGGAAGCCGCCGGCCAGGGTGAGGGCGAGTGGCAGCCGCCCGAGCCGGTCCGCGATCTGCGCCGCCTGCTCGGCCGTACCGCTGTCCGGGGCGAGATCGCGCAGGACGAGTGCGGCGTCCTCCCGTGGCAGGACGCCGATGTGCTGCAGTTCGGCCCCTGCCCACCAGCGAGCGGCCGCCCGGCGGGTGGTCACCACGACGGTGCCGCGTGGGCTGGTGCGCAGCCAACTGCCGTCCCGCAGGATCTCCGGCTCGTCAGCGTTGTCGAGGACCAGCAGCCAGGGCTCGGCGGATCGATCGAGATGCTGCCAGACGAGATCGGCCGCGGGACGCAGGCCGTTGCGGGCAGCCAGCAGTTCGCCGTCGCCCGCCCCCCGGTCCGCTGCGACGGCCAGCATGCCGGCACGCAGGCTCGCACGGTCGGAGGCGTTGACCCACAGGCCCGCCCTGCCGTATGCGCCAGTGGCCTCCTGGAAGAAGGCACAAGCGACCGCTGTCTTGCCGCAACCGCCCATGCCGTAGAGCACGTAGACCTCGCCGCCGCGTCCTGCCTCGACGCTCGCCCGGAGGCGTTCCATCACCTCGGTGCGATCGCGCAGCACGACAGGAGGCCGCCCGACCGCCGGGCGGCGGACCGAGTCCGGGCCGAGCGGCCCGGTGATCTCGCCGCCGTAATGGTGGTGTTCGTTGATGTGCTGGTCACCCGACGCCTGATAGACACGGCCCCGATCCTCGGCGTGACCGTCCATCCCGCCCGTCATCGCTCGGCGATGTGCTGGTCTCGTCCCGCCTGGTACACCCGGGCATGACCGGACGCCGTGGCGCGCTGGGTGACCGGCCGGCCGGCCGTGCCGTCGGGATCGAGTTCGTCCAGCAGCGCGCGCAGTTCCCCGGCGGCGGCAGGTCGGGCGACGAGCAGCCGCCGTACCAGCCCCTGCCACTGCAGACGCAGTTCGTTCAGCGTCTCCTGGTCATTCGTCACCATGGCGGCCAGAACGTCCTCCCGGCCGGCCTCCAGCTCGGCGGCCACGGTCTCGGCACGCTCGGGCTGCACCCGGCGCCAGAGCCGCGTGAGCCCGTCGCGCGTGCGGTGCCAGGCGTCGGTCGCCATCAGTGTGACCAAGGTGGTTCCTGCGCTCTGGGCGAGCGAAGTCAGCTCCGGATCCACGGCCACACCTCCATTCACCCGATTTTCCGAAACAGCGCGGCGGAAAGCCCTGGCGAAACCTGACACATAGTCAGGCGACCTCGCTAGGCGCTACAGTACCGCCACCCGACCGATCGAGGGAGGCGACGACGGCAGTGACCAGGCCATGGGAAGCGGATCCAGCCACGACTTTCAAGAGGCGTCTGGGAAAATCACCCCAAGAACTGGGGAACACGACCGGTACCCCTGACTGCCCCGACATCTGGGAACTCGCCAACGGCGACATCGCCGTCATCGGCCGGGACCTCACCCAGTCACTCGGCGCCAAGCTGCCCGACGGGGTCTCGATCGGAGCGGACGAACGACTCGTGGTCATCCCGAGGAACATGATCGTCGCGGCGAAGCCGGATATCCCCAGTGTTTGATTCTTTCCCCCGTGGTGTTTCCGACCGTATGGACCGACCCACGTATCACGCGGACTTCGGCCAGGTCTACAACAGCGGCATCGGCTTCCTGAACAAGCTCGAACGCGGGCAGCATTTCAAGGAGCGGGGCTTCACCAGCTGGGAGGCTTTCGCCGCCGGCGACTGGGCAAGGGCGCTGTCCCTCGCCGACGAGAGGCGCGATAACTACGCACAGGAGCTCCAGAAGGCGGCACGACTGGGCATCCGGCACCGCCGCCTTCGCGTCGTGGAGTTCCCGATCACACCGTACGTGCAGTGGGAGTTTTTCGTCCTGCGGGTGCGCGCGGATCTGGGCGACGACATCAAAGTGCTCGATGCCCGCAAGATCTCGGACATCGAGAGGGATCGTCCGGTTCCCGAAGTGGTGATTCTCGGGGACGTGGCCATGTACGAGGTGGTGTACGACGACGACGGAAACGCGGCCGGCGCCAACCGTTTCACCGAGCGGTCACTGATCCGGGAAACGTCTGCTGGATTCGACGCGCTTTACGAGCGCGGTGAGGACTTCCACGACTTCTTCGACCGAGAGATCGTGCCGCTTGCCCCACCTCAGGGCCTCAGCACGCGGCCGGGTTCCCCCGATTCACGGTGACCGGCGGGACGGGAGAACGGGAAGGGGTCCTCACAAGCACTCATGCCGGCGAGGACCCCACCCTTGTCAGAGTGCCGCGAACTCGACGAACGCGGACCAGGCCGTGGGTTCTACGGCCAGTGGGGCGCGGGTGGTGTCCTTCGAGTCGCGGACGTGGACGGCGCCTGGGGAGGCGGCGACCTCGATGCATTCGCCGCCCTCCTCGCTGCTGTAGCTGCTCCTGTGCCATGCCAACTGGTCTATGGGCAACTGATGTACGTGCGCGTTCATGGCTCTCCCAGCAACTTCTCTACGTACGCCAATGATTCACGTGGAGTCAGGGCCTGCGCCCGAATGATCCCGTACTTGGCCTCCAGCGCACGGACGCGCTCCCGCTCCGTCTGCAGTCGGCTCACGTTCTGCACCTCGGCGTACGCGATCCTCCGCCCTTCCTTCGTCTCGATCAAGGTGAAGGGGCCAGCCATGCCAGCGTTCTCCTCGCGATCGAGCGGCATCACCTGGACCTCGATGTTCCGCCGCTCCCTCGTCAGAAGGATGTGCTCAAGCTGGCCTCGCAGGACTGCCCGCCCGCCGACAGGACGCCTCAGTACGGCCTCATCGATGACAAAGCTGGCAAGCGGTGCGTCACGGCCGGACAAAATCTCCTGCCTGACCAGTCGCGCGGACACTCGCTGTTCGATCAACTCGTCATCCATGGGTGGCCGCATCATCATGAAGATGGCCCGCGCGTACTCTTCCGTTTGCAACAACCCAGGCACTGCCTGGTTGGCATACACATGAAGCTCAACCGCCTCGCCCTCCAACTTGGCCGCGT
Source organism: Streptomyces sp. NPDC048106 (assembly GCF_040706415.1). NCBI lineage: Bacteria > Bacillati > Actinomycetota > Actinomycetes > Kitasatosporales > Streptomycetaceae > Streptomyces > Streptomyces sp. NPDC048106. The sequence goes on along the minus strand of NZ_JBEZND010000015.1, from coordinate 50,748 downwards.
CCCGGAAGAACGCCGGATACTGAGCCCGAGCCACCTCCCCCTTGCTCGCGCTCAACACCCCGCCCGCCCCAAGAACTTCATCTGCTTGGTCAATGAACCTCGGCGGCGGGATACGTCTTGCCTGCTCGAAGGACGCGATCGTCGAGGCCGAGTACCCGGTCAGCGTCCCGAACCCCGCGCGGTCCATCCCCGCCCGTTCCCGCAACAGCTTCAACTGCCGCCCGAACACGGCCAGCATGCCCGCCCCGACCTCGTACTCCGGCTGCCGAACCTCGTCGTCCACGCCACAGCTCCTCCCGTACGACCGCCACAGTCACCGAACCCCGTCCAACGCTCGGCCCCTCGAACCAGTCACGCCCCGCGCCGCACACAAGCGCCCCGACCAGGCGTACAGCCCGAACCCGTCAGCGCGTTATTCCTGTTCAACGCTACGCACAGTCCGTGACCGTTGACCGCATGAAGTCGGCAACTCCCCCGAACGAGCATCTGCCTCAGTGCGTCGCACCCGAGCACGAGTTCACCATGCGCTTCACCTCGACCCCACGCGGCGCCCGCCTCGCCCGTCGACTCGTCTCGCACCGCCTGGACGACTGGGGCCACCCATACACGACGCCGGTCAATGAGACGCTCACCCTCATCACGGCCGAACTCAGCGCCAACGCCGTACGCCACGGCCACGTCCCCGGCCGGGACTTCCACGTCCAGCTCACCCTGGCCGAGGGCATCTTGCGCATCGAGGTGACCGACACCCGCGCCGAGAAGCAGCCCTCGCCGACTCCCCTGCCCCCCGACTCCCTGTCCGAGTCCGGCCGCGGACTCCACCTCGTCGCCGCCCTCGCGGACGACTGGGGCATCACCCCTCGCCCGGCCGCCCCAGGCAAGACGGTCTGGGCGCAGCTGCGGGTACCGGCGGGAGGCCAATTGGTCTGCCTGTAGGACATGAACCCCCGGGACGCGGGGAGCAGCCACCTGTTCGTCACCGGGAGCAGGTGCTACCCATCACCCGCGGGCAACGGGAGGGGCCATCCCCGCGGGCGCGGGGAGCAGAGGACGCACCCGTACGGCCGCTGACCCTCCTGGGGACCATCCCCGCGGGCGCGGGGAGCAGACTTCCTGACCTGCAGATTTACATCGTTCCGGCTGTCATTTCAGCAACTTTTGCAGATTCCGGCAAATAGCTCACTTCGGACCGCCAGTCAGTCAGCCGCAGGCGCAGCAGCACTGCTTGCTCGGGCACCGCCACCAGGTGTTCCCGTCGGTCCGTCGGCACGACTTCCGCTCACCTCCGCCTCGTTGGGCTGAAAATCCCTGAAACGTCCGTGCACACATACAGATGTCGTGTACTTATCTCATATGACTGGTGGGGAAAGCGCCCACGGTAGCCTTCTGAGCAAGCTGGGGAAGCCTGCTCGGTCGGTGTGGGCGAAGCATGATCGCGATGCCGATGGCTGGCTGCCGTTATGGCGTCACATGGAAGACAGCGGCGCCGTGGCCGGACTGCTGTGGGATCAGTGGCTGCCCGCCGGGGTGCGCGGGCTGATCGCCGAGGTACTGCCCGGGGGTGCCGTGGATGCGCGTGCCCTGGCTGTATGGCTGGCGGGCGTTCACGACATCGGCAAGGCCACTCCGGCCTTCGCCTGTCAGGTCGATTCGCTGGCCGACGCGATGCGCGACCAGGGACTGGACATGCGTTCGCGCCCAGCGATGGGCCCGGACCGGCGGTTGGCCCCGCATGGCCTGGCCGGGCAACTCCTGCTCGCCGAGTGGCTTGAGGAGCAGCACGGCTGGCGAGGAGCGCAGACCGGCCAGTTCACGGTGGCCGTCGGGGGGCATCACGGTGTACCGCCGGAGCGGGGCCAGATCAAAGCCCTGGACGATCGCGGGGAGTTGCTTCGGACACCCGGCCCGAGCAGCGGCGCCTGGCGCCGGGTACAGAACGAACTCCTCGACGCTTGCGCTGCCCGTTTCGGTGTCGCGGAGCGGATCGAGGCGTGGAAGTCGGTCAAGTTACCGCAGCCGGTCCAGGTGTTGCTCACCTCGATCGTCATCGTCTCCGACTGGATCGCGAGCAATCCGGACCTCTTCCCCTACTTCCCCGATGGCGCCGCTCACAGCGACGAGGAACGGCTCCTCAGAGCCTGGCGGGGGCTCGATCTGCCGGCGCCCTGGCAGGCCGAGGAACCCTGCGACAGTGTGCCCGACCTCTTCGCCTCCCGTTTCGACCTCCCGAAGGGCGCGGAGCCACGTCCGGTCCAAGAGGCGGCGGTGTCGCTGGCCCGCGAGTTGGAGTCCCCCGGCCTGATGGTCATCGAGGCACCGATGGGCGAGGGCAAGACGGAGGCCGCGCTCGCCGCTACGGAGATCTTCGCCGCGCGCTCGGGGGCGGGCGGGGTGTTCTTCGCGTTGCCCACGATGGCCACGGGCGACGCGATGTTTCCGCGGCTGCTGGACTGGCTGGACCGGCTCCCCTCGACAGACGGCACCCGTCATTCGGTGCACTTGGCACACTCCAAGGCAGCGCTCAACGAGCGATTCGCCGGGCTGATGGCCCGCGCGGGCAGCGTCACCGCCGTCGACCTGGACGGCACCTCCGCGGAGTCCGCAGGTACGTCCCGGGCCGGGCACCACCACCGGAAGGCCGGCGCCGAGCTCGTGGCGCATGCATGGCTGCGGGGTCGTAAGCGGGCCATGCTGGCCTCCTTCGTCGCGGGCACCATCGACCAGTTGCTGTTCGCCGGGCTCAAGAGCCGACACCTGGCGCTGCGACACCTCGCGGTCGCGGGGAAGGTCGTCGTCATCGACGAGGCGCACGCGTACGACACGTACATGAGCGTCTACCTGGACCGCGTGCTGTCCTGGCTGGGGGCCTACCGGGTTCCGGTCGTAGTGCTGTCCGCGACCCTGCCGGCCTCACGTCGGCGTGAGCTTGTCGCGGCCTACGCCGGGCATACCAAAGCCGGAGCCGGACCTGGACCCGGACCCGCCGCCACCGCCGCCGCCACCGACGAAAACGTGACGGCGTCGTCCGCGTATCCGCTCCTGACCGCCGTCGCTCCCGGCGGGACCGCGCTGGTCCGCCACCCGCACGCCTCGGCCCGGTCCACGAAGGTCGAGGTCGAGCGGCTCGCCGACGACTTGGACGTGCTCGCCGGGCGGCTGGACAGCGAACTGGCCGGCGGCGGTTGCGCGCTGGTCATCCGGAACACCGTCGGGCGGGTCCTGGAGACGGCCCGCGTGCTGCGGGCCAGGTTCGGCACCGACAACGTGACCGTCGCCCACTCCCGCTTCGTCGACCTCGACCGTGCCGACAAGGACGGCGCACTGCGCCGGCTCTTCGGGCCTCCGGGAAAGGGGAACGACCGGCCCACCAGCCGGCACATCGTGGTGGCGAGCCAGGTCGCCGAGCAGTCCCTGGACATCGACTTCGACCTGCTGGTCAGCGACCTGTGCCCGGTGGACCTGCTCCTCCAGCGCATGGGGCGGCTGCACCGCCACCAGCGCGGACACGGCCAGGACAACCGGCCCGAACGTCTGCGGACCGCTCGCTGCCTGGTGACCGGAGCCGACTGGCAGACGGACGTACCGGAACCGGTGCGCGGTTCGGTCGCCGTGTACGGGCGGTACACGCTGCTGCGGTCGGCCGCCGTGCTCCTTCCCCACCTCGGCGACGGGGCAGGGACCGGAGCCGGAAGGCCGGTGGAAGTACCGGCGGACATCAGCCCCCTCGTCCAGGGCGCGTACGGTGACGACCCCGTCGGACCGGAGCACTGGCAGGACGCGCTAGACGAAGCACGGGCGCGGTTCGAGCGACATCACGAGGATCAGCGGGAGCGTGCCGCGGTCTTCCGCCTGGGGGACGTCGGCAAGCCGGGAAGGCCGCTGTTCGACTGGGTCGCCGCCGGGGTGGGAGACACCGACGACACTCCGACCGGGCGCGCTCAGGTCCGTGACACACGGGACAGCCTCGAAGTCGTCGTCGTACAGCGGCGCGCTGACGGAAGCCTCGCCACCCTGCCGTGGCTCGGGCCGGACGGCAAGGGGCGGAAGCGCGCCGGCATCGAGCTTCCGCGGGACGCGACACCGGTACCCTTCGCGGCCCGTACGGCGGCGAGCTGCGGGCTGCGGCTCCCGACGCAGTTCTCCTACGCCGAGACCATGGACCGGGCCATTGCCGAGCTGGAGCAGCTGTATCTGCCCAAGTGGCAGGGCAAGGACAGCCCTTGGCTCTCCGACCAGCTGATTCTCACGCTCGACGAGGACTGTCAGACCCGGCTGGCAGGATTCACGCTCCGGTACAGCCCGGAAGACGGCCTTGAGGTGATCCGTGACGCAGACGACTGAGCCCCCTGGTGCCGGTGCAGACGCCGACAGGATGCTGTCCTTCGATCTGACCAGCCGGCCGTGGATCGGCGTGCTCCGGCGCGACGGCTCGGAGGACGAGCTGTCACTCAGCGAGGTCTTCGCGCAGGCCGGTAATCTACGGCGGGTCGTGGGCGACCTGGCCACCCAGGAGTTCGCCCTCGTACGCCTCCTTCTGGCCGTCGCCCACGACGCCCTGGAGGGGCCCGGCGACATCGATGACTGGGCGGAACTGTGGGAGGACCCCGACTGCTTCGCGCCCGTGCAGGGGTACCTGGCGGAGCACCGTGACCGGCTCGACCTGCTCCACCCCGCCGCGCCGTTCCTGCAGACCGCCGGACTCCACACCGCCAGGGACGAGGTGTTCTCCCTCAACCGGATCGTGGCCGACGTGCCCGCCGGAGACCCCTTCTTCAGCGCGCGGATGCCTGGCGTGGAGCGGCTGAGCTTCGCCGAGGCGGCCCGCTGGGTCGTCCACGTCCACGCTTACGACACCTCCGGCATCAAGACCGGCATGGCCGGCGACCAGCGGGTCAAAGGCGGCAAGGTGTACCCGCTCGGCACCGGCTGGGCGGGCGGCCTGGGCGGTGTGCTCGTAGAAGGCGGGACGCTGCGCGAGACGCTGCTGCTCAACCTGGTGGCGGCGGACACGGAGGGGCTGGGCTTCCCCTCCGACGATCTCCCGGCCTGGCGCCGCGAGCCCTGCGGGCCCGGTTCCGACGGGCGCTCGGCGACCGGCCTGCGTGACCTGTACACCTGGCAGTCCCGGCGGGTGCGCCTGCACTACGACGGGCACGGCGTCCACGGAGTCGTCCTCGGGTACGGCGATCCGCTCGCGTCGAGGAACATGCACGACCGGGAGCCGATGACTTCCTGGCGGCGCAGTCCCGCGCAGGAGAAGAAGCTGGGCCGGTCCACCGTGTACCTGCCGCTCGAACATGACCCTGCCCGCTCGGCCTGGCGGGGTGTCGCCGCGCTCGTCGCCGACCGGCTGGAGAGCGGGGGCGGGGCCGAGGCGGCACCGCGCCTGCGCCCCAGGATCCTGGAATGGGTCGCCCGTCTGGTGACCGACCGCTACCTCCCCCGCCACTCCCTGATCCGCACCCGGCTGGTGGGCGTCAGCTACGGCACCCAGCAGTCCGTGATCGAAGAGGTCGTCGACGACCGCCTGGAGATGCCCGTCGTCCTGCTGCACCAGCAGGACCGTACATACGCACGCCAGGCCATCGCCGCGGCCGAGGAGGCCGACCGGGCCGTTCGCGCTCTGGGAGACCTCGCCGCCGACCTGGCCAGGGCCGCCGGATCCGAGGAGGAGGGCCCCAAGTCGGCCGCCAGGACGACCGGATTCGACGCGCTGGAGCATCCGTACCGGCAGTGGCTGGCGGCCATGGCCGAGGCGTCTGATCCCTTCGAGCACCGGCAGGTCTGGCAGCGTGAGGTGCGGGAGACGATCCACCGCCTCGGGGACCGGCTCATCTCCGCCGCGGGGGAGGCGGCGTGGGAGGGACGGATCCATACCGACGGGAAGGGCACCACGCACTGGCTGAACGCGGGTCTCGCCGACCGCTGGTTCCGCGGACGTCTCGCCAGAGCGCTGGCCGATCCCGATGCCGACGACAGAGACAGCAGCGGCAGCGGCAGCGGCAGCGGCAGCGGCAGCGGCAGCGGCAGCCGACCCGACACCGACCGTTCCGCGACCGAAGCGAAGGTGCACGCATGACCACTCTCCCGGCTCCGGCCAAGCCGCCCACCGTGGAGGAGCGCGTCGCCGAACTCACCGGGGCGAGCATCGCCGACTGGCAGCGGGGCTACCTCGCCGACCAGTCGCATGCCGTCGCCGCTCTCGCCCGGCTGCGCCGTGGCGCGGGCCGGGACGCGGGCGACGTGCCGGACCTCTGGACCCTGATCGACACCACCGCACTGCACTCCCCGGCGGAGGGTGTCCGCCCGTTGCACGAGCGGGAGTTGGCGGGCGCCGAGAACGCGGTACACGCCGCGCTCACCCTGTGGGCTTTCCACCAGCAGTCCCGCGGCGAGGGCATGCACCGGCGCCACTCCCCCGAGCACCCGGCGGGCCTGGGCGCGGCCGTGCGGCGGCTGATGCCGGCCGACGGGATCGACGAGCCGGTCCGCAAGCGCCTGGTCCGCGCCGGCACCGCACCGGACCTGGTCTCCCTCGCCCGGCGGCTGCGCGACATCGTCGCCCTGCTACGCCGGGAGAGCGTTCCCCTCGACTACGGCCTGCTCGCCGGCCAGCTGTACGCCTGGCAGCGGCCCGGCGGCCCCGCCGCCGTACGCCGGGCGTGGGGCCGCTCCTTCCACACCCCGCCGCGTCGGCCCTGGCAGCCCGAAGGCGAGGACACCACCACCCCGCACACCGACAAGGACGCCTCGTGAACCGCATCTTCCTGGACGTGCACGCCCTGCAGACCGTCCCGCCCAGCAACATCAACCGGGACGACACGGGTGCGCCCAAGACGGCCGTCTACGGTGGTGTCCCGCGCGCCCGTGTCTCCAGCCAGGCGTGGAAGCGCGCCGTGCGCACCTACTTCCGCGACGAACACCTGCTGGATCCCGCCGAGTTGGGTGTGCGGACGAAGAAGTTGGTGGAGCTCCTCGCCGAGCGGATCACCGGGCTCGACGAGACCGTGACACGGGAGACGGCGCTGAAGCTGGCCGACGAGACGGTGAAGGCGGCCGGTTTCAAGACCGAGGTCCCCAAGCGCAAGACCGACCAGGCGAAGAAGAACGAGGATCCCGACGCCCCGGCCCCTGCTCCGGAGAGCAAGTATCTGGTCTTCCTCAGCTCCCGGCAGCTCGACGGCCTGGCCCGCCTCGCCCTCGAAGGAGCCGCCGACATCGCGACGTTCCTGAAGGCCAAGGAGAACAAGGGCAAGGCCAAGGAGATCGCGGACGCCCGCCACTCCGTCGACATCGCTCTCTTCGGCCGTATGGTCGCCGACGTCGCCGACATCAACGTCGACGCGGCGGTGCAGGTGGCCCACGCCATCAGCGTCCATCGCGTGGACAACGAGTCCGACTACTTCACGGCCGTCGACGACGAGAACACCGACGGGGAGACCGGCGCCGGGATGATCGGCACCGTCGACTTCAATTCCGCGACGCTGTACCGCTACGCGGCGCTCGGCGTCCACCAGCTCGCCGCCAACCTCGGCCAGGGTCTGCGCGAGGACGAGCCGCGTACCGAGCCCGTGCGCCGTGCCGTCGAGGCGTTCGTGCACAGCTTCGTCTCCTCGCTGCCCACCGGGAAGATCAACACGTTCGGGCACCACACCCGGCCCGACGCCGTCGTGGTCAAGCTCCGCAGCACCCGGCCGATCAGCTTCGTGGCCGCCTTCGAGGACCCGGTCCGCAGCGACGCCGGCGGGCACGTGCGTGAGGCCTCCGACCGGCTCGCCGACTACGCCGCCGAAGTCGAGCGCGTCTACGGCGACCCCCACACCACCCTGACCTGGGTACTGCGCGTCGGCCCGCAAACCCGGAAGCTCGCCGGCCTCGGCACCGAGACCGACACCCTGGGCGAACTCGTCGAAGCCGTCGGCAAGGCCGTGGCGGAGCGCCTGGAGAAGCCCGAATGAGCGTGCTCGCCCTGCGCCTGGCCGGCCCACTGCAGTCCTGGGGGGCCGCTTCCCGCTTCACCCGACGCACCACCGAATCCGCCCCGACCAAGAGCGGCGTCATCGGCCTGCTCGCCTCCGCGGCCGGTATCGACCGCGGTGACGACGCACGCCTCGCCCCCCTGGCCGCACTTCGGTACGGGGTCCGCGTCGACCAGCCCGGCACCCGGATCCGGGACTTCCACACCGCGCACCATGCCGTGACCGGGGCTTCCATGCCGCTGTCGGAGCGCTTCTACCTCGCCGACGCCGTCTTCCTCGCCTGCGTCGAGGGCGATCAGGCTCTGCTCACCGGGCTGCGGGACGCGCTGCGTTCCCCGGCCTACCCGCCGTTCCTGGGGCGGCGCTCCTGCCCGCCGTCCGAGCCTCTCTTCCTGGACCTGTACGAGGACAGCCGCCTGGAGGACGTACTGGCGAGCGTGCCCTGGCAGGCCTCCGCCTGGTACCGGAGGCGCCGCCGGACTCCGGGGACCCTGCCCGTACTCCGTGAGACGGCGGAGGGCGAGTCCGCCGAGGCCGCGGACGTGCTGCGCGACCAGCCGGTCAGCTTCGACGCCGCGCACCGCCGCCACGCCCTGCGCACCGTCGTCAGCGACACGGTGTCCCTGCCCGTCCCGGCCGGGGGCAGCCCCTACGACGACCACGACCCGTTCGATGCCCTCGCCGCCCTGGAGGAAGAGAGCGCCTGATGTTCATCTCCCGCTTCCGCGTCAACACCGCGCGGCCCGGCGCCCGGAAACTCCTCTCCTCTCCGCAGGCCATGCACGCGGCCGTCATGTCGTCGTTCCCGCACATCCTGCCCTCCGACAGCCCGAAGCCGGACGCCCCACGGGTGCTGTGGCGCCTGGACCACAGGGCCCGCGCCGAGGTCCTGCTCTACATCGTCAGCCCCGACCAGCCCGACCTGACGCACCTGGTCGAGCAGGCCGGCTGGCCCGCCGTCGCTTCCCGGGAGAGCCCCGGCTGGCTGACCAGGTCCTACGCCCCACTGCTGGACCGGCTCAGCGCGGGCGACCGCTGGTCGTTCCGGCTGACGGCAAACCCGGTGCACAAGATCCGCCGCAAGGAGGGCGAAGAGCAGAAGATCACCGCACACCTGACGCCCGTCCACCAGATGAAGTGGCTGGTCGACGAGAAGCGCCAGGAGCGCCTCGGCTTCCGCGTCTGCGAGAAGCCCGACGCCCGGCGGCTCCTTCCTGCGGGCACGACCCACCAGGAGCGGCCCCACCCCGGCGACCGGTACGAGCTGGCCGTCCGGGACGCACGCTCCCTCTCCTTCAGCAAGTCCGGCGCCGCCGGTGGACGCGGGGGCAAGCCGGTCACCGTCGTCACCGTCACCTACGAAGGACACCTCGCGGTCACCGACCCCGGTGCCCTGCGCCGCGCTCTCACGCAGGGCATCGGCCGGGCCCGTGGTTACGGCTGCGGGCTGATGACCCTGGCGCCGGTCGGCGGGAGCCGACGAACCGCATGACGACCGTCTCCAAACGCCCGGCCCTCAGCCCCCGCCAGCTCACCCGCACCGGCGACCGCCTCTCCTTCGTCTACCTGGAGCGCTGCACCGTCCACCGGGACGCCAACGCGATCACCGCGCAGGACGCGGAGGGCACCACGCACATCCCGTCCGCGACGATCGGCACGCTCCTGCTCGGACCGGGGACCCGCATCACCCACCAGGCAATGAGCGTCCTCGGCGAAACCGGCGCCGCGGTCTGCTGGGTCGGCGAGCACGGGGTGCGCTACTACGCCTCCGGACGCGCCCTCAGCCGCTCCTCCGCCCTCATGGAGGCGCAGGCCCAGCAGTGGGCCAACCCGCGTGCCCGGCTCGCGGTGGCCCGGGAGATGTACCGTCTGCGCTTCCCCGACGAGGACCCGGCAGGCCTGACCCGCCGGGAGCTGCTCGGTCGCGAGGGGCGGCGGATGAAGGCCTGTTACCGCGCCGAGTCCGCCCGTACGGGGGTGCCCTGGCGGGGCCGCCAGTACGTGCCCGGCGACTTCACGGCCGGGGACGCCGTCAATCAGGCCATCACCGCCGCCGCCCAGTGCATGTACGGCATCGCGCACGCCGTCGTCACCTCCCTGGGTTGCAGCCCGGCCCTCGGCTTCGTGCACTCCGGCCACGAGCTGTCCTTCGTGCTGGACATCGCCGACCTCTACAAGACGGAGATCGGCATTCCCCTCGCCTTCGACGTCGCCGCGGAGGACGAGGAGGACGTCGGCTCACGCACCCGCCGTGCGCTGCGGGACCGCGTCAACGACGCATCCCTGCTGAACCGCTGCGTCGACGACATCCGGCGCCTGCTCCTGCCACCGGACCAGGCGAAGACAGCCGCGGGCACCGAGGACCACGACGTCGTGACGCTCCAGAGCGACGGCGGCCATCACGTCCCCTCGGGCGTCAACCACGACGGCCCGGACGACTACGAGGCCTGGGACTCCGCCGGAAGGGAAACCTGGTGACGGTCATAGTCCTCACCAACTGCCCCGCAGGGCTACGGGGTTTCCTCACCCGCTGGCTCCTCGAAATTTCCGCAGGCGTCTTCATCGGCAACCCTTCGGCCCGCATCCGCGACGCCCTCTGGAACGAGGTCCAGCAGTACGCCGGCCAGGGCCGCGCCCTGCTGGCCCACACCACCAACAACGAACAGGGCTTCACCTTCCGGACCTTCGACCACCAGTGGCACCCCGTCGACCACGAGGGCGTAACCCTGATCCGCCGCCCCGACCCCACCGCAAACGCACGACCCACGTCTTCGACAACACCCCCCAGCCCCCCACCCCAGGGCTGGAGCCGCGCGGCCAAGCGCCGCCGATGGGGCAGGAGTTAGGACCAGCTCCGGGTGACGCGTGAGGGCCAGCCTTCTGGACGGGCAGCGGTAACGGTGTCGGTGCCGGTGTCGACAACGGCTTCGGCCCCAGGGTGACGACCAGGACCAACTCGGCGCCCTCTTCGGGGTGCTCGTTCGGGGTTGTGTGTTCCTGGTTTCGCGGAACACACAACCCCGAAGGGCTTGACATCAGCGCGCGCCCATCCCCGCCAGTGCGGGGAGCAAAAATCCTCGTCCCTGGGATCGGGACCATCCCCGCGGGCGCGGGGAGCAATCGGAGCACCACGTCACTGCCGCCAGAAACCTCACAACTTCTTCGGCGGCTCAGGCACACCATCTGCCCAGCGTACAAGTGGAATTGCCACCACGGCGCAGAGTGCGCTCGCGAAAGCCGTCGCTACCGTCCACCGGACGTTGGCATCCCCAGGCGCGCCGAGAGGCAGCCAACGACCCAGCTGGAGGCCAAGACAGAAAGTAAGGGCAACCGCGCAACCGACGGCACCCCACCTGATCCACCTGCGTAATCCAGACACTGAATGCTTCCTAACTCTTCCCTAGGATCGTTCCCTACACCGGAGAGTCCTGCGAGGAGAGAACCTAGAGAAGCGTGGAACAGCAGTCAACTCATGCTGTTCGCAGAGGCGTTGAGGTCTCTTCCTCCACGCCGACTATCCTCAGTTCGGCCAGCGCCCTATGTGTGCGGCTGTCCCCCGCGAACGCGAGAGCAGGCGCCCCGCGGCCCTCCCTCGGGAAGATGCTGGGTCCCTCCTCGTGGACGGGGAGGGAGCAGTCGATGCTGTTCGGGTCGACCAGCGATTGCGCGAGTCCATCCCCGCGGGCGCGGGGAGCAGCATTGCTGACTCCTGAGTAAGTAGGTGCTGTGGGGTCCATCCCCGCGGGCGCGGGGAGCAGGGGGCGGACGCCTCGTACTCGCGGAACGCCGCGGGTCCATCCCCGCGGGCGCGGGGAGCAGTGATCGCCCTCGGGCTCGCCGGGCCCGGCCGTCCGGTGCTGCGGGGTCCATCCCCGCGGGCGCGGGGAGCAGCCCGAACTTTGAGACAGGAAACCCCGTCCAAAGGGTCCATCCCCGCGGGCGCGGGGAGCAGGGGACCCCCCGAACGTGCCGATTTCGTGTAGCGGGTCCATCCCCGCGGGCGCGGGGAGCAGTCCACGCGCCCGATCGTGTGGAACTTGACCCGGGGTCCATCCCCGCGGGCGCGGGGAGCAGGCTTGCCGAGCTGCGGGTTTAGGCCGTGCCGAGCGCGGTTTCAGCAACTTTCATGGATTTCGGCAAATCGGACATCAGGGGATCCCCGTCTGGGATGTGCGCAGTGGGTCGAGAAACGGGCCGTTGCCCAGTATCCCGTTCACCGCAACCAGTGTGCACGGTGCCCGCCAGCGTCGAGCCCGGATGCCGTTCCGTCGGCTTCTGCGGGATGGCGCCTCGCTCGGGTTGGCCCAGGCAGCGACCAAGGGGCGGGGCCCCTGAAGGCAAAGCCGCAGGTAGCGGCAGACGAGTCGGGCTGTACGCCGGGTTCTGTTCCCTGGGTCCCTCGCGGGGCCCGGGGTGACGGCCATCCATCTAGGACCGGTGTTGCCACCGGCCTCGTGCGGTCTACCCGCGGACTCGGGCGGGCAGCCCTCGAACGTCCGCGCAGAAACACCGGGGTGTTTCCTTTTGACCTTGCTCCGGGTGGGGTTTACCTAGCTGCCCAGGTCACCCTGGGCACTGGTGGTCTCTTACACCACCGTTTCACCCTTACCGAGGACCGAGGTCCCCGGCGGTCTGTTTTCTGTGGCACTGTCCCGCGGGTCACCCCGGGTGGCCGTTAGCCACCACCCTGCCCTGTGGAGCCCGGACGTTCCTCGGGAAGTCCCCTAGGGGGCTCCACGCGGCCGTCCGCCCGGCTCGTCTGCCGTGTGGACCATGGTACCGGTCGTGTGCGGGGCCGTGGACCGGCCGCCGTCGCCGGCACAGCGCGGGTAAGGCCGCGGCCGCCGCCCCTACGGGATTCACGCCGGGGTGAACAGCGGTTTCGTCGTGCCCGGGGTGGCGTGGAGGAGGCGGACGCGTAGGGGGGCGCCGAGGGGGAGGTCGGGGCCCTCGATGCGGCCGATGACCGCCGGGGAGGCCAGTTGGACGGTGCCGATGTCCGCGTGGTGGTCGTCGATGTCCACCACGCAGGCGTCGAAGACCTCGCCGACGCGGTCCTTGAGGAGCGCCGCGGCGACGATGTCGATGGACTCGTGCTCGACCGTGCTCGCGCGCTGCGCGCCGTCGGCCATCCGGTGGGGCAGGGCGTCGAGGGCGGCGAGGACCCAGTCGGGCGGGGAGTCGTTGGTGGCGGCCGTCAGGCAGAGTTCCAGGGCGTAGCGGTCGGCGAGGCGCCGTAGGGGGGCGGTGCAGTGGGTGTAGGGGGCCGCCACCGCGGCGTGGGTGGTGATCGCCGGCAGGGCGCCGTCGCGGAAGACCGTGTAGCCCGCGCCGCGCAGCAGCGTGGTGCACTCCTGGAGGAACGCCGCGTGGTGCGGCTCGTGCGGGTCGAGAGCGCTGATCACGGCCGAGTACGGCACATGGTGCGGCCAGTCGATGCCCAGGGCCTTGGCGGTGCGGCGCAACCGGGCCACCGCGCCGTCCGGGGCGGCCGGCAGCGTGCGCAGGATGCCGGTGCCCTGCCCGAGCATCAGGTCCGCGGCGGCCATGCCGGTGAGCAGGGAGAGCTGGGCGTTCCACGCCTCGGCGGGCAGCGGGGCGCGGTACGACAGCGCGTAGGTGTGGTCCCGTTCCGTGATCCGCTGCTCCGGCACGGTCAGGGAGATGCCCCCGCGCGCGGCCTCCTGCCGCTCCCGTGCCTGACCGATCTCCCTGAGCAGCGCGACCGGCTCCTCGGCCGTCCCCGCGTCGACCGCCCGCTGCACGCCCGCGTAGTCGAGCCGGGCGCGGCTGCGCACCAGGGCCCGGCGCACGTCGACCGTGAGCGCCCGGCCCTCCGCGTCCAGGTCGATCGTCCACAGCACGGCGGGCCGGGCCCGGCCGGGCAGCAGGCTGGCCGCGTCCTCGCTGAGCACCACGGGGTGCAGCGGCACCCGTCCGTCGGGGAAGTACAGGGTGTTCACCCGCCGCCCCGCCTCCGCGTCCAGCGCCCCGCCGGGTACGACGAAGGCGGCGACGTCGGCGATGGCGTACCGCACCCGGTAGCCGGTGCCCCGCCGGGACAGGTGCGCCGCCTGGTCGAGGTCCGGGGAGCCGGGCGGGTCGAGGGTGAAGAAGGGCAGGTCGGTGGCGTCGTACGGCGGTGGGGCGGCACCGTACGGCGGTGGGGTCGGGGTCTTCGCCGCGCGCTCGGCCTCCGCCCTGGCCTCCGGCGGGAAGTCCTCGGGGATGTCCAGGCGGGCGCGCAGGGCGGCGAGCGCGGCCCTCAGGGGTGCCTCGGGGGCGCCGGTCACGCGGATCCTGCGGCTGAGCATGTGTCGAGCGTAGGGCGAGGGGGCGCGGGCAGCACCCCGTACGCTGGCGGCTGAGCGCAAGAGAAGGAGTACGTGTTGCTGGTCCTGCTGCCGCCCTCGGAAGGTAAGGCCGACTCGGGCAAGGGTGCCCCGCTGCGGCTGGAGTCGCTGTCCCTGCCGGGGCTGACCGGCGCGCGGGAGGCCGTGCTCGGCGAGCTGGTCGGGCTGTGCGCGGGCGACGAGGAGAAGGCGCGCGAGGTGCTGGGGCTCAGCGAGGGGCTGCGCGGCGAGGTCGCCAAGAACGCGGCCCTGCGCACGGCCGGCGCCCGCCCCGCCGGGGAGATCTACACCGGTGTCCTGTACGACGCCCTCGGCCTGGCCTCCCTGGACGCGACGGCGAAGCGGCGGGCGGCGCGCTCGCTGCTGGTCTTCTCCGGGCTGTGGGGCGCGGTGCGGGTGACCGACCGGATCCCCTCCTACCGCTGCTCGATGGGGATCAGGCTGCCGGGGCTCGGCGCGCTGGCCGGGCACTGGCGGGCGCCGATGGCCGAGGTGCTGCCGGAGGCGGCCGGGGACGGGCTGGTGCTGGATCTGCGGTCGGCCGCGTACGCGGCGGCGTGGAAGCCGAAGGGTGAGGTCGCGGGGCGGACGGCGACGGTACGGGTGCTGCACGCGCCGACCCGCAAGGTCGTCAGCCACTTCAACAAGGCGACGAAGGGGCGGATCGTACGGGCCCTGCTGTCGGCCGGCGTCGCTCCGCGGGATCCCGCGGAGCTGGTGGAGGCGCTGCGCGAACTGGGGTACGTGGTGGAGGCCCAGGCTCCGGCGCGGGCGGGGAAGGCGTGGGAGCTGGATGTGCTGGTGGCGGAGGTCCACTAAGGGTCCGTCAACGGGTCCGCCAGAGGTCCCCTAAGGCTCGTTGCAGTATGCGCAACGGTGATTGCGGGGAGTGTGGCCGCTCGGCACGATGAACGCATGATCCCGCCCGCGCCCACACCGCCGTCGCCGGTCGTCTCCGTGCTCGGTCTCGCGCCCGTCCTGCCCGTGGTCGTGCTTCCGGACGCCTCCGCCGCCGTACCGCTCGCGCGGGCGCTGGTGGCCGGGGGGTTGCGGGCGGTCGAGGTGACGCTGCGTACGCCTGCCGCGCCGGCGGCGATCCGGGCGATCACCGATCAGGTGCCCGAGGCCGTGGTCGGGGCGGGGACGGTGCTCACGCCGGGGCAGGTGGACGCGTGTGTCGCGGCCGGGGCGCGGTTCCTGGTCAGTCCCGGGTGGACGGAGGGGCTGCTGGCGGCGATGCGGGGGTGCGGGGTGCCGTTCCTGCCGGGGGTGTCGACCGTTTCGGAGGTCGTGGCGCTGCTGGAGCGCGGAGTGCGGGAGATGAAGTTCTTCCCGGCGCAGGCCGCGGGGGGCGTCCCGTATCTGCGGTCGCTGGCCGGGCCGTTGCCGCAGGCGCGGTTCTGTCCGACGGGCGGCATCGGGCCCGCGAACGCGGCGGAGTATCTGTCGCTGCCCAACGTCGGGTGCGTGGGCGGGAGTTGGATGGTGCCGCCGGACGCGGTGGCGGCCGGGGACTGGGCGCGGATCGAGGCGCTCGCGCGGGCGGCGGCGGGGATCCGCGGGTCAGCGTAGGTGGGAGGTGTCGTTGAAGAGACGGACGCTCGCGTTGCCGTCGGCGTAGTACGCCACCGCGGAGAGGGAGGCGGCCGAGAGTTCCATGCGGAACAGGGACTCCGGCGGGGCGCCGAGGGCGAGGCGCACGAAGGTCTTGATCGGGGTGACGTGGGTGACGAGCAGGACGGTGCGGCCCGCGTGGGCGGCGACCAGTTCGTCCTTCGTGGCGGCGATGCGGACGGCGGTCTCGGCGAAGCTCTCGCCGCCGCCGGTGGGGCGGGCTGCGGGGTCGGCGAGCCAGGCGTTCAGGTCGTCCGGGTAGCGGTCGCGGACCTCGCCGAAGGTCAGGCCCTCCCAGGCGCCGAAGTCCGTCTCGCGCAGGCCGTCCTCGACGATGACGTCCAGGCCCAGGCGGGCGGCGACGATCTCGGCGGTCTGCCGGGTGCGGGTGAGGGGGGAGGTGAGGACGGCCTGCACGGTGCCGCGCTTCGCCAGCGCCTCGGCCACCCGGTGGGCCTGCTCCCGGCCGACGTCCGAGAGGGGCGGGTTGGTGCCGCCGCTGCCGGAGAACCTCTTCTGGGGGGTCAGGGGGGTCTCACCGTGGCGGAGCAGGACGAAGGTGGCGGGCGCCCCGAGATCGGGGGCGGCGGACCAGCCCCTCGCGGTGGTGCCGGTCGTACGAGACTCGGTGGTGCCGGTCGTACGAGACTCGGCGGTGCCGGTCGTACGAGACTCGGCGGTGCCGGTCGCAAGAGAGTCAGCGGTGCCGCTCGTACGAGGCTCGGTGGCGGCGGTCGTACGGGCCTCCCCGGTCTCCAGCTCCGCCACCGACTCCGCAGGCGACCACCGTTCCCCCCGCGCCCCCGCGTCCATCGCCTCGTTGGCCAGCCGGTCGGCGTGCTTGTTCTCGGCGCGCGGGATCCACTCGTACGTCACCCGGTCCACCGGGAACACCCCGCGCGCCTGTGCCGCCAGCGGCTTCATCGCGGGGTGTTTGATCTTCCAGCGGCCCGACATCTGCTCGATGACCAGCTTGGAGTCCATGCGGACGTGGACGGCCGCGTCGGGGTCCAGCGTCTGGGCGGCGCGCAGGCCGGCCAGCAGGCCCCGGTACTCGGCGACGTTGTTGGTGGCGACGCCGATGTACTCGGCCCGCTCCAGCAGCGTCGAGCCCGTCGCCGCGTCGCGGACGACCGCGCCGTAGCCCGCGGGGCCGGGGTTGCCCCGTGAGCCGCCGTCCGCCTCGACGATGAACTCCCGCACGCCGACGCCCCCTACAGCCCGGACTCGGCCGTGCGCACCAGGATCCGGCGGCAGTTCTCGCAGCGCAGCACCGTGTCGGGGGCGGCCGCGCGGACCTCGTTCAGTTCCGTGATGGCCAGCTCCTGGCGGCAGCCCTGGCAGGTGCGGGCGTAGAGCTTGGCCGCGCCGATGCCGCCCTGCTGCTCGCGCAGCTTGTCGTACAGCTTGAGCAGGTCCGCGGGGACGGAGGCCGCGACGACCTCGCGCTCCTTGGTGACGGAGGCGACCTCGCGGTCGATCTCGGCGAACGCGGCGTCCCGGCGGCCGCTCGCGTCGTCGGTCTTCGACTGGACGGAGGCGACGCGCTCGGTCAGCTCGTCGACCCGCTCCTGCGCGGACTCGCGGCGCTCCATGACCTCCAGGACCACGTCTTCCAGGTCGCCCTGCCGCTTGGCGAGCGAGGCGATCTCGTGCTGGAGGTTGGCCAGGTCCTTCGGGGAGGTGACGGCGCCGGAGTCGAGGCGCTGCTGGTCGCGGGTGGCGCGCTGGCGCACCTGGTCGACGTCCTGCTCGGCCTTGGTCTGCTCGCGGGCGCAGTCGCTCTCCTCGGTCTGCGCGGCCACGAGCAGGTCGCGCAGCTGGATGAGGTCCTTGTTCAGCGAGTCGATCTCGGCGTGCTCGGGCAGGGACTTCCGCTTGTACGCGAGCTGCTGCAGGCGGACGTCGAGGGCCTGGACGTCGAGGAGTCGGATCTGGTCGGCGGGCGCGGCGTTCAGTTGGGGGCTCCCATTAGCTAGTGGTGACGGAGGACGCCGCGTGGGCGGTCCAGGGGTCGGTGACCGTCTTGGAGACGTGGACCCGCAGGTCCCAGCCGTGACGGTCGGAGATCTCGTCGAGCTGCCCGGCGGCCAGTTCGCACCAGGGCCACTCGGTGGCCCAGTGCGCGGCGTCGAGCAGCGCGAGCGGGGACTGCGCGACGGCCTCGGAGGCCGGGTGGTGGCGCAGGTCGGCGGTGAGGAAGGCGTCCACACCGGCCGCGCGCACCTGGTCGAAGAGGCTGTCGCCGGAGCCGCCGCTGACCGCGAGGGTGCGGATGACGGAGTCGGGGTCGCCGGCCGCCCGGATGCCCTGCGCGGTGGCGGGCAGCCGCTCGGCGGCGCGCGCGGCCAGTTCCCGCAGGGTGAGGGGGTGGTCGAGGGCGCACACCCGGCCGAGGCCCCGACGCCCGTTCGGGTCGGTGGGGTCCGGCACGAGGGGGCGTACGACGCGGACGTCGAGCGCGCCCGCGAGGGCGTCGGAGACGCCCGGGTCGGCGGTGTCGGCGTTGGTGTGGGCGACGTGCAGGGCGATGTCGTTCTTGATCAGTGTGTGCACGACCCGGCCCTTGAAGTGCGAGGCCGCGACCGTGGTCGTGCCGCGCAGGTAGAGCGGGTGGTGGGTGACCAGCAGGTCGGCGTCGAGCCGTACGGCCTCGTCGACGATCTCCTGGACGGGGTCGACGGCGAACAGGACCCGGGTGACCTCCTGGTCGGGGTCGCCCACGACCGTGCCGACCGCGTCCCAGGACTCGGCCCGCTCGGCGGGCCACAGGTTCTCCAGCGCGGCGATGACTTCAGACAGACGGGGCACGGGAAAAGGCTACCTGGCTGACCGGCGGGGCTGTACCGCGTCCGGCCCTCCCGGTCACGCGCAGCACAGTCATGCCCGCTTCCTCGGAGGAATCGCTTCTGCGCCACCCGTATGTGTGAAGCGGCGGCCGGCCCCCCGCACGGCCGTGCGTTCAAAACTAGCTTCGTCGCCGGAGGTGACCGAACGATGACGGTCTGTGCTGTCGAATCCCCGTCCGCCGGTGAGGACGACCGTTCGCCGGGGCGTGGTTGCGTGCTCACGGCGGACGGCGCGTACGCCGCGCGGCTCGCGCGGGACGGTGGCTCCTGGTTCCCGGAGCGCTGGACGCTGGACGGCCCGGAGCCGTACGCGGTACGGCTGCCGGGCAACCAGCCGGAGGAGCCCGGCACCGAGGTGCAGCCGCTGGGCGACGGGCGGGTGCTGATCCACCGGCGGGCGGGGGTACGGCATCTCTTCGCGCTGCTGTACCCGACCGGGCCCGGCACCGGGGAGCTGCCGCTGGGTGCCGTGGAGTGCGCCGGGCCCGGGATCCGGTTCGGCCTGCTGCCCCCGGTGCCGGGGGGTGCGCGGGCGTACGCCGTCGCCGTGGGCGCCCGTGCCAGCGCGGTGTGGCGGGTGGCGGGCGGGCCGGCCGGGCCCGAGCGGATCGTGGAGGTGCCGGGGCGCTGCTCGGGCGGGGTGTGGCTGGACCGGGCCGGGCGGATGCTGGCGCTGGACCGGGAGCTGGAGGGGCGCACCAAGACGGTCGTGGTGGACCTGGAGCGGGGCGAGATCTCGCCGCTGCTCCAGATCACGCCGGGCAGCGACGACCGGCTGCTCATGGCCGATCCGGACAGCGGGCTGCTGCTGATCTCCTCCGACGCGCCCTCGCCGGGGCAGGAACGATTGGGCTGGGGCGTCCTCGGCTCCACCCTGCCGGTGCGCTTCCCCACCTCGCTGCGGCTGCCCAAGTGCACGGCGGTGCCGTTCGCGATCCAGCCGGGGCAGGTGCTGGAGCCGGAGAACTGCGCGGTGGCGCTGCGCGTCGAGGGTCCCGTGGGCACCTGGGTGGGGCTGTGGCGGCCGGCCGAACGGCGGGTACGGCATCTCGCGGCGCCGCAGGGCTGGCTGACCGGGGCGGGGCTGTGGACCCGTGAGGGGGTGCTGCGGCTGCCGTACGCCACCCGGGAAACCCCGTGCGGGGTAGCCGAGTTGAGGGTTCCCGCGGGCGAGCCGCCCACCGGGCCGTGGCGGCGGCAGGGCGCGGACGTCGCGCCCGGTGCCAGGACGCCCGGGGAGGCGGGGGCCGCGGGGCCGGAGGGTCCGGACCGGGACGGCACGGCCGCCGGGACGCCCGCCGAGGGGTCCGGGCAGGTGGCCGATCCGGGCCCCGGGGAACCGGCGGCGCCGCGTCCGGTGCCGCTGCGGCAGGCTCCGCTGGGGCGTCTTGTAACGAACTAGTGCCGGTCGGCGTGTGCGCCTGGATCCGGCCCGTGGGGTGCTGGTTACACTCGCCCGGCTGTACGAAAGATGATGTTGACGGGGTGAGTACGACCGATGAGCGACACCAGCACGACGAAGCAGCTGTCTGCCGACTCTATGGAACACGCCGGCCACGGCCGGCACCGCGGACCGGTCGCGGCGACGGAGCACGACGCGTCTCCGCACGGCCGGCACCGCAAGCCCGCCGAGGAGACCACCGAGGCGGCTGCCTGACGGCAGTGACCGAGGAGGGGGGCACCCGATGGGTGCCCCCCTCCTTCTTCTTTCACCGGCCGGGAACCGGGCTTCTTCACCGGCCGGGACCGGGCCCGGATCTCAGGAGTGCTCCACGACGGTGTCCGCGAGCACGGGAGCGTCGTCCCGCTCGGCCACGGCGACGGCGACCCGCACCCGGCCCTCGCCCGCCCGCCGCGCCTGCCCGTCCTGCTCCGCCGGCCGCTCCCGCCACATGCGGATGCGCAGGGTCTCGCCGGGACGGACGACTCCGGCGAACCGGGTGGTGTACGAGCGCACCCGGCCCACGTCGCCGTCGAGGAGGGTGTCGACCACCGCCTTGAGCGTCATGCCGTAGGTGCACAGCCCGTGCAGGATGGGCCGGTCGAACCCGGCGCGCCGGGCGAACTCGGGGTCGGCGTGCAGGGGGTTGTAGTCGCCGGAGAGGCGGTAGAGGAGGGCCTGGTCGGGGCGGGTCGGGCGGTCGACGACCCGGTCCGGCTCGCCGCTCGGCTCCGCCAGGCGGCCCGAGGGGCCCCGGTCGCCGCCCCAGCCGCCCTCGCCGCGGACGAAGATCCGCGCCTCGCCGGTCCACAACGGCCCCTCGGCGTCGCCCACTTCGGTGCGCAGCACCAGGACGGCGGCACTGCCCTTGTCGTACACGGCGGCGATGCGGGACGTGGCGGTGGCGCTGCCCTGGACGGGTACGGCCCGGTGCAGGCGCAGACTCTGTCCGCCGTGCAGCACGCCGGCCAGGTCGACGTCGACGCCCGGCATGGACAGCCCGGCGATCACCCCGGGCGCCCCGGCGCCCGCGACCGTGGCGAAGCTCGGCAGGACGTGCAGCCGGGACTCCAGCGTGTAGCGCAGCTCGTCCGGGTCGGTGGCGGGGCGGCCCGCGCCGATGCCGAGGTGGTAGAGCTGGACGTCCTTCGCGGTCCAGGTGATCTCGGCCGAGCGGGGTCCGGCGGCGAGGGCCTTGGCTGCGTCGATGGGCATGGGGCTCCTGAGGTCGGCGGGCCCGGAACGCGTTCCGGGCCGGCGCACCCTGTATAGCCCAGCCCTCCGTAGTTGTGAAGCTCACTGATGGCTCGTCAGCCCGCCCGCGACCTGTGACGTTCGTACCGCGCGAGTCCGTACGACCCCACCTGCCGCCGCGGGGGTTCTACCGTCATAGGCATGACACAGAGGGACGACGAGGACAGCGCCGCCGTTTCCTTCACGGGGGCGGTCAGGACGTTCGGGTCCGTGCGCGCCGTGGACGGGGTGGACCTGAGGATCGGGCGCGGCGAGACCGTGGCCCTGCTGGGCCGCAACGGCGCCGGCAAGTCGACCACGATCGGGATGCTGCTGGGGCTGTACCCGCCGGAGGCCGGCCGGGTGGAGCTGTTCGGGGCGGAGCCGGAGCGCGCGGTGCGGGCAGGCCGGGTGGGCGCGATGCTCCAGGACGCCCGGCCGGTGCCCCGGGTCACCGTGGGCGAGCTGGTCGGCTTCGTGGCCTCCCGCTATCCGACGCCGATGCCGGTGGCGCGGGCGCTGGAGCTGGCCGGGATCGCCGCGTTGGCCGGGCGCCGGGTGGACCGGTTGTCCGGCGGGCAGGTGCAGCGGGTGCGGTTCGCGGTGGCGCTGGCCGGCGATCCGTCGCTGCTGGTCCTCGACGAGCCGACGGCGGCGCTGGACGTGGAGGCCCGGCACGCGTTCTGGGAGTCGATGCGCGGGTACGCCCGGCGCGGGCACACCGTGCTCTTCTCCACCCACTATCTGGAGGAGGCGGACGCCTTCGCCGACCGGATCGTGGTCATGGACCGGGGCCGGATCGTCGCCGACGGCACGGGCGACGACCTGCGGCGCGCGGCGGGCGGCAGCCTGGTCGCCGTCGACCTCGCGGGCCGTTCCCCGGAGGGGCTGGAGCTGCTGCCCGGCGTCCGCTCGCTGGAGGTGCGCGGCGACCGGGTGCGGCTGCGCACGGACGACTCCGACGCGACGGTGATCGCGCTGGCGGAGTTGGGCGCGATCCGGAGGCTGGAGGTGACCCCGGCGTCGCTGGACGACGCGTTCCTCGCGCTGACCTCGCCGGCGGGGCTCCCGGCCGGCTCGGCGCACCAGGCGTCCGTTCCCCTCGACACCCCGAAGGCGCTGTGATGTTCGCTTACGTCCGTCTGGAGATCCGTCGCACCCTGCGCGACCTGGGATTCGTGATCGGTGGGATCGCGATGCCCGTCATGATGTATCTGCTCTTCACCAACCTCGGGGAGAACAGCGGGAGTTGGCGGACCGCGGCGATGGTCGGCATGGCGGCGTACGGCGCCGTCGGCTCCGCGCTGAACACGGGCGGCGCGGTCGCCGAGGACCGCGCGGTGGGCTGGCTGCGGCAGTTGCGGGTGACGCCGATGACCCCGCGCGAGGTGGTGACCGGGCGGACTCTGACCGGCGTGGTGACGGTGCTGCCCTCGATCGGCGCCGTGCTGGCGGCGGGGGGTCTGGTCAACGGGGTGCGGCTCGCGGTGTGGCAGTGGGCGGCGATCGCGCTGCTGCTGTGGCTGGGCTCGGTGCCGTTCACGCTGCTGGGCCTCGGCAACGGCTACCGGCTGACCGGTCCCGCCACCGGGGTGGCCAACATGACGTGCAACCTGGGGCTGTCCGTGCTGGGTGGGCTGTGGTTCCCGACGGAGCTGTTCCCCGAGTGGCTGCGGTCGGTCTCGGCGTACACCCCCACCAACCGGTTCGCCGAGCTGGGCGTCTCCGTCGCGCAGGGGCACGCGCCCGGGGCCGGTGCGATCACCGTGCTGACGGGCTGGCTGCTGGTGTTCGGTTCGTACGCCGTGGTGTCCTACCGCCGCCGGGCGGGCACCGTCTGACCTGGGGGAACGAGAACACGCCGGGGTGGGAGAAGTTCCGGTGCCAGGTCGCGGCGAAGGAGCCGCGGTCGCGGGCGCCGGCGGCCGGGGCGGCCGGGTTGCTGGTCGAGGACGGGCCGGTGGAGGAGCCGGCGGCGGCGATCCGGCGGGTGCCGGCCGGGGAGACCGGGGTCGACCCGGGTCCGGCGACGGCCGCGCTGAGCGCCGGGCCCGATCCGCGCACGCCGCGCGAGCGTGGATGTGCTGAAGGCGTCCGCGGACGGGGCTACCGTCGCCGATGTCGCGGGACGGCCGCGTCCGTCCGAGTCCACCGTGCGCGCCTATCTGTCCTCGGCCATCGGGAAGACCGGCACCCGCGACCGCGCGGAAGCGGTGCGGGAGGCCCGGCAACGGGGGTCGCTGTGAGCGGCGGTCAGATGCGCGGCAGGCGGCGCGGCAGCCACAGCAGCATCAGCAGCGCCCCGGCCAGCAGCACCGCCGTGGAGGCGCGGAAGGCCAGCGCGTAGCCGTCGGTCAGGGCCTGGGGACCGGTGCCGGTGCCCGTGCCGCCGGCGGCGATCGTCGACATCACCGCGAGCCCGAGGGAACCGCCCATCGTGCGGGAGGTGTTGACCAGGCCCGAGACCACGCCGGCCTCGCCGGTCGCCGCCCCCGACGTCGCCAGCGCGGCCAGCGGGGTGGTGGCCAGTCCGCCGCCCAGCATCATCAGGATGCCCGGGCACATGATCGCGGTGACGTACGCCTCGTGGGCGCTCATGGTCGACTGCCAGGCGAACCCGCCCGCGGCCACCAGCGTGCCCAGCACCGCCACGTTGCGCGGCCCCGCCGTCCGCATCAGGCGCGGCGCCACCTTGGAGCCGATGACCACGGCCAGCGAGCTGGGCACGAGCGCGGCGCCGGCCTGGAGCGGGGTGTAGCCGAGCGCGTTCTGGGCGTACAGCGTCATGAAGTACCACATGCAGAACATCGCCGAGCCGGACACCAGCATCGCCGCGTTCGCCGAGGCCACCGGGCGCCGCCGCAGCAGTGCGAGCGGCATCAGCGGGGCCGGCGTCCGCGCCTCGACCAGCAGGAAGAGGGCGATCAGCAGCACCCCGGCGGCCAGCGGCACGAGGGTGGCCGCGGCGGTCCAGCCGTTCTCCTGGGTGCGCGAGATGCCGTAGGCGAGGGTGCCGAGGCCGGCCGTGACCAGCAGGGCGCCGGGCAGGTCGAGCCGGCGGCCGTCCCCGGCCCGGCTCTCCACCAGCCATCGCAGCGAGCCGGCCAGCACCACCGCGCCGACCGGCACGTTGATCAGCAGCACCCAGCGCCAGGACAGCGCGTCCACCAGCACCCCGCCGACGAGTCCGCCCGCGGCACCGCCGCCCGCGCCCACCGCGGCCCAGGTGGCGATGGCCCGCGCGCGTGCGGCGCCCTCCGGCACCGCGGCGGTCAGGAGGGTGAGCGTCGAGGGCGCGAGGACTGCCGCGCCGAGCCCCTGCGCCGCGCGGGCGAGCAGCAGCTGCCAGCCCTCCTGGGCGAGGCCGCCGCCGAGCGAGGCCAGGGTGAACAGGCCGAGGCCGACGAGGAACATCCGCTTGCGGCCGTAGAGGTCGCCGGCCCGGCCGCCGAGGAGCATGAAGCCGGCGAAGGCGATCGCGTACGCGTTCACCACCCATTGCAGGCCGGAGGCGTCGAGGCCGAGGTCCGTGCGCATCGAGGGCAGCGCGACGTTCACCACGGAGACGTCCAGCACCACCAGGAACTGTCCGGCGCAGGCCAGAGCCACCACCAGCCAGGTCGGGGGTGTCGCACGGCGGGATATGAGGGGCGCGGTGTCGGCGGTCTCCAGCATGGATGTCATGGTCTCAGGCCGGTTGCGGTCCTTGCATCGGCATTTCGGACCAGTGGTCCTACCCCCGCCGGACTAGGTCATCTGATCACCCCGATCCCCTGACGAAGAGTCAGAAATCCATAGGATGGTCAAATAATCGTTAGAGGCCTGAAGCAACGGAATAGTTGCGTGTGCATACGAGGTTTACCCGTCACTTATGTCCTACGGGAGGCCGCACTCAATGACCCACACGACGACCGACGAACCTCGGCGGAAGGCGAGCGGGGCCGTCGTCCCGGTGCTCGCCTTCGCGGGCATCGTGGTCGCGGTGATGCAGACCCTGCTCGTGCCGGTCATCAAAGACCTGCCGCAACTGCTGCACACCGCGCCCAGCAACGCCACCTGGGTGCTCACCTCGACCCTGCTGTCTGGCGCCGTCGCCACCCCGATCATGGGCCGGCTCGGCGACCTGTACGGCAAGCGGCGCATGCTGATCGCCAGCCTCGCCGTGATGGTGCTCGGCGCGCTGGTCAGCGCGCTCACCAGCCAGCTGCTGACCATGATCGTGGGCCGTACCCTCCAGGGCTTCGCGATGGGCGCCATCCCCCTCGGCATCGGCCTGATGCGGGACATGCTGCCGCGCGAGCGGCTCGGCTCCGCCATGGCCCTGATGAGCTCCTCCATAGGCGTGGGCGGCGGCCTCGCGCTGCCCGCCGCCGCCCTGGTCGCCCAGCACGCCGACTGGCACGCGCTGTTCTACGGCGCCGCCGGCCTCGGCGTGCTCGCCATCGCCCTCACCCTGCTCACCGTGCCCGAGTCCCCGATGCGCGCGGAGGGCACCTTCGACCTGCCCGGCGCCCTCGGTCTGTCCGCCGGTCTGGTGCTGCTCCTGCTGCCCGTCACCAAGGGCAGCGACTGGGGCTGGGCCTCGGCGACGACCCTCACCCTGTTCGGCGCGGCCCTCGCCGTGCTCCTCCTGTGGGGCCTGTACGAGCTGCGCGCCAAGGCGCCGCTGGTCGACCTGCGCACCACCGCCCGGCCCGCCGTGCTCTTCACCAACCTGGCGTCGATCATGGTCGGCGTCGCGTTCTACGTCGTCTCGCTGGTCCTGCCCCAGCTTCTCCAGCTTCCGAAGGCCACGGGGTACGGGCTCGGTCAGTCGATGGTCGTCGCCGGTCTGTGCGTGGCCCCGCTGGGCCTGACGATGATGTTCACCGCGCCGGTGTACGCCCGTCTCTCCGCCCGCTACGGCCCCCGGACCACCCTGATCATCGGCCTGCTGATCATCGCGGTCGGGTACGGCGGCGGGCTCGGCCTGATGCAGGCCGCCTGGGAGACGATCCTCACGTCCGTGATCCTCGGCGCGGGCATCGGGCTCGCGTACTCCTCGCTGCCCGCGCTGATCGTCGGCGCGGTGCCGGCGTCGGAGACCGGGGCGGCGAACGGGCTCAACACCCTGATGCGGTCGATCGGCACCTCGGTGTCCAGCGCCGTCATCGGGATGGTGCTCGCGAACACGGCGCACACCGTGGGGGGCATGGCGATTCCGACGATGCACGGGTTCCGGGTGTCGTTCGTCATCGCCACCGGTGCGGTGGCGGCAGGGCTGGTGCTCGCGCTGTTCCTGCCGAAGACCGGCCGCCCGGCCCCGCAGCACCTCCAGCTCCGGGCCAGCAGCGAGGAGGACGCCGTCCTGGAGCTCGCGGAGGAGGTGCTGCGCGGCTTCCGGGGGCGGGTGCTGGACGCCTCCGGCGTCCCCGTCGCCCGCGCCAAGGTGACACTGATCGACCGGCGGGGGCGGCAGGCCGGGGCGACCCTGTCCGGGACGGACGGGGCCTATGTGCTCGCGGTGCCGGCGGAGGGCGCGTACGTGCTCGCCGCGAAGGCCGCCGGCCATGGGCCGCTCGCCTCCGCCGCCACCCACTCCGGCGAGGAGCGGGCCGTCGTGGTGGACCTCTCCCTGCCTGGTGAGGCGGTGAGCGTGTAACACCCAGGGGGGCTTCCTTAGGGCCTCTCGTTTGGATCACGCCGGGCTCGCGGGCCCCGGCACCGCGCCTCGCGGCGTTGTCGTCGGTTGCCATGGCTCCGCCATGTCGCCCTCCTCCGCCTTGCGACGCACGGCACCGGACCCCGCTCCCTGATCCGGCCTGAGCCAAACGAAAGACCCTAGGGGAGCCCCCCGTCGCCTCGGTGGCGCGGGGTGCGGCAGCATGGGGCCCGAACAGCCGTGCCACCGAAAGGCGTCCTATGGCCACCGCCCCCAAGCCCGAGATCCTCGCCGCGTTCGAGGCGGCCAAGGGGTTCATGCCCGTGGACGAGGGGCTGGCCCTGTACGCGGCGGCGGTGGAGGCGGGGGCGCTGGGGCTGCCCCTGCTGGAGGTGGGCACGTACTGCGGGCGGTCGACCGTGCTGGTGGCCGACGCGGCGCGGGCGGCGGGGGTGACCGCGCTGACCGTGGACCATCACCGGGGCAGCGAGGAGCAGCAGCCGGGCTGGGAGTACCACGACCCCGAGACCGTGGACCCGGAAGTCGGCCTGATGGACACGCTGCCGACCTTCCGGCGGACGCTCTTCAAAGCGGGCCTGGAGGAGCACGTGATCGCGCTGGTCGGCCGGTCGCCGCAGGTCGCGGCCGTCTGGGGCGGCCCGCTGGGATTCGTCTTCATCGACGGCGGGCACACCGACGAGCACGCGAACGCCGACTACGAGGGCTGGGCGCCGCACGTCGCCGACGGCGGGCTGCTCGCCATCCACGACGTGTTCCCCGAGCCCGAGGACGAGTTCACCGGGCAGGCGCCCTACCGGGTGTATCTGCGGGCCCTCGCCTCCGGGGCGTTCACCGAGGTGGCGGTGACCGGCTCGCTGCGGGTGCTGCGGCGGACGGGGGCGGGGATCTGAGGCCCCGGTTAGAGTCGCTGACGTGTCATACACAGGCCCGGAGTCCGAACCCCCGCAGCAGCGCGACCGCCCCTGGCGGAGGCCGCTCGTCGTGGCGCTCGCCGCGCTGGTGCCCGGAGCGCTGATCGGCTGGCTGGCGTACGAGACGGTGGGCGCCGGCGGGTCCGGCGGCCCGGAGCACGCCGCCGCCTCGCCCACCCCGGCCGCGCACACCTCGCCGCCCGCCTCCCCCGGCACCGACGCCAAGGCCGCCGCGCCGCTCAAGGGCAAGGTCGTCGTCATCGACCCGGGGCACAACACCGGCAACTTCCGGCACACGGCCGAGATCAACCGCAAGGTGGACATCGGCAGCAACTGGAAGGAGTGCGACACCACCGGCACCTCCACCAACGACGGTTACGCCGAGGCCCGGTTCACGCTCGACGTGGCGCACCGGCTGCGGACACTCCTGGAGCGGCAGGGCGCCACCGTACGGCTGACCCATGACGAGAAGGGCCCGGACTGGGGGCCGTGCGTGGACGAGCGGGCGGCGATCGGCAACAAGGCGCACGCGGACGCGGCGATCTCGATCCACGCCGACGGGGCGCCGACGGGCGACCGGGGCTTCCATGTGATCCTGCCGGGCGCCGTGCACGCGGGCGCCGCCGACACCCGGCCGATCGTCGGGCCCTCGCGCGATCTGGGCAAGCGCATCGCGTCCGACTTCCTGCGGGTGACCGGCGAACCGCCGTCCAACTACATCGGTCACGGCACCGCTCTCGATACCCGCACGGACCTCGGCGGTCTCAATCTGTCAACGGTTCCCAAGGTGTTCATCGAGTGCGGCAACATGCGCGACGGCACGGACGCGGCGCTGCTGACCAGCGGATCCTGGCGGCAGAAGGCCGCGCAGGGAATGTCTGAGGGAATCGTGAGTTTCCTGCGCGAGTCCTGACCGGGGTCACAACCGGCCGGACAGCCGGATCTTGCGGACGGTAGTGTCTACCGACGACGAGACGACTCACGAAGGACCTGAAGTGAACATCCGCTCCCTCACTAGAGGCGACGGCGTGGTGATCGGGGCAGCGGTGTTGCTGTTCATCGCGTCGTTCCTCGATCTCTACTCCTACTCGGCCTCCGGCTTCTCGGACAGCCAGGGCGTATGGGACAACCTTGGGACGGGCCTCGGCACATACATGGGGGCCGTCCTCGGTGCCGCGCTGATCGTCCTCAACCGCTGCATGCCGCAGCAGCGCAAGGTGCTGGGCCTGGATCTCGGCATGGTGGGCACGGGCTTCACGATCCTTTCCGCGTGGACCCTGTTCTGGACCCTGGTGGACGTGCCGGACCACATCGACGCGGGCTCCGGCCTCGTGCTCGGGTTCATCGCCGCCCTGGTACTCGCCGGCGCCGCCGTCGCCACCCCGCTGGTCCCGGCCCTCCAGGCCGCGCTGCTTCCGGCCCCCAAGCCGGTCGCGCCGCAGCCCTACGGCGCCCAGCCGCCCGCGGGTTACGGCTACCCGGGCGTCCAGGGCGCCCAGCCGCAGCCGTACGGTGCCCAGCCGCAGCAGGGCCAGCCGTACGGCGCGCAGCAGCCGGCGGCGCCCGTGCAGGGTGCCGCGCCGCAGCAGCCCGCTCCGGCGGACTTCTCGCCGTTCTGGTTCGCGGTGCCGGTGACCCGTCCGCTGTTCGCGGAGGACGGCTCGCCGACGCCGATCGCCGAACTGGCGCCGGGCACCTGGTACTTGGCGGTCGAGCAGCGCGGTGCCGCGCTGGTCGCGCAGACCCAGGACGGCCGTCGCGGCGTGCTCCAGGACACCTCGGGCATTCAGCGAGGCTGATCAGCAGCACATGACGACGGCCCCTCGCCCGTGCGGGCGGGGGGCCGTCGTCTTGCCGAACTCCTGGGCGCTCACGGGGACTTACTGGCCGCCGCTGCGGAGCTGACCGGGCGTCGGCACCTTGTTCTGGACCGGAGCACCGGCTCCCTTCCCCGCGTCCTTCACGTTGTTGATGACGTCGTTGAAGTCGCTCGCCGCGCCGGTGTCACCGTTGCGCAGCTTGGCCGGCAGGTCCTTCAGGTTCTGGATGCTCTTGCTCAGCGGCGCGAGCGCCTTCGAGAGCAGCGGGTCGCCCTTGGCGTTGCGCTCGGCGGCCCGGAGCCGGTTGTAGGTGAACAGACCGGCGACACCGGCCTTCACCAGGGCCAGCCTGCGGCCATGGGCACCCTTCTTGAACTTGCCCGCCTTCCACGGCTTCACGATCCACTCGTAGGTGGCGCCGGCCGCGAGGCCCGCGTTCGCCACGAACCTGGTCTTGGCGAACCTCTGTTTCTCGGCGGAGGTGGTGGGGCTGGGGCTGGGCTCGGCCGCGGGCTGGTTCAGGGCCGCCGCGGCGACCGTCCCCCGGGGGCTGGTGTGGGCACCGGCGCTGCCGCTCGCGTAGGCCGTCGCACCGGCCACCAGGGCACAGCACAGCGTCAGCGCCACACAGAGACGCCGTATCGGTACAGGCACGAGGTCCTCCCGACGTGTCTTTCCGAGTGGGGAGCTTCCTTCTCCACCGTCACTCCGCGCACGCGGTTACGCCACTCGGGGGAACGCGTCGGGTCAGCAGCAGTCCGGGGCCAGGCCGGCCGGGAGGTGCGCGCCGCCGAAGACCGCGCAGGTGGCCTCGTGGCCGCCCAGCGCGGCGACCGCGAGCAGTAGGGAACCCGCCGTCCAGGTGGTCAGTTCGCGCGGCCAGACGGCGTCGTCGTCGAAGACGTAACCCGTCCAGTACAGGCCGGACTCGGGGTCCCGCAAGTGCTGGACGGACTTGAGGATCTCCAGGGCCCGGTCCGACTCCCCCACCGCCCAGAGCGCGAGCGCCAGTTCGCAGGACTCGCCGCCCGTCACCCACGGGTTGGGCACGACACAGCGCACCCCGAGGCCCGGGACCACGAACCGGTCCCAGGATCCGGCTATGCGCGCCGCGGCCTCCGCCCCGGTCAGGGCGCCGCCGAGGACCGGGTAGTACCAGTCCATCGAGTAGCGGTCCTTGTCCAGGAACCGCTCCGGGTGCCTGCGGATCGCGTGCCGCAGCGCACCGGCCGCCAACTCCCAGTCGGGCTGCGGCTCTTCACGCTGCTCGGCGATGGCGAGCGCGCAGCGCAGCGCGTGGTGGACGGAGGAACTGCCGGTGAGCAGGGCGTCCGTGGTGGGCGTGCCGTCGTCGTCGCGCCGCCAGCCGATCTGGCCGCCGGGCTGCTGGAGGGCGAGTACCCACTCCACGGCCGCGTAGACGCTCGGCCACAGGCGGTCCAGGAACGTGTCGTCGCCCGTGGACAGGTAGTGGTGCCAGACGCCGACGGCAATGTAGGCCACGAAGTTGGACTCGCGGCCGCGGTCGGTGACGTCGTCGTGGGCGCCGTCGGCGTAGGCCGCGTACCAGGAGCCGTCCTCGTTCTGGTGCCGGGCGAGCCACAGGTAGGCGCGCTCGGCGGCCTCGTGCTCACCGGCCGCGTCCAGGGCCATGGCGGCCTCGGTGTGGTCCCACGGGTCCAGGTGGTGGCCCCGGAACCACGGGATCGCGCCGTCCTCCCGCTGGGCGGCGAGGATGCCGCGGACGGTCGCGGCGGCCTGGTCCGCGGTCAGGACCCCGGGCAGGACGAGGTATTCCGTCCGGGGGGTGGTCACTGGGCGGCCGCCTCCTCGGCGAGCCGGGGCAGGTGGGGCTTGGTCGCGTAGACCACGAAGCTCTTGCCCATCACCGGGTTGAGCGTGCGCTCGGCGAGCCGGGTGGCCAGCGGCTTCTTCATGATGTCCCAGACCAGCAGCTTGTGGTACGCGCGCACCGGCAGCGCCTTGTCGTTGTCGACGCCGAAGGCGCACTTCAGCCACCAGTACGGGGCGTGCAGGGCGTGCGCGTGGTGGCTGCCGTACGGCTTCAGACCGGCCTCGCGGACCTTCGCCACCAGCTCGTCCGCCTTGTAGATGCGGATGTGGCCGCCCTCGACCTCGTGGTAGGCGTCGGACAGCGCCCAGCAGACCTTCTCCGGGCCGTAGCGGGGCACGGTGATCGCGATCCGGCCGCCGGGCCTGAGCACGCGCACCATCTCGGCGAGCACGCCCTTGTCGTCGGGGATGTGCTCCATCACCTCGGAGATGATCACCACGTCGAACGAGTCGTCCGGGAAGGGCAGCGCCAGCGCGTCGCCCTCCATCGCGGTCGCGGTGGCGCCCTCGGGGGCCTCGCCGGCCTCCTTCATCGCCGCGAACCACTTGGTGACCTCGCGGATCTCCTCCGCGTTCTGGTCCAGGGCCACGACCCGGGCGCCGCGCCGGTAACACTCGAACGCGTGCCGGCCGGCTCCGCAGCCGAGGTCCAGGACGCGGTCTCCCGGGGCGATGGGGAACCGGGAGAAGTCGACGGTCAGCACGTGGCCCTGCTTTCGGGAGAGACGCTGGTGTCACTTGAGGAGGCTGCGGGTTCCGCACTCACCGGGACGACCACGGACGCGATGGCGATGGGGGCGGCGGCGGGGGCGGCCCCGGGCACGACGACACCAGGGGCGGTCGCGGGGGCGCCGGCGGTGACCGTGGAGGTCGGGGCGCTTGCGGGGCGCGGGGAGCGGCGGGGGCGGGGGGTGGGGGTGGAGCGGGCGATGGCTTCGCGGTAGTGGGCGACCGTGCCCTCCGCGGCGCGGGCCCAGGTGAAGTTGGCCAGCACCCGCTCGCGGCCCGCCGCGCCGAGCCGGGCCCGCAGTCCGGGGTCGACGAGCAGCCGGCCGAGCGCGGCGGCCAGTGCCCCCGCGTCGCCGGGCGGCACCGCCAGGCACGTCTCGCCGTCGCGCCCGGCGACCTCGGGGATCGCGCCGCCGGTCGTGGCGACCAGCGGCGTGCCCGTGGCCATGGCCTCCGCGGCGGGCAGGGAGAACCCCTCGTACAGCGAGGGCACGCAGGCGACCTCGGCGGAGCGGATCAGGTCGACCAGCTCGGCGTCCGAGATGCCCTTGACGAACTCGACGGCGCCGGTCAGGCCGTACCGTTCGATCGCCTGGGCGACCGGCCCCTCGGCCGGGCGCTTGCCGACGACGACGAGGTGCGCGTCCGGCTGTTCCGTGCGCACCTTGGCCAGCGCCTCCACGAGGAACACCAGCCCCTTGAGCGGCACGTCGGCGCTGGAGGTGGTGACGATCCGCCCCGGCACCTCGGGCACGGCCGAATCCGGCGCGAAGAGGTCGGTGTCGGCGCCGATGTGCACCACGTGGACACGCTCCCGGCGCACCCCGAGGTGGTCCACGATCTCCTGCCGGGAGCTGCCGGAGACGGTGAGCACCGAGGGCAGCCGGCGGGCGACCCGCTTCTGCATCCGGGTGAAGGCGTACCAGCGGCGCACCGAGTACCGCCGCTGCCAGCCCTCGGCCGCGTCCAGCTCAAGCTGCCGGTCGACGGTGATGGGGTGGTGGACGGTGGTGACCAGCGGGGCGCCGACGTCGCCGAGGAGGCCGTAGCCGAGGGTCTGGTTGTCGTGGACCACGTCGAAGTCGCCGCGCCGGGCCCGCAGCATCCGGCGGGCGCGCAGCGAGAAGGTCAGCGGCTCGGGGAAGCCGCCGGTCCACATCGTGCCCACTTCGAGGGCGTCGATCCAGTCCCGGTACTCGTCGCGGCCGGGGGTGCGGAAGGGGTCGGGCTGGCGGTAGAGGTCGAGGCTCGGCAGCTCGGTCAGGGTGAGCGAGGGGTAGCCCTCGTCGAGCACGGGGTACGGCTGGGAGCCGATGACCTCCACGCGGTGTCCGAGGCGGGCCAGTTCGCGCGAGAGGTGCCGTACGTAGACGCCCTGTCCGCCGCAGAACGGGTTCCCCTTGTAGGTGAGGAGCGCGATGTCGAGCGGTCGCTCCCCGTCGGCAGCGGAGTCCTCACGGGCATCCGCTTCCCGGGCCTCAGCGGTCACTCTGTGCCCCCTTCTGCCTGCACTGTCCCGCGACACTACGACGGGACGCTAATCTAGAACAAGTTTCAGACTTGATCGTTCAGGAGGCTCCGAATCTACCGGCAGGTAGGGGTGCTGTGAGCAGTGGATCAGGTGATTCGCGCCACGGCGCGCGGCCCTGCGATGCTGTCTGATCACGTGCCCTGCCGACACCCTCACCGACTGTCACGGAACGGGACCCATGCCTGCGGAAGTCAGTACGCCGCGCCCCGCCTCGCCTCTCACCGCGCGTCAGGAGGCCCGCCGTCGCCGGATCCTGTGCGCGAGCGCGCGGCTGGCGGGCCGAGGTGGTTTCGACGCGGTGCAGATGCGCGAGGTGGCCGAGTGCTCGCAGGTGGCCCTGGGCACGCTGTACCGCTACTTCCCGTCCAAGGTCCACCTGTTGGTGGCCACCATGCAGGATCAGCTGGAGCGCATGCACGCCACCCTGCGCCGCAGGCCCCCCGCGGGTGAGACCGCCGCCGAGCGGGTCGCCGAGACCCTGATGCGCGCCTTCCGTGCCCTCCAGCGCGATCCGCACCTGGCCGACGCGATGGTCCGCGCCCTCATCTTCGCCGACCGCGGTGTCAGCCCCGAGGTGGACCAGGTATCCCGTCAGACGACGGCGATCATCCTGGACGCCATGGGCCTGGCCGACCCCACCCCCGAGCAGCTCTCCGCGGTCCGCGTCATCGAGCACACCTGGCACTCGGCCCTCATCACCTGGCTCTCCGGCCGCGCCTCCATCGCCCAGGTGAAGGTCGACATCGAGACGGCCTGCCGGCTGATCGACCTGAGCACCCCCGCAGACGGCGGCGCGCGACCGGTGGTGTGAATTCCCTTCGCGGTGGGGCGACTTGGGCTGGTACAAAGGCACATGGACCCTGTGCAGCGGCTTCTCGCCGAACGCGCCTGCGAGCGCCTGATCCTGGAGTTCGTCCACCGCCTCGACCTCGGTGAACCCGCCGGGGTGGCCGAGCTGTTCACCGAGGACGGCACCTGGCGGTGGCCCCCGCCCGGGGACGGGCGCGCGGTGCGGGGGCGGGCGGCGCTGCGGGAGTACTTCGGCGCCCGGCCCGCCGACCGGCTCTCCCGCCGGCTGATGTCCAACGTCCTGGTCACGGTCGCCTCCGCGCAGACGGCGACGGCGGTCTCGTACTTCTCCACCCACCGCGTCGACGGGTACGCCGGCGGTCTGGTGCCCGCCGGGCCGCCGGTCCAGGTCGGGCACTACGAGGACCGGTTCCGCAACGTCGGCGGGGACTGGCTGCTCGCCTCGCGGGTGCTGCGGCTGCCGTTCGGCGGGCCTACGCCCAGGGTGTGAGGGTGGCCAGGAAGGACCGTTCGGCGGCCGTCAGGGGCGGGCCCGAGAGGGCGGGCAGGGGCGGTCCGGTGAGGGCGTGGAGGAGCGCGTCGGGGCGGAGGAGGCGGGAGGGCGGGGTGCGCAGGGTGGTGACGTCCCAGAGGACGGCGGCCGCCGCGTAGGAGCCGGTGGCCGCGTGGTTCAGCCGCCGGGAGTAGGCGGCGGTCATCCGGTTCCCGAGCGTGGCCCGGCCGCCCTCCACCCCGGGGTAGAGGACGTCCGTGCCGACGGCCGCCGCCCAGGCCCCCTGTGCCGCGCGGGCCACCGCCCGCTGCACCCGCCGCGCCAGCCCCGGCGCCTCGATCCCGTGCTCGCGCACCGCCCGGGCGAGGGCGCGGGCGCCGAGCGCGGCGGCCGACATGCCCTGTCCGTAGACCGGGTTGAAGGCGGCCACCGCGTCCCCGATCGCGACCAGGCCCTCCGGCCAGAACCGCGCGTTCTCCAGGTACCGGCGGGAGTTGCCGGTGCTGCGGCTGACGTGCACCGGGCCGAGCGGTTCGGCGGCGCGGATCAGCCGTCCCACCAGGGGACTCGGCAGGCTCAGCGCGTACGCGACGAAGGCGTCCGGGTCCTTCGGGGGCTCGCTGCCCCGCATCCCGGCGAGGCTCACCATCCACCTGCCGTCCTCGATCGGCACGATCATGCCGCTGCGTCCGGGCCGCCCGCTCCAGGGGTCGGCCTGGATCAGGGTCATCGGCCAGTCCCGGGCGCCGGGCGGGGTGCGGTAGACGCGGGTGGCGTTGGCCAGGCCGCTGTCGACGGTGCGCTCGCGGACGGCGCCCACGCCGAGGACGTCGAGCCAGGACAGCAGCCGGGTGCCGCGGCCGCTCGCGTCCACCACCCAGTCGGCGTCCAGGTCCGCCGGCGGGCCGCCGTCGGCGTCGGCCAGCCGTACCCCCCGCACCCGGCGCGCGCTGCCGCGCAGTCCGGTCACCCGGGCGCGGCGCAGCACCACGTTGGGGTTCGTGTCCAGCAGCGCCCGGCGCACGCCCCACTCCAGCAGCGGCCGGCCGGCGGTCATGGTGACGAAGGTGCGGTGCCGCCAGCGCCGGAACCAGCCCACCGGGGCGAGCGCCAGCAGGTCCGAACTCAGCGCCGTCTCCCTGGCCCCGGCCGCCACCAGCCGTCCCCGCAGGTCCGCCCCGGGGAGCAGTTCCTCCATCACCTCCATGCCGCCGGGCATCAGCAGGTGGGCGTGCCGGGACTGGGGCACTCCCCTGCGGTGCTCGGGCCCCTCGGGCAGTTCGTCGCGGTCGAGTACGACGACCTCGGCCACGGCGGGCGCCAGCGCCGCGGCGGCGAGCAGACCGGCCGGGCCTGCCCCGATGACAACGGCTCTTCGTGCGTTCACGGTTCCCCAATTCCTCCGCCGGCGCGTCCGGTGACACGTGCACATGGACACTCCCCGGTTCCGGCCCCGCATGACCCTCGGGCCGGTCCGGTCAGCTCCGGGCGGTGCGTGCCGCGCCGTCCCGGGCCGCCCTGACGACCGGCGAACTGTCCAACGCCCGTGCCAGCCGCACCAGTTCCCGGGTGTCCGAGAAGAGGGCGGTGTGCAACCGGGAGCCGCCCGCCGGCTCCGGGGGCTCGGCGGGGCGCGGCCGCCCGGCCTGGAGCGCGGCGTCCACGACCATCGCGGCCGCGGCGACGAACTGCGCCTCGCCCTGCGGGCAGCCCTGGCCGCGGGCCTGCCGGTACGCCGTCTCGCGCACCCGGCCGTCGCAGCGGGACTGGAGGGCGAGCAGCGCGTCGAGGATGCGCAGCTCGCGGTAGTACAGCCGGCCGCGCGGCAGTTGCCAGCGCGGGGGCGCGGGCTTGGGGGCGGTCGGCACGTGCCGCAGCTCCGCCCACAGCGGGCCGAGCGCCCGGTAGTCCCAGATGCTGTGCCACTGGGCGAGGGTCGCGGGCAGCAGCCGGGGCAGTACGAAGCCCGCGGCGCACAGCAGGGCGCCCAGCGCGGCGGCGCGCGGGGCCAGCCCTGTGGACAGCCGGTCCAGGTCGTGCCCCGCCCAGCGGGCCGTGACGGCGATCAGCTTGGCGCACTCGAAGCCGAGCACGTCCACGGCCAGGCCGGCCATGATGAGCCGCAGCCCCACCCGCAGGATCCCGGTCACCTCCCGGGACCAGCGCAGGCACACCCAGATGGTGATCACCGCGCAGGCGCCGTGCCCGAGCAGATAGAGCACGATCATCTCGCGCATGTACGGCGTGTTCGCGTAGTAGGTGTCGAGGTCCCGCAGCCGTTCGACGGGCGCATGGGACAGGGCGAACAGCGTGATGACGGCGACGATCGTCAGGCTGTACACCGTGGCGACCCGCACCACCTGGCCGCGTACCCGCTCGGCGGGGCCCCCGCGCCAGTTGATCAGCAGGATCAGCAGGGAGGCGCTGTAGGCGGAGATGACGCTGTAGGTCATCGGGGCGCCGAAGTTGGGGACGCTGGTGAGGTCGTTGACGGCGCCCAGGGTGACGGGTGCCGAGCAGAAGAAGCAGAGCCCGCCGAGGAAGATCGACGCACAGGTGGACGCGGTCAGCGGGTCGCGCAGGGCGAGGCGCGGCCGGCGGAAGACCAGCAGGGCGGTCCCGGTGAACAGGCTCGCCACCGTGTACACGATCAGGCTCATGGCGCGGCGCCCTCACAGGCCACGGCCAGGGCGCGGTCGCCGGTCCCCTCGGCGAGGGCGTCGGAGATGCGCAGCAGTGCCGGAAGGTCGGGGCGGCCGGTGAGCGGGGCGACCTCGTCCGCCCGCTCCTCGGACAGCGCCCGGGTGGCGGCGGCGATGGCGGTGGCCCACGCGGCGGCCTCCGCCTGGTGCGCGTCCCCGCCGGTCAGCAGCCGGTCGGCGTACGTCTGCCGGTACAGCCCCCCGTCGAGGTAACGCCCCAGGAAGTGGAGGCCGTTGTAGATGGAGCTCTGCCGCCAGGTCAGCCAGCGGGTGGCGGAGGGCCACCACGGGCGCGGGACGCGCAGGCATTCGCGGGTGAGGAGCCCGGTGAGCGTCCGCTCCAGCGGGCCGAGGCGCGCGTACGCCCGCCAGCAGCGGGCCCGGACGGCCAGGAAGGGGGCGACCAGCGGGACCACGATGCCGACGACGGTGATCACCGCGCCGAGCGCGGCGCAGGCCCCCGGGAACGTCGTACCGAGCACGGCCCAGTCCCGGCCGCACCAACGGGCGCCCACGGCGGCGAGTTTGGCGCCGCCGTAGCCGCTGCCGACGAGGTTGCCGGTCCCCATCAGCACCAGGCCCGCGCGCAGGGAGCCGCGCAACCGGCGGGCCCAGGACAGGGACCGGTACGCGGTGACCACGACGGCGGTCAGGTGCGCGCCGAGGTAGAGGACGATCATCTCGGCGATGTACGGCGTGGTGGCGTAGTACGTGTCGAAGTCCGTCCGGCGTTCCACGGTGGCGTCGCCGAGCGCGAACAGGACGGCGATGGCGGCGAGTACGACGGCGTAGCCGAGGGTCCAGCGGCGGATCGCGCGGCTGGTGCCGGGGCCACCGCGCCAGCGCATGACGAGCGCGAGGGAGGCGGCGCCGGACGCGGTGACGGTGCCGTACGTCAGCGGGGCGGCGAGGTTGGGCACGCCGCTGACGTCGTTGACGAAACCGACCGTGCCGGGGGCGCCGAGCAGGAAGCACAGCGAGGAGAGGGCCAGCACGGCGGCGAGGGTGAGCAGGAACGGGTTCCGCGGGCGGCGCATCAGGCCGGGTGCCTTGGTCAGCAGGCCGAGCCACAGCAGCCCGCAGCTGGCGTAGTTGATCAGGTCGCTCACCTTCTGGCCCCGCGGTAGTTGAGGGCCGCGCCGATGCGTCCTGCGAGGTCGTCGTGGCCGGAGGTGTGCGCCGCGTACACGGAATCGGAGGACGCTTTCAGCCAGGGCCGCAGCCGGTCGCCGATCAGCATGCCGAAGAGGTCGGCCCGCTGCTCCGCGGCCTCCAGGAACCGGGTACGGGCGGCGGTCGCCACCGCGGCGTCGGCGGCGTCGGGCGCGGGGGCGCCCTCGACGTGCGCGGCGCGGTGGGCGGGGTCGTCGTCGGCCATGTGCCACAGCTCGTGCCCCAGGATCACGAGCTTCATCCAGGGCGGGGCGTCGGCCTCGATGACGATGTCGTCGCGGTCGCCGCGGTCGATCCACAGCCCGGTCGCGGAGGTCTGCGGCGGAAAGTTCGCCTGGTGGACGACGATGGGCCGGCCGCGCCAGCGGATCGCGGACTCGACCAGGGCCGCCAGCAGGGCGGCGGGGTCGGCGGGGATCGGCACGCGGAGGGGGTCGATCAGCTCGTTGGCGAACCGGCGCATCTTCCTGGTCGTACGCACCATTCCCCCGGAGGCTGCGAGCGGTCACGTCAGACCGCAATATGTCAATTCCTCGCCGCTTAGGCCACCTTCGCTCCCGGAGCACGGACGGCGCGAATGCCCCATATCTCGCCAACGGGACGCCGTGCGGTCCTCCCGTTGGCCGAAACAAGCGCTCCGGTCCCGCCGGGGCCGCCCCAAGACCCCGCCGTTTTCAGCCGTCACGAAAGTACGCTCAGGCCAGTCGCGCCACGCTGCGCACCAACTTCCCCGTCTCCCCCAGCAGTTCCGTCTCCTGGGCGCTCATCGTCGGATTCGCCGCCCGCCGCCGCAGCGCCTCGGCGAGCCCCTCCTCGGTGAGGTCACGGGGGTCGGCGAGCAGGGCGGTGAGGATCGCGCCGGCCGGCCGGGCGAGGGCGGTGGGGCCCACGGCGACCTGGGCGAGGATCACCGCGGACATGCCCCAGTCCAGGCCGGGGTGGCCGTCCTCGGCGTTGGACCAGTCGATGACGCGGGGCCCGTCCGGGGTGAGCATCACGTTGTCGGGGTGCAGGTCCAGGTGCAGCACCCGCGCCGCCGGGTCGGCCGCGTCCCGGCCGGGCACGGCGTGCAGCCGCCGCAGCAGCCGGGCGAGCAGCGCGCCCGCCTCCGACGGGCCCACCCGGCCCTCGGTGAGGGCGGCGAGCAGGGTCGGGCCGGACAGCCGCTCCAGGACCAGGTCGGTGCGCGAGCCGGCGGGGCGGACGCGCGGTGCCGGGTAGCCGTGCTGTCGTACGTACGTCATCACGGCGCCCTCGCCGGCCGCGTCCCCCCAGCCCTCGCGGTCGCGGCGCAGCACCCACGCCGTGTCGATCTCGTAGATGTCGGCCGAGCGGCCGGAGCCGAGGAGTCTTCCCGGTGTCGTCATGCCGTGACCCTAATCACCGTCACGGTGTGCTCACGGGCACTCCCCGGCGCCCGTGGGGCTGCCGGTAAAGTGGCGGAGTCGTCATCACACCCGTACGGGGGGAAGCCGGTGCAATTCCGGCGCTGACCCGCAGCCGTGAGCCGTTCCGCAGGGAAACGGCGAGCCGGAATGCCCCGCGCGGACGTGACCGGCTCGCGTGCCCGGCCTCCCGCCGCGCACGGCACCGTCGAGGTATACGGAGTCGAGCCGCCCGGGGCCCTCCCGTGCGCTGCCCGGCTCCCCGCAGGGAGAGGCAGTCGCCGACCATGAACGTCCGCCGCAACGCCGCGGCACTCGCCGCCATAGGCGTGCTGACCGCAGCCGCGCCCGCCACGGCCGCCGGCCCGTCCCCTTCCCCCAAGGTCCCGGCCCCGGCCGGGCTCTACGGCACGTCGGACCCGACCTACGACGGTGTGTGGCGCCAGTCGCTCACCCTCGTCGCCCAGCGCACGCTCGGCTACCGTCCGGCCGCCGCCGCCGTCGACTGGCTCACCGGCCAGCAGTGCGCGAACGGCTCCTTCGCCGCGTTCCGCGCCACCCCCGCCAAGTCCTGCGACGCCAAGACGACGGTGGACACCAACAGCACGGCCGCCGCCGTCCAGGCCCTGCGCGCCACCGGCGGCCACGACGCCGCCGTCACCAAGGCCGTCGACTGGCTGAAGTCCGTGCAGAACACGGACGGCGGCTGGGGCTACAACCCCGGCAGCCCCAGCGACACCAACTCCACCTCCGTGGTCATCGGCGCGCTGGCCGCGACCGGCGCCGACCCGGCGAG
This sequence comes from Streptomyces sp. NPDC048106, assembly GCF_040706415.1. Taxonomy (NCBI): domain Bacteria; kingdom Bacillati; phylum Actinomycetota; class Actinomycetes; order Kitasatosporales; family Streptomycetaceae; genus Streptomyces; species Streptomyces sp. NPDC048106. The sequence continues at coordinate 9,413 of NZ_JBEZND010000015.1, read as the reverse complement.
CGTCCGGAAGTCGGGCAAGTCCCCGTACGACGCGCTGGCCTCCTGGTCCATCCCCTGCGACCACGAGGGCGGCGGCGCCCTCGCCTACCAGCCGGACAAGAAGGGTGCCCTGGCGGCCAACGCCGACGCCACCGCGGCCGGTGTGCTGGCCGCGCTCGGCAAGGGCTTCGTGGCCGGGGCCGGCAAGTCCCCCGCCGCGGACGCCTGCGTGAAGGGCGCCCACCCCGCCCCGGCCCGGGTCGCCGACAACGGCGGCGCGTATCTGGCGGCCGCGGTCGCGAAGTCCGGCCATCTCCTCTCCGTGCTCCCCGGCGCCGAGAACCAGCCCGACTACGGCAACACCGCCGACGCCGTCGTGGCCCTCGCCGCGGACGGGCGGACCGCCGCGGCCAAGAAGGCGTACGCCTTCCTGGAGAAGAACGCCGGCCCCTGGGCGGCCCAGACCGGCCCCGCGGCGTACGCCCAGCTGATCCTCGCCGCGCACGCGGTCGGCGCCCAGCCCGGCGACTTCGGCGGCACCAGCCTCGTGACCTCCCTCGACGCCCTCGGCCCCGCGCCGCGGACGCAGGGCGCCGCCGAGAAGCCGGCCAAGGCGTCCGACGGCTCCTCGGGCGCCGGGGTCTGGTGGAGCGTCGGCATCTGCCTCGTCGCGGGCATCGGCATCGGCTTCCTGCTCAGCACCCGGAAGAAGCGGCAGCCGTGACCGCCGTCCGCCGTACCGCGCCGGTGCTGCTGGCCGTCCTCGCCCTGCTGCTCGGCGCCGGGGCCGGGCAGGCGCGGGCCACCGGGTACCGCTACTGGTCGTTCTGGGAACGCTCCGGCGGCCACTGGACGTACGCCACCCAGGGCCCCTCGCTCGTCCGCCCCGGCGACGGCGCCGTGGAGGGCTTCCGCTTCTCCGTGAGCGCGGACTCCGGCGACGCGAGCAAGCCGCGCGGTACGGCGGACTTCGCCACGATCTGCGCGGGCACGCCCGCCGAGTCCGGCACCAAGCGGGTGGCCCTGGTCGTCGACTTCGGCGTCCCGGCCGACGCGCCCGCCGGCGAGACGCCGCCGAAGGGCCGCACGGCCTGCGCCCGGGTCTCCCCCTCGGCGTCCGCCGCGGAGGCGCTGGCCGCCGTGGCCAAGCCGCTGCGGTACGACACGAACGCCCTGCTGTGCGCGATCTCCGGGTATCCGCGCACGGGGTGCGGGGAGCAGGTGTCGGGGAGCGGCCCGGTGACGGTCCCGGGCCGCACGGAGTACCGGACCGCCTCCTCCGGCGGCCCGTCCCTGGGGCTGCCGATCGGCGCCGCCGTGGTGGTCGTCCTGGCGGGCGCGGCGGTGTGGCAGTCGCGACGGCGACGCGGATGACCCCGTCGGACGGGCCGTCCGTGACCGGTCGCACGGTTCCCGGGACGCCTTCGGGGCGCGACCGGGGCCGGGCCACCGTGCACCCCGGTGCCTGGTGGCTCTGGGCGATATCCCTCGGCACCGCCGCCACCCGCACCACCAACCCGCTGCTGCTCGCCCTGCTGATCGCCGCGTCGGCGTACGTCGTGGCGACGCACCGCTCCGCCGCCCCCTGGGCCCGCTCCTACACCGCCTTCGCCAAGCTCGCCCTCGCCGTCCTGCTCGTCCGCCTGGTCTTCGCCGTGGCCCTCGGCTCCCCGATCCCCGGCACCCACACCCTCCTCACCCTCCCGGAGATCCCGCTCCCGCACTGGGCGCAGGGCATCCGCCTCGGGGGCGAGGTGACCGCGGAGGCGCTCGTCTTCGCCGCGTACGACGGCCTGAAACTGGCCACCCTGCTGATCTGCGTCGGCGCCGCGAACGCCCTCGCCAGCCCGTCCCGCCTGCTGAAGTCCCTGCCCGGCGCCCTGTACGAGACCGGCGTCGCCGTCGTCGTCGCCCTCACCTTCGCGCCGCACCTCATCGCCGACGTCCAGCGGCTGCGCGCCGCCCGCCGGCTGCGCGGCCGCCCGGACCGCGGCGTCCGGGGCCTGCTCCAGGTCGGACTCCCGGTCCTGGAGGGCGCGCTGGAACGTTCCGTCGCCCTCGCCGCCGCAATGGAGGCCCGCGGCTACGGCCGCACCGCCGACGTCCCCGCCCGGGTCCGCCGGACCACCGCCGCCCTCACCCTCGGCGGCCTGCTCGGCGTCTGCGCGGGCACCTACGGGCTGCTCACCGCGGAGGGCGGCGGCTACGGCGCCCCGCTGCTCCTCGCCGGGATCCTCGCCGCCCTCGCCGGACTGCGCCTCGGCGGCCGGCGTTCGCCGCGCACCCGGTACCGCCCCGACCCCTGGGGCCCGCGCGCCTGGCTGGTCACCGGCTCCGGCGTCGCCGTGGCCGCGCTGCTGACCCTCGCCTCGGCGCGCGCCCCGGAGGCCCTGCACCCGGGCGTGGTCCCGCTGACCGCCCCCACCCTCCCGCTCTGGCCCGCCGCGTCGGTCCTGCTCGCCCTGCTGCCCGCCTTCGTCGTCCCCAGGGAGCACTCGTGATCCGCTTCGAGAAGGTCAGCGTCACGTACGACGGTGCCCCCGAACCCACCGTCCGCGACGTCGACTTCGAGGTGCCGGAGGGCGAACTGGTGCTGCTCGTCGGCCCGTCGGGGGTCGGCAAGTCCACCGTGCTCGGCGCGGTCAGCGGACTCGTCCCGCACTTCACCGGCGGCACGCTCGGCGGCCGCGTGACCGTGGCCGGCCGCGACACCCGCACCCACAAGCCCCGCGAACTCGCCGATGTCGTCGGCACGGTGGGCCAGGACCCGCTCGCCCACTTCGTCACCGACACCGTCGAGGACGAACTCGCCTACGGCATGGAGTCGTTGGGCCTCGCCCCCGAGGTCATGCGCCGCCGCGTCGAGGAGACCCTCGACCTGCTGGGCCTCGCCGGTCTGCGGGACCGGCCCATCGCCACCCTCTCCGGCGGCCAGCGCCAGCGCGTCGCCATCGGCTCCGTCCTCACCCCCCATCCCCGGGTGCTCGTCCTGGACGAACCGACCTCCGCGCTGGACCCCGCCGCCGCGGAAGAGGTCCTCGCCGTCCTCCAGCGCCTCGTCCACGACCTCGGCACCACCGTCCTCATGGCCGAGCACCGCCTCGAACGCGTCGTCCAGTACGCCGACCGCGTCGTCCTGCTCCCCGCCCCCGGCGCGCCCCCCGTCACCGGCACCCCGGCCGAGGTCATGGCCGTCTCCCCGGTCCACCCGCCGGTCGTCGCCCTGGGCCGGCTGGCCGGGTGGGACCCGCTGCCGCTGACGGTCCGGGACGCCCGCCGCAAGGCGGCGCCGTTGCGCGACCGTCTCGCCCCGGCCGCGCGGAACCGGGCCGCCGCGGCCGGGCCGGCCGCCGTCACCGCGGCGGCGGCCCGGCCCCCGGCCGGCCGCGGCACCGGGCGCCTGTTCGGACGCCGGACCAGGACCGCCCCCGCGACCGGGCCCGCCCCCACGGCCGAAGCCCGCTCCCTCACCGTCCGCCGCGGCCGCGTCACCGCCCTGCGCGCCCTCGACCTCACCGTCGGCCCCGGCGAGACCATCGCCCTCATGGGCCGCAACGGCGCGGGCAAGTCCACCCTCCTCACCACCCTCGTCGGCCTCCTCGAACCCACCGCCGGCACGGTGAGCGTCGGCGGCACCACGCCCCACCGCGCCTCCCCCCGGGAGCTGATCCGCCACGTCGGCCTGGTCCCGCAGGAGCCGAGGGACCTGCTTTACGCCGACACCGTCGCCGCGGAGTGCGCCGCCGCCGACCAGGACGCCGACGCGCCCCCCGGCACCTGCCGCGCCCTCCTCTCCCGGCTCCTGCCGGGCATCGCCGACGACACCCACCCCCGCGACCTCTCCGAGGGCCAGTGCCTCGCCCTCGCGCTGGCCGTCGTCCTGACCGCCCGCCCGCCGCTGCTCCTGCTGGACGAGCCGACCCGCGGCCTGGACTACGCCGCGAAGGCCCGGCTGGTGACCGCGCTGCGCGGCCTGGCCGCCGAGGGGCACGCGATCGTGCTGGCCACGCACGACGTGGAGCTGGCCGCGGAGATCGCGCACCGGGTGGTGCTGCTGGCCGAGGGCGAGGTGATCGCGGACGGTCCCACGGCGGAGATCGTGGTGTCCTCCCCCTCCTTCGCCCCCCAGGTGACCAAGATCCTCGCCCCCCAGCAGTGGCTGACCGTGGCCCAGGTCCGGGAGGCCCTGGGATGACCCCGCCCCCGCCCTCCGCCCTCGCCCCCGCCGCCCCGCGCGTCCGTGCCGTCCGCCTCGGTCCCCGTTCCGTCGCCGCCCTCGTCCTCGTGACCGCGGTCGGCGTGATCGCCTTCGGCTGGCCCTTCCTCGCCCCGCCCGCCTCCGGCCTCAGCGCCCACGCCCAGGACGCCCCCTGGCTCTTCGCGGGCCTGCTGATCCTGCTGGTGGCGGTGGTCGCGGCGACGATCTCGGAGTCGGACCTCGGCCCGAAGGCGGTGGCGATGCTGGGCGTGCTGGCCGCCACCGGTGCCGCGCTGCGCCCGATCGGCGCGGGCACGGCCGGGATCGAGCCGATGTTCTTCCTGCTGGTGCTCAGCGGCCGCGTCCTGGGCCCCGGCTTCGGCTTCACGCTCGGCTCGGTGACGATGTTCGCGTCCGCGCTGCTGACCGGCGGCGTCGGCCCCTGGCTGCCGTTCCAGATGCTGTCGATGGGCTGGTTCGCGATGGGCGCGGGCCTGCTGCCCGGCCCGGTGCGGCTGCGCGGCCGGGCCGAGCTGCTGCTGCTGGCCGGGTACGGCTTCCTCGCCTCCCTCGCCTACGGCACGGTGATGAACCTGGCCGGCTGGCCCTTCATGGGCGCCACCGCCTCGGGCATCTCCTTCCACCCGGGCGCCTCGGTCGCCGCCAACCTGGCCCGCTTCGTCGCCTACTGCCTGGCCACCTCCCTCGGCTGGGACCTGGGCCGGGCCCTGTGCACGGTGGTGCTGACCTTCGCGCTCGGCCCGGCGGTGCTGCGCGCGCTGCGCCGGGCCACCCGCCGGGCCGCCTTCGAGACGGCGGTCGTGTTCGACGCCCCCGGGAGCGCCGAGCGCAGGGAGCCGGGGACGGCCGGCCCCGCTGCCGGGGCGTCGGACGCGCCTACTCTCCGATGACGATTCCGCTGGACTTCCCGTACTCACGGATCCGGGTGCGGGCCGCCGCCAGGTCGTCCAGGGTGAGGCCCGGCATGACGGCGGTGACGTAGTCGCTCATCGCGGCCTCCCGGTCGATGACGTCCAGGGGCTTCCACCGTTCGGCCACGGACCGGCGTTCCGCCTCGTCGGGGAGGCCGACGCCGACCCGTCGCGCCGCCGCGTCGGCGAACTCGGGTTCGGTCAGGTAGCGGTAGTCCCGCGAGCCCGGTTCGGGAGAGAGGACCTCGACATCGAGCGAGGCGATCGCCCCTTTGCCGAGGTGGAGCAGCTCACGCATGGAGTCGACGTTCTCCGCCAGCAGTTCCGGCGTCATCCCGAGATGGCCGATCACGAACCCTACCTTCAGCAGCAGTCCCTGGTCGCGGGCCGTCTGCATGGCCTGGACGTTGTGCTCGAACATGCGCTCCGCGCGGTGGGCGGGACGCGCGTCCCGGAGCGGGGACAGCGGCTTGTTCATCGCCGCCAGCGACAGGGGCGAACCGGCGTCGAGCCCGACCATGAGCTGCCGGACCCCCACCTGACGGAGGGTCTCGGCGTGGCGGGGGTCGGACAGGCCGTCGGCACGGGCGTAGCCGACCATCACCGGCCGCTCCTCCTCCGGCAGCGCGGTCCACCACTGCGGCATCCCCTCGCGCATCCGCCGCAGCAGCGCGCCGAAGGTCAGCGGGAGTTCGTCCGCCGTGAGGTAGAGGTAGTCGTACCCGTTGTCGTGGGCCCGCTCGACCGCGTGCCAGGCGGTGGCCGGGTCCTCGACGCTGTTCTTCCACATGCCGCCGAACTGGATCGAGCAGAAGGAGCAGGCGTCGTCGCGGCGGAACTTGATGCAGCCGCGCGCTATCTCCAGGGGCATCCCGGCGTGCAGGTCGACGCCGAGCAGGTCGCGAAAGCGCGGGGCGACCCGGGAACGGAAGTTGGCCTGGTAGTGCGGGGTGTGCTCGAACACGGCGTCGACGAGGTCGTACCGCAGCGCCGTGAAGAGCGGCTCGGGCCGCTGCGGCGTGGCCAGCACCTCGCCCTCGCGCCATACCGCGAGCCCCGGATAGGCCGATAACGCGCGTAACCGCCCCTGGTACAGGTCGGCGACCAGGTCACGGAAGGAGGCGATCACTTCGTTGCCGAGGAAGCCGAAGTCTATGCAGGCGTGGTGGTTGCGCAGGCACTGCTCGGTCAGGGCGCTGAAGTGGTCGTTGCCCACGATGGTCCGGATTCCCGGACGCAGCGCCTTCACATGGGACAGGAGGGCGACGGCCGCCTCGTAGGTGGCCGTCAGGGTGCTGGCGCACACGGCCAGCAGCTCGTCCGCGTGGTCCTCGATGTATCCAAGGATCGTCGGCCAGGGGACGACGGTGCCGTCGAGGTAGACCGGGGTGACGCCGGGCACCTCGGCGAGCGCCGAGGCGAGCGTCAGCGTCCCCAGATGGGGGAAGTCCGACCAGTCGGTGTGATCCTCGGGGCGGGTGACGGTGCAGGTCGGACCGTCGAGAACGGTGTTGGAGTTCGGCGGGTTGACGATCAGGACCAAGGGCATGGTGAACGGCTCCTCACTGGTCGGATCAGGTGACTGACAGGGAGCGTGCCGAAGCGGGCCGGGTCACGGCTGGGAAGGGGGCTCCTGGGGCGGCGGCGGGAGGGCGACCTCGGGCTGGAGGACGGCCATGACGAAGTGCACGGTCTCGTCGCCCGGATTGCGGTAGCTGTGGGTCCGGTCCGCGACGAACGCGGCGGCGTCGCCCCGCAGAAGCGTGATCGTCTCTTCCGCGACACGGAGGGTGAGGCGGCCCCGCAGCACGTAGAGGAGTTCCTGGCTGCCCGCCGCGTGGGCCTCGCCCTCGTAGCCGTCGCCGGCGGCCATGTGCCAGTCCCACATCTCGATCGCGGCCGGCAGCTCGGACCCGACGAGGAGCCGGCCGACGCTCCCGGGGCGTCCGTGCCAGAGCTGGGCGGCGTCCCCGGACCGGACCACCTTCACCGGAGGGGGCTCGTGGGCCTCCACCAGCCGGGTCAGGGCCACCCCGAAGGCATCGGCGAGCCGCCCCAGGGTCGCGATGCTCGGATTGGTGCGCATCTGTTCGAGCTGGACCAGCATGCCCTTGCTCACGCCGGAGCGGGCGGCCAGCGCGTCGAGGCTCCAACCACGGGTCGTGCGCAGGGTCTTCACGTTCCGGGCGATGGTCCGGATCGCCCTCTCGGCCGCGCTACCCATTCAAGCCGCTCCGTCTCGATTGACACACTGTGCTGCACCACATGGACAGCTAAACTGACCATAGGTATGGCCATCCCGTCACGTCCAGGACTTCAGGAGGGTTGTCCGGAAAAGTGGCCGCACCGGTCGAGCCGGGATCTCTCCGCTGACGAATCACGAGGGCCCTGATGATCTTGTTACTCGGGCTGTGCTCAAGCCTCCTGTGGGGAATCGCGGACTTCGCGGGCGGCAGGCTCTCCCGTCGGCTGGCGACCTACTCGGTGATCTTCGTCGCCCAGTCGGCCGCTCTGGCCGGCTCCGTGGTCATGGTCCTCACGGACGGCTCCACGGCCGCCGACTGGCCCGCCCTGGCCTGGGGCGCCGGAGCCGGCTGCGCGGGTGTGGTCGCGCTGGGCTCCTTCTACCGGGCGCTCGCGATCGGCCGCGTCAGCCTGGTGGCGCCCGTGTCGGCGACCTCCGTGGCCCTGCCCGTCCTCATCGGCGTCGTCCAGGGACAGGCCCCGGCCCCCCTCCAGTCCGTCGGCCTGGCCCTGGCGGCACTGGGCACGGTGCTCGCGGTCGCGCCCGAACTGCCGGCCAGGGGCACGGGCACCCCGGCCGCCGACACCACGAACTCCAGGGCCTCGCTCGGGCTGGCCCTCCTGGCCTCGGCGGGATTCGGACTCGTGCTGGTGGCCATCGCGGCCGGCAGTCGTCACGACGTCCACCAGACGCTCCTCGGACAGCGCGGCGCGTACGTGGGCATCATCGCGGTGATCCTGCTGGCCGTCACCGCGCGCGGCGGCGCCGTCACGGCGGGGTGGGGCCGCGGGTCCCTGGCGGTGGCCGTGCTGGTGGGGCTCGGCGACATGGCGGCGAACCTCATGTACGCCCTCTCCGCCCGCTCGGACCTCCTGCCGGTGGTCTCCGTGCTGGCCTCGCTCTACCCCGTCGTCACGGTCGTCCTCGCCGGCTGGCTCGACCGCGAACGCCTCCGGCCCGCCCAGGTCTTCGGGGTGGTCGGCACCTTCGCCGGAGTCGCGCTGATCGGCATCGCCTGAGCGGCGGCGGCGGTCCGGCACGCGCGGCGGACCGGCGAAGCGCCCCACATGACGCGGCTCACCTACGAACCGGGGCCGTAGGGCCTCTCGCCCCGTACCCCCCTTCCCGCACCCCTCGTGACCTGCGGTTCGAGACGCGTGCCACAGGGCGCCCCGGCCCGCCGCGTCCGGCCGCGACTAGTCTAGGGGGTGTCCGGCGGATCTTGGTGGAGGGAAGCCACGGCACGGTTTTGACCCAGGTGAGCGGGGTCTGGTGCGTCGAGATGCAAGGCGGAGGAGGGAGTCGACGATGGGGGCGCCCCCGCGCGAGCGAAGCCGAGCGTGGGGGAGTCGGCGACCGACGACAACGCCGCAGATCGGCGTGCCGGACCCCGCGTCTGCGCCAAGATCCGCCGGACACCCCCTAGTAGTGCTTTGTTAGGTGTCTTGTCGGGTCGGCAGTCTGGTGCTTCTCTGCGGGTATGAGGGCGGATGAACTCGCTACGTTTCGGGACCGATTGGAGGAGTTCGCCGGGGAGATGTTCAAGCCTTTGGCGCGGGCGGATCAGCGGGTGAAGGGCGGCCTGTATCTGCGTGGCTTGCTCCTGGACGGGCGCCGGAAGTCGATGCAGCCGATGGCTGGGCGCCTCGGGGTGGATCACCAGCAGTTGCAGCAGTTCATGACGACGTCGACCTGGCCGGTGGAATCGGTCCGGGCACGGCTGGCCCGCCGGGCGGTGGCAGTGGTGCGACCGCAGGTCTGGGTAGTGGACGACACCGGCTTCCCCAAAGACGGTGTGTCGTCGCCCGGAGTGGCCCGGCAGTACTCCGGCACACTGGGCAAGGTCGGCAACTGCCAGATCGGGGTGAGTGTCCATGCCGCCTCGGACACTGCTTCGTGTCCGCTGTCGTGGCGGCTGTTCCTGCCCCGCTGCTGGGACGGGCCCGATGCGGCCGGCCGGCGGGCCCGATGCCGTATCCCCGACACCGAGCGTCACCGGCCCAAGTGGCAGCTCGCGCTGGAGATGCTCGACGAGCTCGCGGCCCTGCGTCTACGGCCC